>JBBRPN010000117.1:0-2401 GCA_038227925.1 Caulobacterales bacterium | reverse complement strand
GGGCCTGCGCCGCCGTGGTGGCGGCTTGCCGGCGCCGGCTCGCCGATCGCGCCGTCACCGTGGAAATGGACGGCGGCGAACTCCACATCGAATGGCGCCAAAGCGATCGCCATGTCCTGATGACCGGCCCCGTCGCGGTGGAGTTCACCGGCCGCCTGCCCGAGAGGGCCCAATGACCGGAGCGCGGGCTTCCAGCCCGCTCTTATCCAAGGTGCGGGCTGGAAGCCCGCGCTCCGAGGTCGAGGTGGTCACCTTCGGGTGCCGGCTCAACGCCTGCGAATCCGAGGCGATCGCGGCGCGCGCCGCCGCCGAGGGGGTGGAAAACGCGGTCATCTTCAACACCTGCGCGGTGACCGGCGAGGCGGTGCGCCAGGCGCGTCAGGCGATCCGCAAGGCGGCCCGCGCGCGGCCGGACGCGCGCCTCGTCGTCACCGGCTGCGCGGCCCAGATCGACCCCGCCGCCTTCGCCGCCATGGGCGAGGTCGATCTGGTCCTGGGCGTCGCCGACAAGGCCGCCCCCGGCGCCCTCGCCAGAAGCGGCGTCCACGTCGGCGACGTCATGGCGCATCGCCCCGCCGCCCTCGCCCCCGGCCCGGCCGTCGGCCGCCGCGCCCGCGCCCCCGAGCCGGCCGACGGCCGGCGGGTCCGCGCCTATGTGGAGATCCAGAACGGCTGCGATCACCGCTGCACTTTCTGCGTCATCCCCTTCGGGCGCGGCAATTCGCGGTCCACCCCGGCCGAGACTGCGGTCGACCGCGTTCGCGCCCTGGCCGGGGCGGGGTGCGCCGAGGTGGTGCTGACCGGCGTCGATCTCACCAGCTGGGGCGCCGACCTGCCCGGCGCGCCGACGCTCGGCCACTTGGTGCAACTCATCCTCGACCAAGTCCCCGAGCTTCCCCGCCTGCGCCTCTCCTCCATCGACGCCGCCGAGATCGACGCCGAACTGCTGGCCGCCGTGGCCCGCGAGCCGCGCCTGATGCCGCACCTGCACCTGTCGCTGCAGTCCGGCGACGACCTGATCCTCAAGCGCATGAAGCGCCGCCATTCGCGCGGCCAGGCCCTGGCCCTGACCGCGCGCCTCAGCGCCGCCCGCCCCGACATCGCCCTGGGAGCCGACTTCATCGCCGGCTTTCCCACCGAGAGCGAGGCGGCGTTCGAGAACACCCTCGCCTTCGTGGAAGAGGCAGTACTCGCCTTCCTCCACGTCTTTCCCTACAGCCCCCGCCCCGGAACCCCGGCCGCCCGCATGCCCCAGGTCCCGGGCGCTGTCGTTAAGGACCGCGCCGCCCGCCTGCGCGCCGCCGGCGACGCGGCCCTCGCCCGCCACCTGGATCGCCAGGTCGGCCGCCGCGTCCGCGCCCTGGTCGAGCGCCCGGGCCAGGCCCGGGCCGAGGACTATACCCAACTCGCCTTCACCGGCGACGCCGCCCCCGGCGCCGTGATCGCCGCGACCGTCACCGGCCACGACGGTCGCGTGGCGTTCGTGGCGTAGCGCCCCCTACCGCCCACGCGACCCCTCCGCTACACACCCCGCCCATGACCGAACCCAAGCGAGGCTGGCTCCAGCGGCTGACCGACGGCCTCGCGCGATCCTCCCGCCAGGTCACCGAGCAGGTCACCAAGGCTCTGATCGCCAAGCCGCTGGATCAGGCCCAGCTCGACGCCCTCGAGGAGATGTTGATCGAGGCCGACCTCGGCCCCCACGCCGCGGCGCGCATCGCCGCCGCCTTCGGGGCCCAGCGGTTCGGACGGTCCTCCACCGAGGACGAAGTCAAGGAGGCCCTCGCCGAAGCCGTGGCCGCCGAGCTGATCCCGCGCCAGGGCCGCTTCGATCCCCTTGGCGGACCGCGCCCCTTCGTGGTCCTCTTCATCGGCGTCAATGGCTCGGGCAAGACCACCACCCTGGGCAAGATCGCCGCCGACCTGACCGCGCGCGGGGCCAGGGTGCTGGTGGCGGCCGGCGACACCTTCCGCGCCGCGGCGGTGGAGCAGCTCGCCGTGTGGGCGCAGCGCGCCGGGGCCGACGTCATCCGCCGCCCCAACGGGGCCGACGCGGCGGGCCTGGTCTGGGACGCCCTGGAGCGGGCGAGGGCGGAGGCCTATGACGTGCTCCTCATCGACACCGCCGGGCGGCTGCAGAACAAGCAGGGGCTGATGGACGAACTGACCAAGATGATCCGCTCCCTGCGCAAGCTCGATCCGCGGGCCCCCCATGAGGTGCTGCTGGTCCTCGACGCCACCGTGGGACGCAATGCGCTGGCCCAGGAAAACATCTTCGGCAACGCCATCGGCGTCACCGGCCTCGTCATGACCAAGCTCGACGGCACCGCCCGCGGCGGTGTGCTGGTGCCGGTCGCCCAGGCCTCGGATTCGCCGATCAAGCTGATCGGGGTGGGCGAGG
>JBBRPN010000116.1:0-2691 GCA_038227925.1 Caulobacterales bacterium | reverse complement strand
GGATAAGAGCGGGTTGGAAGCCCGCGCTCCGGTCATTGGGCCCTCTCGGGCAGGCGGCCGGTGAACTCCACGGCCACCGGGCCGGTCATCAGGACGTGGCAGTCGGCGCGGCGCCATTCGATGTGAAGCTCGCCGCCGTCCATCTCCACGGTGACGGCGCGCTCGACGAGGCGGCGGCGGCGGGCCGCGACGACGGCAGCGCAGGCGCCGGTGCCGCAGGCGCGGGTGAGGCCGGCGCCGCGCTCCCAGACCCTGAGGCGGATGCGGTCCTCCGCCACGATCTGGGCGAATCCCACATTGACGCGCTCGGGAAACAGCGGGTCGCGCTCGACGAGGGGCCCGACGCGGGCGGCCGGCGCGGCCTCGGCGTCGCCCACGAAGAACACCACATGGGGATTGCCCATGGAGACGGCGGCGGGGGCGGCGAGGCCGGGCTCGATCTCGAGATCGAGCTCGCGGGTGTCCATTTCCCGGGCCAGGGGGATGTCGCGCCATCCGGTCCCCGGCGGGCCCATGTCCACGGTGATGAGGCCACCGTCGGCCCGGCTCACCTCGAGCAGGCCGGCGGCGGTGTCGAGGCTGGCGGTGTCGCGCCCGGCCGCCTCCATGATCAGCCAGGCGACGCAGCGCGCCCCGTTGCCGCAGGCCCCGGCCTCGCCGCCGTCGGCGTTCCACACCCGCATGAAGGCGTCGGCGCGGTCGGAAGGCCCCAGGGCGATGATCTGGTCGCAGCCGATCCCGCCCGCCCGGTCGGCGATCGCCCGCGCTTCGTCGGCGGTCGGCGCGAAGGGCGCGGAAGCCGGCAAGGCGACCACGAAGTCGTTGCCGAGGCCATTCATCTTGATGAAGAGGCGGCTCATGGCGGCGAGCTATAGCCTCCGCGCGCTGGACACGCACCCCGGCGGCGGCGACAAAGCGCCATGCGCCTCATCCTCGCCGTCGCCACGGCCGCCCTCACCCTCGCCGGGACATCCGCCCTGACCCAGACACCCACCACGCCCGCCGACCCGTATCTGTGGCTCGAGGAAATGCAGAGCCCCAGGGCGCTTGCCTGGGTGGAGAAGGAGAACGCCCGCTCGCTGGCCGTGCTCAAGGGCGATCGGCGCTACGCGACTTTCCACCAGGAGGCGCTGGCGATCGTCAACGCCACCGACCGCATCCCGGCCCCCGAGCTGATCGGGGGGGCGGTCTATAATTTCTGGCAGGATCCGGTGAACATCCGCGGCCTGTGGCGGCGGACGACGATGGCGAGCTACGCCGGCGCGGCGCCGGCCTGGGAGAGCGTCATCGACCTGGACGCCCTCACGGTGGCGGAGAAGGCCAACTGGGTGTGGAAGGGCGCCAACTGCCCGCCGCCGCACTATCGGTTGTGCCTGGTGAGCCTCTCGGACGGCGGCGAGGACGCCACGGAGGTGCGCGAATTCGACCTGGCCGCCAAGCGCTTCACCCCCGGTGGCTTTCTGCTGCCGCACTCCAAGCAGACCGCCGACTGGATCGACGACGACACCCTGATCCTCTCCCGCGACTGGGGGGCGGGAACCATGACCGCCTCGGGCTATCCCTTCGTGGTCAAGACCCTGAAGCGCGGCCAGGCCCTGGCCCAGGCGGGCGAGGTGTTTCGCGGCCAGGCCTCCGACGTCTCGGTCGATCCGCTGGTCCTGCACGACGGCGCCGGGCGCACGGTGGTGCTGATCCAGCGGGGCGTCGATTTCTTCCACACCGAGATCTATCGGCTCGTGGACGGGGCGGCGGTCCGGCTGTCGCTGCCCGAGAAGATCACCGTCCGCGGCTTGGTGGATGGCCGGCTGATCTTCAGCACCGAAGAGGACTGGACGCCGGCCCCCGGCGCGGCGAGCCTGCCGCAGGGCGCCCTGCTGGCCCTCGACCTGGACGTCAAGGGCCACGCGAAGGCAGGCGGCGCGCCGGGCGTCGAACTGCTGCTCGCCCCCGGGCCGCGCCAGTCGATCGAGGAGGCGGCGGTCACCAAGTCGCGGGTCACCGCCACCCTCTACGACAACGTCAAGGGATCCCTGGTCACACTGGTGCGCGAGGGCGGGAGATGGAAGCGCGGCGCCCTGCCGGTGGCGGTCAATTCCTCGGTGACCGTCGCCGCCGCCGACGTGGCCAGCGACGCCCTCTACTACGATGTCGAGGGCTTCCTCGAGCCGACGCGCCTTTGGCGGGCCGACGCGGCGAGCGGGGCGGCCACGGCCATCAAGGCTCTGCCGGCGAGGTTCGACGCGTCGCGCGACGTTGTCGATCAGTTCGAGGCGACGTCCAGCGACGGGACCAAGGTCCCCTATTTCGTCGTTCACCCCAAGGCCATGGTTCTGGACGGCTCCAACCCCACCCTGCTCTACGCCTACGGCGGCTTCCAGGTCTCCCTGCCGCCCAGCTATTCGCCCATTGTCGGCAAGCTGTGGCTGGAGCGCGGCGGGGTCTATGTGCTGGCCAATATCAGGGGCGGCGGCGAGTTCGGGCCGGCCTGGCACGAGGCGGGCCTCAAGACCCATCGCCAGGCGATCTACGACGACTTCGCCGCCGTGGCCCGCGACCTCATCACCCGCAAGATCACCTCGCCCCGGCGCCTCGGCATCGAGGGCGGCTCCAACGGCGGCCTCTTGATGGGGGTGGAGTTCAATCAGCACCCGGAGCTGTGGCGGGCGGTGGTGATCCAGGTGCCCCTGCTGG
>JBBRPN010000115.1:0-3336 GCA_038227925.1 Caulobacterales bacterium | reverse complement strand
TTGCGTAGCGCAGGCCCTCCCGCCGATAGTGCGCGCGGGTGGTTTCAGTCCAAGCCATCGTGTCCTCCATTGAGCTTCGCAACCCAACGGAATCACAACCGATTGAAATCACCCACCTTCTTTTTCAGTCAGCCTCTTAGCGGCAGCAGCCGCCACGACGCCTTCGCAAGGGCGGTGCGCCCGATCCCGTGTTCGCTTAGACCGCCGATCGCCATCTCGTCTTCAAGCTCCCCTTGGGAGATTCAACACGCACCACCCCCGGTGTCGAGGGGGCCGGCGGATCAGGAAATGGGCGCCTTTCCCGAAACCCCAAAGGCGCAGTCGCTTTCCACCCATCCGCGACATTCGGAATGCTGCTAGCGGGCGCGAACGTGACGACCGTTCGCTAGCCGTCGGGGCGTTCACGAGTGGGCGCCAAGTGTCAGATTTTATCCACTAGCCAACGCGCGGCGCGTCCGCCGCCGGCGCGGCGAGATCCTCAAGCCTCACTCCGGCCCACCGCCGCAGGGGTGCAAAGCGGGCGACCGCCTCGGTGATCGCGATATAGCCGGCGGCCATGGCCAGGTCTTCGAGCAGGGAGCCCACGGACAGGCCCGAAGCGGTGGGCGGACTCTGTAATGTCAGGGGCTGGATGAACAGCACGATCGCGATGTTGTTGACCGCGTGCGCGGCGGTGGAAAACTCGATACCGCCCAGCCGCAGGGTCATATAGGCGAAGCCGGCCCCCATCAGGGCGCGGGTGAGGAAGCCATCGGCGTTGAAATCGAAATGCGCCGCCGAAAACACCACCGCGCTCAGGCCGATGAGCACGGCGGGGCGGCGGGTAAAGGCGGCTGTCTGGCGCATCAGCCAGCCGCGGAAGATCAATTCCTCGGCGGCGGCGGCCGGAATGAGCAGCAGGGCGCCCAGCCCATAGGCGCCGCGCTCCAGGAGCCCCGGAACCATGGCGAACAAGGGCGCGGGTCCCGAATCGCTCGAGAAGAGGCGATCGGCCGCCACCACCGGCGCCAGGACGACCGCCGACAGGACGAGGCCGACACCCAGCAGGCGCCAGCGAACGTGGCGCGCCGCGGTCACGTAGTGGTGGAAGGGATGCCTGGCCAGCAGGGCGGCCACCGCCACGAAGGCGGCGGCGAACGCGCCGTTGATGGCCGCCGCGATGAGAAGCTCGAGGATGGTGAGTTGCAGGCTGGGCGTCTCGGCGCTCCGCATGCTCAGGGCGATCGCCCGGATCCCATCCATCCCCTCGCCGCCCAAGCCGACGGCGAGAGTGTAGAGGGCGAGGATAAGGATCATGCCGGCCAGGGCGGCGACGACCCCGACGACCACGCCGCCGGCCACGGCGCCGAGGATGCGCCTTGGATCGCGGTCCCGGCGACCTACGTCGGCGAGGAAGGGCGATGACGCCAATCCCGCCCAAACGCCTGGTCCGCTCATGGAAAATCCCGCTTTGCCCTCGCCTCCCCTCATCGGCTAGGGAGGGGTAAATCCAAAGGACAATCGCATGCGGATCGTCGCCGGGATGCATCGCGGACGCACCCTTGTGGCGCCAAAGGGACACTCGACCCGCCCCACCGTCGACAAAACCCGCCAGGCGATCTTCAACGTCCTGGAACACGCCGCCTGGTCGGAGGGGCTCGAGGGGTGCCGGGCGATCGATCTGTTCGCGGGGGCCGGCGGCCTGGGGCTGGAAGCCCTGTCGCGCGGCGCGGCGTTCGCCCTGTTCGTCGAGACCGACCTCGAGGCCCGTGACGCCCTGACGCGCAACATCGATGCTCTGGGCGCGGCCGCGCGCGCCCGCATCCTCCCGCTCGACGCGGCGCGGCTGGGCCAGCGGCCCACAAGTCAGGGCGAGCCCTTCGATTTGGCCTTCCTCGATCCGCCCTACGGCCAGGGGCTGGGCGAACGGGCCCTGGCCGCCCTGGCGGCGGGGGGTTGGCTGGCGCCGGGGGCTCTCGTGGTCATGGAGCGCGGCGCGGACGAGGCGCCGCCGCATGCGCCGGGCTACGAGGTTCTGGATGCGCGAGATTGGGGCGCGGCGAGGGTCGAGTTTCTCCAGGCGCGATAGCCGCCAAGTCTCATCGACGCCCGAACAGCCGCTCGATGTCGGCGAGCTTCAGCTCCACATAGGTTGGGCGGCCGTGATTGCATTGCCCCGAATGGGGCGTGGCCTCCATCTGGCGAAGCAGGGCGTTCATTTCCGCCGCCGTCAGCCGTCGGCCGGCCCGCACCGAGCCGTGGCAGGCCATGGTGGAACAGACCGCCTCCAGCCGCTCGCCCAACGCCAAAGCGGCGCCGGCCTCGGCCAAATCGTCGGCGATATCGCGGATCAAACCGGCCACGTCGGTGTCGCCCAGCAGGGCCGGGGTCTCGCGCACCAGGACGGCGCCGGGACCGAAGGCCTCGACCGCCAGGCCCAGGGCGGCCAGCTCGCCGGCCCGCGCGCACACCCGCTCGGCTTCGGCGGGATCTAGTTCGACCACCTCGGGGAGCAGCAGGCTCTGGCGCGCCACCTGGCCGGCGGCCAGCTCGCTCTTCATCCGCTCATAGACCAGGCGTTCGTGGGCGGCGTGCTGATCGACGATCACCACCCCGTCGCGGGTCTGGGCGACGATGTAGGTCTCGTGGACCTGGGCCCGCGCCGCGCCCAGGGGGAAGTCGGCCGCCTCCGCCGCCGCCGCCATGTCGGGCGGCGCGCCTTCGCCCTCGACCGGAAAGCCGGTCCACGGTTCGGCCCGCGCCGAAACGCCGGAAAAGCCGGGGAGATCGCCTTCGGCCGGCGCCGTCCAGTTCCCGGCCCGCCAGGCCGAGAAACCCGCCGCCGAGGCGCCGGGCCGGAAGCTCCCCAGAGCGGCGGCGGCCACGGTGGTCGAGGCCCGGTGGCCGGCCCCGGCCAGGGCATGACGCAGGGCGCCGACGATCAGGCCGCGCACGAGGCCGCCATCGCGGAAGCGCACCTCGGCCTTGGCGGGGTGGACGTTCACATCGACCAAGGTGGGATCGAGGTCGAGATAGAGGACGGCGGCCGGATGGCGGTCGCGGGCCAGGAAATCGGCGTAGGCGCCCCGCAGCGCCCCCTGCAGCAGGCGGTCCTTCACCGGCCGGCCGTTGACGAACAGATACTGATGGCCGGCGTTGCCGCGGTTGTAGGTCGGAAGCCCGGCGTAGCCGGTCAGGCGCATCCCCTCCCGCTCCAGATCGATGGTCAGGGCGTTGTCGGAGAACGGCCGGCCCAGGATCGCCGCCAGCCGCGCCTTGCGGCCTTCCGGTCCGCTCGGCTCGGCCGGCAGGCGCAAAACCTTGCGCCCATCGAGATCGAGGGAAAAGGCCACCGCC
>JBBRPN010000114.1:0-3368 GCA_038227925.1 Caulobacterales bacterium | reverse complement strand
TTCGTCGATGGCGTCGTCCTTGAGGATGCGGCCGCGCGGCTGGTCGCGCGCCTGGGCGGTGCGTTCGCGCCAGGCGGCGACGGCGCGGAAGACGGCGAGGTATTTGGCGGTGTGGCGGCGGGGCTTGAGGCGCTTCCAGGCGATCTCCGGGTCCATGTCGTAGAGGGCCGGATCGGTCATGGCCGCCATCTCCTCGGTGACCCACGGGATGCGGCCGGCCTCTTCCAGACGGGCGTGCAGCATGGGGTAGAGGCGGGCCAGATGGGTGACGTCGGCCAGGGCGTAGGCGAGCTGCGCCTCGCTCAAAGGCCGGCGCGCCCAGTCGGTGAAGCGGTGCGACTTGTCCAGATCGATCTTCAGCATCTGGCGGACCAGGGCGTCGTAGGCGATCTGCTCGCCGAAACCGGCCGCCATGCCGGCGATCTGGGTGTCGAACAGGGGCTGGGGAATGGCGCCCAGATTATGGAAGATCTCCACGTCCTGGCGGGCGGCGTGGAAGACCTTTTCGATCGACGCATCCCGCAGCACGTCCAGAAACGGCGCCAGATCGAGGTCGTCGGAGAGGGGGTCGATCACCGCCTCGATCAACCCCCCGTCTTTTGGGGCAGCCGCCGCTTGGATCAGGCACAGCCTGGGCCAGAAGGTGGTCTCGCGCATGAACTCGGTATCGACGGCCACGAAGGCCTGTCCGTGCAATCGCTGGCAGAACGCCGCCAGTTCGGCGGTGGTGGTAATCGGCGTCATCGTCCAGCTATAACCCGGCGGGCGGGTGAATCGGCAAAGAAGATGCGTCCGCGCGCCTCGAACGGTTGATTTCCTTCAAGGATCCCATGACCGATCGCCCCAACGGCCTGACCTATGCCCAGGCGGGCGTCGATATCGACGCCGGCGCGGCCCTGGTCGAGCGCATCAAACCGCTGGCCCGCGCCACGCGGCGGCCGGGCGCCGACGCGGCCTTGGGGGGCTTTAGCGCCCTGTTCGATCTCAGGGCGGCCGGCTACGACGATCCCCTGCTGGTCTCGACCACCGACGGGGTCGGCACCAAGCTGAAGGTCGCCATCGAGACCGGCCTGCACGACACAGTGGGGATCGATCTGGTGGCCATGTGCGCCAACGATCTTCTGGCCCAGGGCGCTGAGCCCCTCCTGTTCCTCGACTATTTCGCCACCGGCAAGTTGGACGTGGAGGCCGCCGCGCGGGTGGTGGCGGGGATCGCCGAGGGCTGCCGCCTCGCCGGCGCGGCCCTGGTCGGCGGCGAGACCGCCGAGATGCCGGGGATGTATGGCCCGGGCGACTACGATCTGGCCGGCTTCTGCGTTGGCGCGGTGGATCGCGCCGGCGTCCTGCCCAGGCTGGCCGACCAGCGGCCGGGTGACGTGATGATCGCCCTGGCTTCGTCGGGGCCGCACTCCAACGGCTATTCGCTCATCCGGCGGGTGGTCGAGCGGTCGGGGCTGGGGTGGAGCGCGCGCGCGCCGTTCGCGCCCGGCCTGACCCTCGCCGAAGCGTTGATGGCGCCCACCCGCATCTATGTCGCCGCTGTTCTGCCCCTGGCCAAGGCCGGCCTGTTGAAAGGCGCCGCCCACATCACCGGCGGCGGCCTGATCGAGAACCCGCCGCGCGCCATCGCCGAGGGCTTGGCGCCGCGCTTCGACTGGGCGGCGTGGTCTCTGCCGCCGGTATTCGAATGGCTCCAGGAAGTCGGCGGCGTCGCCGAACACGAGCTTCGCCGCACCTTCAACTGCGGCGTCGGCATGCTGCTGATCGTCTCGCCGCGCCATGTCGAGGCGGCGCTGGCCGGGCTGTTGGACGCCGGAGAAACGGCGTTCGTGTGCGGGGAGTTGGGACGAGGCGCGTAGGAATCCTTCTCCCCTTGCGGGAGAAGGTGGCGCGCAGCGCCGGATGAGGGGTCGCGCGACTATCGCATTGGAGGGAGTCACCCCGCGATAGTTCGTGGAAAACCCCTCATCCGTCGGCTTCGCCGACACCTTCTCCCGCAAGGGGAGAAGGGTGCTCACGCCTACCCCACGATATCCCCCTCCTCGAAAAACTGCCCGATCTCGATCCGCGCGTTGTCGTCGCTGTCGGAGCCGTGGACGGAGTTCTCGCCCATCGACACCGCGAACAGCTTGCGGATGGTGCCGTCGGCCGCCTGGGCCGGATTGGTCGCACCCATGACCTCGCGGTATTTCGCAACCGCGTCCTCGCCTTCGAGAACCTGAACCACCACCGGCGCGGAGGTCATGAAGTCCACCAGTTCGCCGTAGAACGGGCGGTCTTTGTGCACATCGTAGAATTGCTCCGCCTGGGGGCGGCTCATGCGGATGCGGCGCTGGGCGACGATGCGCAGGCCAGCCTCTTCGATCACCGCGTTGATCTTTCCCGTCAGGTTGCGGCTCGTGGCGTCGGGTTTGAGGATCGAGAAGGTGCGGTCGGTCATGGGGTGTGAACACTCGCGGGCGGTTGGAAAACGGGCGGCGCCGGTCTATAGCGGCGCGCGCCCCCGTCCGCCAAGGCGGCGCGATCAGGCGCTTCGCAAGTCCCCACTCATGCTCCGCATTCACGATCTGGTCTACGACGCCTGGGGGCGGCGCTTTTTCGACCACGCCACGGTGACCCTTCCTGTCGGGGCCAAGGTCGGCCTGGTGGGGCGCAATGGGGCGGGCAAGACCACCCTGTTTCGCCTGATCCTCGGCCAGCTATCGGCTGGCGGCGGCGACATCGACGTGCCGAAAGCCGCGCGCATCGGCTCGGTGGACCAGGAGCATCCGACCACGCCGGTCCCTTTGCTCGAAACCGTCCTCGCCGCCGACACCGAGCGCGCTCGCCTGACCGCCGAACTGGAGACCGCGCCGCCCGAGCACCTGGGCGAAATCTATGCCCGGCTCAACGCGATCGACGCCGACCGGGCCCCGTCGCGGGCGGCGGAGATCCTGAGCGGCCTGGGCTTTTCCAGCGCCGATCTGGAGCGGCCGATGGCCGAGTTCTCCGGCGGCTGGCGGATGCGGGTGGCCATGGCCGCGGCCCTGTTCGCCGAGCCCGACCTGCTGCTGCTGGACGAGCCCACCAACTTTCTGGACCTTGAAGGCGCCCTGTGGCTGGAGGCGCGGCTGCGCAAGTACCCGCACAGCGCCCTGATCATCAGCCACGACCGCGAGCTTCTCGACCATTCGGTGGACGCCATCCTGCATCTCACCGAAGGGCGGCTCGACTTCTACACCGGCGGCTTCTCGGAGTTCGAGCATCAGCGGGCCGAGCGGCTGCGCCTGCAGGCGGCGACGCGGACCAAGATCGAGGCCAAGCGCGCCCACATGCAGTCCTTCGTCGATCGCTTCCGCGCCACCGCCAGCAAGGCGCGCCAAGCCCAG
>JBBRPN010000113.1:0-3875 GCA_038227925.1 Caulobacterales bacterium | reverse complement strand
TGGTCCGCTATCTGAGGGTGCTGCGCCAGCCGCACGGCATCGTGCTGGTGACCGGCCCCACCGGCAGCGGCAAGACCACCACCCTCTACGCCTCGCTGGCGGTGCTCAACACCACCGAGCGCAAGATCCTGACCATCGAGGACCCCATCGAATACCGGCTGGCGGGGATCAACCAGACCCAGGTCAGCGCCCAGATCGGCCTTTCCTTCGCCACCGCCCTGCGCTCGTTCCTGCGCCAGGACCCCGACGTGATGATGGTCGGCGAAATCCGCGATCTGGAGACCGCCCAGGTGGCCGTCCAGGCGGCGCTCACCGGCCACACCATCCTCTCGACCCTGCACACCAACAGCGCCGCGGCGGCGGTGACCCGCCTTCTCGACATGGGCGTCGAGCCGTTCCTGATCACCTCGACCCTCAACGCCGTCCTCGCCCAGCGGCTGGTGCGGCGGCTGTGCCCCGCGTGCCGCGAGCCGTTCGCCCCGACCCGCGAGATGCTGGCGGCGCTGGACGCCGACGAGGGCCTCAGCCACATCGAAACCCTCTGGCGGCCGGTGGGCTGCGAGGCCTGCGGGGGAAGCGGCTTTTCGGGGCGGATCGCCGTCCTCGAACTGCTGGTGGTGGACGCCGAGACCGAGCGCCTGGTGCTGGCCAGGGCCGAGGCGCGCGACATCCAGGCCGCCGCCGGCCTCACCACCATGCTGGAGGATGGCCTGGCCAAGGCGCGGCGCGGGCTCACCACCCTCGAGGAAGTCTTGCGCGTGACGAGGGAAGGCTGATGGCCCTCTACCGCTATCGCGCCGCCACCGCCGGCGGGGCCGTGCGCTCGGGCGCCCTGCAAGGGGCGAGCCGGGCCGAGGTCGTCCAGCAATTGCGCCGCCTGAACCTGATCCCCATCGAGACGGTGGAGGCGAGCGGCGACGCCGAGGCCAAGGCGACCTTCCTCAAAACCAACGGCCGCACCCGCCAGGCGGCCATCAACGCCACCGGCGAACTGGCCGTCCTGCTGGAGGCCGGCCTCACCCTCGACCGCTCGCTGGGCGTGGTGGTGGAGAACATCCTCAATCCCGCCGTCAAGGCGGTGTTCGCCAAGCTGCACGCGCGGGTCAAGGAAGGCGCGCCGCTGTCGCGGGCCATTGCCGAGTCCAAGGGCCTGTTTCCCCCCATGGCCTCGGCCATGGCCGAGGCGGGCGAGGCGGACGGGCGCCTGGGCGCCGCCCTGACCCGGCTGGCCGAGAGCCTCGACCGCGCCGAGGCTCTGCGCCAGACGGTGGTCTCGTCCCTGGTCTATCCGGCCATGCTGATGGTGGTGGCCACCGGCGTCGTCATGATCATGCTGTTCTTCGTGGTGCCGCAGTTCGAGGGCATGTTCTCCGACAATCAGGCCAAGCTGCCGGTGGTCACGCGCATCGTCATGGGGGCCAGCGACACCGTCCGCCACTACGGATGGCTGGGACTGATCGCCATTATCGCGGCCGTCTTTGGGGTGCGCCAATGGCTTAGGCGCCCCGGCGTGCGCGCCGCCTTCGACCGCTCGCTGCTGGCCGCGCCGCAGATCGGGCCCCTGGTGGTCAACGCCCAGACCGCCGTCTTCGCCCGCACCCTGGGCAGCCTCGTCGATGGCGGGGTACCCCTGCCCACCGCGCTTTCCATCGCCCAGCGGTCGATCTCCAACAGCCACATGGCCGGCGAGATCGCCAAGGTGGCGGCGGGCCTCAAGGAGGGCGGCGGCCTCTCGGGCCCCCTGGCGGCCACCGGCGTCTTCCCGCCCATGGCGCTCAGCTTTCTGCGCACCGGCGAGGAGACCGCGCAGCTCGGCAAGATGCTGAACCGCCTGGCCGATGTGCTCGATCGACAGGTCCGCTCGACGATCGGGCGGATAATCGCTATCCTCACTCCGGCGATCACCGTATTCATGGGGGCGGTGGTCGCCACCGTGATCGCGTCCATCATGTCCGCGATCCTTGGCTTCAACGATCTGGCGCTCGCACCATCATGACCCGACTTTCTCTCTCTCTCCCCCGCCGCGACCGCGAGGCCGGTTTCACCCTCCTCGAAATGCTGGTGGTGATCGCCATCATCGGCCTTCTGATGGCGATCGTCGGGCCGCAGGTTCTCAATCAGCTCGCTAAGGCGAAAACCCACACGGCCAAGATTCAGATCGTCTCCACCGAGAGCGCGCTGGATGAGTTCCAAGCCGATGTCGGCCGCTATCCCAGCCAGACGGAAGGCTTGGCCGCCCTGACTGTCGCCCCGCCGTCGGTGAGCGGCTGGAACGGCCCCTATTCAAAGGCGATCCCGCCCGATCCGTGGGGACATCCCTATCACTATCTGAACCCCGGCAAGCACGGCGAGATCGACATCTATTCCCTGGGCGCGGACAACGCCGACGGCGGGACCAGCGCGGCTACCGACGTCGGAAACTGGCAGAGCGCGCCAAGCGGGTGACCCTGATCGAAATCCTGGCGGCGGTGGCGGTCACCACCCTGGTCAGTCTGCTCCTGCTGACAAATTTGCAGCCGCAAATGCTGGTCTACGCCCAGCACCAGACGGTGAGCGTGGTGGGCGAGCGCCTGCGCGAAGCGCACGCCGGCGCGCTCGCCCGCGACGGGCCGGTGGCGGCGGCGGTCGGCGCCCGCGGCCGGGCGCTCGGGGTCACCGGCATGAATCCCGCCGTCACCCCGCCCGGCGTGGCCTTGAGTTCGCCCGGCGGCCGGGTCATCGTCTTCTTCGGCGACGGCTCGTCCACCGGCGGCGTGGTCTGGGTCACCGCCGCCGGTCGCAGCATTCCGGTCTGGGTGGTCGCCGCCACCGGATCGGTGGCGATCGGGCGCAAGCGATAGCGGGGCGGCCTGGTGCGTTCAGCAGGATTTTCGGCCGCGCTCGCCGCCTGCGTCCTCGCGGCCTCCGCCGCCCGGGCGCAAGCGCCCACCACCGTCGGTGAGATCGAGGTCACCGCGACGCGGGTGCCCGAGCCGGCCGACCGGGTGCCGGCCTACATCACGGTCATTCGCGGCGAGGATCTGCGGGCGCGCCACATCACCGACCTGCGCACCGCCCTTTCGGGGGTGGCGGGTGTCGAGGCGCCGCCCGGCGGCGACGCCGGGCCGGCCAGCGCCGTCCCCGCCTTCTGGGGCCTGCACGAATTCGACGCCTTCCTGCTGGTGGTGGACGGTGTTCCCCTGGGCGGGGCGTTCAATCCTGCCATCCCCGATCTCGATCTCACCGACGTGGAGCGCATCGAGGTGCTCAAGGGCTCGGCGCCGGTGATCTACGGCGCGACCGCTTTCGTGGGCGTGATCCAGGTCATCCACTACCCGGCCGGTCAGGCGGCGCGGGAAGCAACGGCCGGCTATGGGACCTTCGATTCCTGGCGCGGATCGGCTTCGCTCGCCCTGCCGTCCGTCGCCGGCTTTCAGCAGTCGATCGCCCTGGACGCCAGGCGCGACGGCTACTCGGATCCGCGTGAATACGTCGGCGAGGGACACCTCCTCTATCAGGCCGGCGGGGCCCTGGTCGGGGGCGCCCTAAGGTTCGACGCCGGCGTCGATGTGCTGCGCTCGGTCCCGCCCAGCCCGGTGGAGCGGGAGGGAACGGCCCTGACCACGCTCACCCCCCTCGACGCCAACTACAATCCCCTCGACGCGGCGATCGACGAGACCCGCTATCACGGGGTGCTGGGCTATGCCCATCCCACGCCGCTGGGCCTTTGGGACACGACGGCGTCGCTGGCCTATTCGCACATCGACGACATCCGCGGCTTCCTGCGCCCCGACCTCGTCAACGCCGACAGCCAGAACCAGGGCCGCGACATCGACGACGACTATTTCGACACCCATTTCAGCGACCAGTTCGCCGGCGGGGTGAGCCTGACCTGG
>JBBRPN010000112.1:0-4010 GCA_038227925.1 Caulobacterales bacterium | reverse complement strand
GCGCCCGGACGGGTCGATAGGCGGCGGTGATTTCGAGGCGAACGGCCAGGGGCGAAGATCGCCCGCTCGCCACGGCCCGATCCGCGGAGATCGCAAGATATTCGACGACGACATAGGGTCCCTCGGTTTCGAGCCGCTTCAGGCTCTCATACAATTGGGTCAAAGTCAGTTGCAGGTCGGCGCGCAGGCGGACCTTGCCGGCCGGCGCGTCGGCCGCGAGATCGGAGATGGCGACCACCGTGAACCCCTCGTCGGCGGCGAGTTTCACCAGGCGCTCCTTGAGCGTTTCCGCCGCCAGCGGTTCGCTGGGGCCGGCGACGACGAAGCGCGGCGCGCTCTTGCGCTGCAGCTCGCCCAGCCCCCGCCAGGTGGCCCTGGAGGCCATGATTGCCTGATTGCGCGCGTAGGCGGCGATCAATTCGCGCCGCTCGGCCGCGCGGGCGAAAAAACCGCCGACCAGGGGCGCGACGATGGCGAGCCACGCCACGGCGAGCGCCGCCATGAGCAGGCCGATCGCCAGCAGGCGCCGTTCGCGCGGCTCGAGCGGCCTCATGGGCGCGGCCGCTTGCCGGCATCGGCGGTGATGTCGAAGGGCTGGCCCGAACCCGGCCGCGCGGGCGCCTCGGCTCCGCCGGCGCGCGGATTGGTGAAGGCCGGCGAGCCTCGCAAGGCCGCGAACATGTCCACTTCCGGGGTTTTGGCGCCCACCACCCGCAGGGTCTGGCCGTTCCATTCCAGATGCTGCACCCAGGCGCCGGCCGGAACGGCGGCCGTCAAGGCGGCCAGCATGCGCAGCGGATCGTTCCGCGTCCCGCGGGTGACGAGATCGCGGCGCTGGGTGTTCTCGCCTTCGACCCGCCGGCGAAGCGCCTGGATCGCATCGACCGCGCCGCGCTGGCCGGCCACCGCGCCCTGCAGCCTGGAGACCGCGAGCATGTCGCGGCCGATGAGGACGCCGAGATTGATCGCCAGCAGGGCCCCGGCGGCGATCCACCAATAACGCGCCGGGCCGCCGCCGGTCGCCTCGCCCGCCGCCCGCCGCACCGCCGGCAGAAAGTCGAACCGGCTGCCCGGCGCCCCCTCGGAGCCGTCTTCGGCCACGGCCACGCTCAGCGCCTTGGGCGAAAGACCGGCGTCGCGCGCCGCGGCGAGCTGGCGCCCCGCCGCCTCGCGCGGCAAGACGCCCACCAGGACGGTCTGCCGGCCGCCCGCCGCATCCCGATCGACGACCTCGACATCGACAAAGACCAGTTCCGGGCGAAGCGGCGACAGGCGGTCGAGATCCAGGGCCACCATCCGCCGCACGTCGGCCAGGGGCAGACGCGGAAACTGGACCTGTCGGGTCAGGGCCGCGCCGGGCGGCAGGACCAGGCCCACCCCCTTGCGGGCGGCGCGACGGGCGGCGTCGGCGGAGAGCGGCCGTCCGTCCTTCCAGAACCGCCAGCCGCCGGCCGGGTCGGGCTCGGCCAGCAACCTGGGCCGCGAGGAAAACAGCCCCCGCCAGCTTGGCGGAAGCAGGGCGGCCAGCTCGTCGATCCACCAGGCGAAGCCCTGGCGAATGAAGCCGCCGATGGACTGCATGTCGGCGTTCAGCAGTTCCTGGAGGGTCATCCGCGCCCCCGGCAATGGCTGGTGGACGGGCTGAGGATGCACTGCGAGTCGATCGTCGTCCGCAGGCGGACGATCAGATCGGGCCATTGGCGCGGGTCGCCGGGCTCGAAGGCGAGCCGTATACGGATCAAGTCGGGCGCCTCCGGCTGGCCGGCCCAGGCTGAACGCCATTGCGGCGTCATATCGGGCGGCTGGGCCCCGTAATAGGCGATGTCCATCTGGCGAACGCCGGTGAGCAGGACCTGTCGGGTCACGCTGGGCACCCCAGTGATGGCGACATCGCTGATCGAGGACAGGACCAGATCCTGGCCGACCGTCAGATCGAGGCGATACCGCCTCAGGGGGGCGGGACGCGACACCACCTGGGGCGGGGCGAGAAAGGCGATGGTCTCGGGTCCGCCGTTCAGATCGACCTGCTCCCCGCCGCCGCTGAAGATGGTGGCCGGATAGAGCTGTTCCAGGCGCCCGCGCAGGGTGTCCTGCGCGCCCTCCACGGCCTCGATGGCGGCGGCGCGGGTGTCCAGCCGCGCCCACACCCGCTGGCCTGTGGTCACGCCCTGGATCATCATCGCGCCGAGCATGCCGACAATGACCAGGCTGGCCAGGGCCTCGATGAGGGCGAAGCCGGCCGCCCCTCCCGCCGCTGATCTCCCCCCCATGGCCCTAGCCGCTCCCCGCCAGGCGCAGGCTGTCGAGGCCGGCCAGGTCGGGCCCGCCAGAGCGCGGCCGCACCGAGACGTGGACCTTCATGAGGGCGCCGGCGGGGTTGGGCGGGCCCGCGCCGCCGTAGGCCGAGACGTTGACCCGCCACACCAGGTTCCCGGCGAAGCCCGCGCTTTCGCCGGGAGCGAGGGGAATGTCGGCCCCCACGGCGGCCAGTTCCGACTTGGCCACCAGCAGGGCCATGCGCTGGCTGTCGAGCCGCCGCTCGCGCGCCGCGCCCTCGACGATCACGTGGAAGGTGGCGGCGAGGATCATGGCGACGATGGCCGTCGCCACCAGCGCCTCGACGAACACGTCACCGCCGTCCCGCCGACCGGTTTTTGGGAAACGCCGCTGCGTCATGGGTGAGCTTGGTTCAGGGCCAATGCGCTAAGGGCCGATTATTCCTGGCGTATCGAAACGCTGACACCAGCGGCGATATTATGACGCCCGCGTGTTCCTTTATCCAGCGTCCCTTTATTCGGCCGGCGATTTTCGCGCCTCAGAACGTCGCCGTCAGGTCCACGAACACCCGCCGCGCCGGCAGGAGGTAGTAGGATTGATCGCCGAACTCGCTCTCAGTCACCGGCGGTCGCTGGTCGGTGAGGTTGTAGGCATTGACCGCCAGGGCATAGCGGCCGAAGCGATAGCCGATGGCGCCGTCCAGGGTGACGTAGGCCCCCGCTGGAGCGGTGTTGGCCAGGTCGAGGAAGCGGTCGCCGACGTAGTTCACCGTGGCCGAGGCGAAGAAGCCCTGGCGGGGGGCGTAGACGATGCCGAACGAGGCCAGGGCGTGGGGCGACAGGGTGAGCTGATTGCCCGAGACGTCGATGTTCGCCCCGCCCTCGGCGGCGATATAGTGGGTGAAGCGGGCGTCGTGCCAGCTCGCCGCCGCCGCCAGGGCGAAGTCATCGGTGACATGCCAGTGCGCCTCGGCCTCGACCCCCTCGAGCCGCTCGCCGCCGGCGTTCTGGAGGATGTGGTCGCCGGCGGCGTCGGTGGTGGCGACCACCAGGTTCTGGAAATCGAGCCGGAACCAGGCCGCCTCGTAGTCGAGCCGTCCGCCGGCGGCGCGTCCCTTGATCCCCGCCTCGTAGCTCCTGGCCGTCTCGGGCTCGAGGATGTCGGGCGTATTGTCGGGCCCGAAATCGATCGCCGCCGGTTTGAAGGTGTCGCGGTAGTCGCCATAGAAGATCAGTTCGTCGTTCCCGTCCTCCCAGGCGCGGTAGCTGACGCCCGCCATGCCCGCTAGCCGGGTGACGTTGCGGCTCTGGTCGTTGAAGGTGTCGAGAGCCGGGTCGAAGCCGTCGATATGGGTCGATTGTCGGTGCTCATAGGTTTCGTTGAGGCGCAGGCCGGCGTTGAAATCCCACCGCTCGTTCGCCTTCCAGTCGAGCTGGGCGTACTGGCCGACGAACACGCGGCGGTCGTAGAGGCCGTTGACCTCGTCCACATGTAGATCGCTGGTGCGCGGCAGGGGCGTGCTTCCGTCGAGCGAGGGGGTGTAACCGCCGTTGCGGCTGGCCTGCGTCCCGCGCCCATAGAGCAGGTCGGCCCCCCAGGTCAGGCTCACCCCGCCGGCGAACTGGTCGCTGAAATGGGTGTCGAAATAGTCGTCGTCGATGTCGCGGCCCTGGTTCTGGCTGTCGGCGTTGACGAGGTCGGGGCGCAGGAAGCCGCGGATGTCGTCGATGTGC
>JBBRPN010000111.1:0-4372 GCA_038227925.1 Caulobacterales bacterium | reverse complement strand
TGCGTAGCGCAGGCCCTCCCGCCGATAGTGCGCGCGGGTGGTTTCAGTCCAAGCCATCGTGTCCTCCATTGAGCTTCGCAACCCAACGGAATCACAACCGATTGAAATCACCCACCTTCTTTTTCAGTCAGCCTCTCAGGCACCGCAAAAGCCGGTCGCTCGAAAAGCCGGCAAGCCGCCCGTTGATCAGGGCCGACACCTTCGGCTGATCCACGCCGATCAGGGCCGCCGCTTCGGCCTGAGTCAGTCGTCGCCGTTTAATCGCCCCACGGATGTGGCCGGCGAGTTGCGCCTTGGCCAACTCCTCTTCCGGTTCGGCCACGCCAAGATCGGCGAATACGTTGCCGGAGCCGATCGTCACCGGGGTGTCTTCAGCTCGGCTTGCCATCGCTCATGATCCTCTCTGGCCCGTTTCAACCGCTGTTCGACCAGCGCGATTTCATGGCGCGGGGTGGCGATCCCGCCTTGTTTCTATGCCATATTTAGCATATCACGGCTGCAATCGCCATTGGCCGTCGAATCCTACACCAGCTCGACCCTGGCATGATGGCCGGCCGCCGCGGCGAGGCGTTGGTCGCGGGTGAGCAGGACGGCGCCCAGGGCCTCGGCGAGGGCGACGTAGACGGCGTCATAGGCGGTGAGGTTGTTCCGAAGCGCCCACACGCGCGGCAACAGGAAATCGTGCGCATGGCGCCTCAGGGGGAAATCGGCGAGGTCGGCGAGCGCCGCGCGGCCGCGCTCTTCGCCGATCTCGCCGCCCGCCGCATATCGGCGCAGCACCTGGGCGGCTTCGACGTCGAGCAGGTGCGGCGCGTGCAGCGTTTCACCGGGGGCGAAGAGGCGCCGTTCGACCGCCCTCGCCGCCGGCGTCCGCAGGAGAAGTTCGAGCACGGCCGAAGCATCGATGACGATCAAAGCCGGTCGCGCTCGGCGCGGACCGCCTCGGCGGGCGCCGCCGACGGGCTTATCGCCGCCCGGCCCTCGAGGCGCGCCCGCAGCTCATCGAGGGTCGGCCGCTCGGCGACCTGGCGGATTTCACTGAGCAGGTAATCGGACAGCGACATCGCCGCCAGCGCGGCGCGCGACTTGAGCTTGCGATGCAGGGCGTCCGGCACATGGCGAATCTGGATCATCGCGGTCATGTGCAAAACATATAAACATGTGATACACATGTCAACGTGAAGACAGATCGAACCCACCGCCTGTGCGTCGCCCCGATGATGGATTGGACCGACCGCCATTGCCGGGCCTTTCATCGGGTGCTGACGGCGCGCGCTCGCCTCTACACCGAGATGCTGACCACCGGGGCGGTGCTGCATGGCGATCGGGCGCGGCTGCTGGTGTTTGGGTCCGCCGAGCAGCCGGTGGCGCTGCAGCTGGGCGGCTCCGATCCGGCGGCCCTGGCGGCGGCGGCGCGGATCGGCGAGGATTTCGGCTATTGCGAGATCAACCTCAATGTCGGCTGCCCGTCCGATCGGGTTCAGAGCGGGCGGTTCGGAGCCTGCCTGATGGCCGAGCCGGCCCTGGTCGCCGAGGGCATGGCGGCCATCGCCGCGACCGTCGCCATTCCGGCCACCGTCAAATGCCGCCTGGGGGTGGACGATCAGGATCCCGAGCAGAGCCTGTTCCGCCTCGTGGACCTGTGCCGGCAGGCCGGCGTCGCCACCTTCATCGTCCACGCCCGCAAGGCGTGGCTGAAGGGCCTGTCGCCGAAGGAAAACCGCGACGTGCCGCCGCTCGACTACGCCCTGGTCCATCGGCTCAAGCGGGAGCGGCCGGACCTGACCGTGGTCGTCAACGGCGGGATCGCCTCCCTGGACGAGGCCGCCGCCCATCTGGCGCATGTGGACGGGGTGATGCTGGGCCGGGCCGCCTACCACGAACCCGCTATCTTGGCGCGGGTCGATGGCCGGCTGTTCGGCGAACCGGAGCCGGCCTTGACGCCCTTTGAGGCGGTGGAGCGTTATCTGCCCTATGTCCGCCGCGAACTCGGCCGAGGGACCCATCTGGCCGCCATGACCCGCCACCTGCTCGGCCTCTTCCACGGCCGCCCCGGCGCCCGCGCCTGGCGCCGGACGCTCACGGTCGAGGGCGCCCGTCCCGCGGCCGATGCGTCGGTGATCGAGCGGGCGCTGGATTTCGTTCGGGAGGCGGAAGGGGCCCATGTGGCGCGGGCGCTGGCGCCCGTCGGCTGATCCTATCAGCGGGCAATCGTGACGCGTCCGCCCCCTCCACCCCTTCGGGGTCCCCCTCCCCCGTAAGAGGACGGGGGAGGATCACGGCGCTTGAATCCTCCTCCGCGCAGCGGGGGAGGGGGACCGCGAAGCGGTGGAGGGGGGGGGAAGAGCGCCGGCGTCATCCGCGCCAGGATAAGGTTACGGCTTCGGGGCCGCCTTGTCCGGCTTGCCGCCGAAGGCTTCGCGCACCTCGTCCTCGGTGATCCGCGCGCCGGGATTTCCCGGCTGGCCGAGGTTCTGCTCCTCGGTGCCGTCGCCCATGACGCCGGGTTGCGATCCGTCGTTCTTCGGGGGCTCGGGGATGTCGGGCATGGGGTTCTCCTAAGGTGGCCGTCGCCCATGACAATTCCGGTCGCCGCGATCGGTTCCGCGCCCTCAGATCAGGCCCAGCTTCTCCGGCCGGATGCTCCCGCGCCGCGCCGCCAGGCCGGCCATGATCGCCGCGCGTTCGGCATGGGTCAGCCGCTCCCAGGCGGCCACTTCGGCGAGGGTGCGAAAGCAGCCCAGGCACAGGCCGCTCTCGCCGTCGATGACGCAGACCTTGACGCAGGGGGTGGCGACGGGGGCCATGCCCCCCGCCTAACCCGCGGACAGCCGACGCGCCAGGCCGGCCACGCCGGGCCCACCGAAAAAGCCCAGCTGATCGCCGAGCGGAGCGGCGCCTGCCAGGCCTTCGGCGGGAGCGGAACGACCACCGCCGCCGCCCAGATGGCCCAGCCCACCGCCGCCAACTAGGGACCTCGTTTACGCCGCCGGCATTCACCCCTCCCCAAGCCCTCGCCCCCATTTCTTATGGGGGAGAGGGTGGGGTGAGGGGGTCGCGCCGCCGCATTAAGCCTCTCCGGAGGAAGCCCCTCACCCAACCCTCTCCCCGCAAGCGGGGCGAGGGCTAAGCAGGAGGGGGCGTCGGGCCGCCCTACCTCTCCACCTCGAAATCGATCACCAGCGGCAGGTGGTCGGACGCCACGCGGGCCAGGGGCGTGACCGGCGCGGCCAGGTGGACGACGCGGATTCCCGCGCTCACCAAGGCGTGGTCGATGCGCAGCACCGGCATGGCCGAGGGAAAGGTCGCCACCCGGCTAGCCCGCGCCCCCCGCGACCCGTGGGCGTCGGTCAGGCGCGCCGCCAGCATCCGATAGGCCACCGTCCGGGAGGTGGCGTTGAGGTCGCCGATGAGGATCAACGGGTCGCGCCGCGACTTGTGGCCGAGCCACGCCTCCCCGGCCAGGGCGGCGGCCTGGATCTGCTGTTCGCGCGGCACCAGGCCCAGGTGGGTGTTGATCACCTGCAACTCCACGCCGCCCACCTCGATGGCCACCCACAGGGCGCCGCGCGGCTCCAGGCGGGGGATCGGCGGATAGCCGGGCAGGGGGCCGGCCTTGATCAGGCGCTCGGGCAGGGCGGTGAGGATGGCGTCGCCATACTGTTCCTCCTCCACTGTGAGGGCGGCGTTGAAGCGCGAGGCCATGCCCAGGCGCTGGGCCAGGCGGTGCGCCTGATCGACGCCGCCGGTGCGGGCGCGGCCCACGTCCACCTCCTGCAGGGCGACAATGTCGGGGGCTTCGGCGGCGATCACCGCCGCCACCCGCCCCACGTCCAGCCGCCGATCGGTCCCCACGCAGCGGTGGACGTTGTAGGTGAGGATGCGGGTCATGGCCCACTCTAACGCGTGGGGGCCGCGAAGGTCTTGCCTCGGCCGAAGGCCGACAAATTAGCCACGAACCTCACGAACTACACGAACGCGCGGGATTTTAGGGAGTGAGCGATCGCGCTTCGCGCAAAGGCCGTTGTTTCGTTCGTGAGGTTCGTGAGGTTCGTGGCTGAAACCCGGCGTTCGCCCCATCGCCCTCGCCTGACGCAAGGACCCGCTTGGCAAAGGCGGCGCCGCGATCCTATGGTCGGAGCCGCCGCCAAGGATGGACCCCATGGACCTCGACTTCTCCGCCGACGATATCGCCTTCCGCGACGAGGCCCGCGCCTTCATCGCCGAAAATTATCCCGCCGCCATCCGCGAAAAGCAGCGCGACGAGGAGGCCCTGACCAAGGAGGACTATTTCGCCTGGCACCGCATCCTGGCCGCCAAGGGCTGGTCGGCGCCCTCCTGGCCGGTGGAATGGGGCGGCCCGGGCTGGACG
>JBBRPN010000110.1:0-4380 GCA_038227925.1 Caulobacterales bacterium | reverse complement strand
GCATCCGGGGCGAGGCGCGGCTGGAGACCTTCAACGCCGGCGCCTCGCCCTTTGAGGCCCTGCGGAAGCTGTTCGGGGCCGGGGCGGATGGCGCGCGGCTGGTCGGGAGCGCCCTCCGACTGGCCGGCCAGCCGGCGGCCCACGCGGCGATGGCCGATCTGCGCCAGGCGCGCCTGCGGGCCGGCGGGGCGACGGTGCTGGCGCCGGAAATAGGATATTGAGGGGCCGCAATCTCATTGTGGACGGGAGGGTCGATTGACCGGCGATATCGAAGCGGTGACCGCCCGCGAACAGGCCTGGGTCGAGGCGTTGTTGGCCAGGGACATCGCCAAGCTGGAGACGCTGCTCTCCCCATGCTTCCTGTTGGTGGGGGTGCGCTCCACCGGAACCGAGCCGATCGGCCGCGATGTCTGGTTCGCGACCCTCGGGGCCATGCGGTTTCACGCCATGGCCCTCAAGGGGGTGGAGGTGTCGCTATTCGGCGACTGCGCCCTGGCGAGCGTCTACGGCGAATGGACCGTCGATTTCCATGGCCGGCGCATCGATGAACGGTTTCTGCTGACCGACGTCTGGGTGCGCGAGGCCGCCGGGTGGCGCGCCGTGCGGCGCCACTCCAGCCCTTATCCGAAGACCGCGGGCTGAGGCGCCGGGCCACGCGAGCCGGATCAGCCCGGCCTAGTGTTTCGCCGGGTGGGCGGCATGGGCCCTGGCGTCGCCGAATGTCTGGCGGAGGGTTTCGGCGGCGAAATTGGCGCTCATCGTCGCCTCCGCGCCCGAGCGATTGACACCCGCCGACGCCGCGCCCGCCGCCATGGTTCCCAGCGCGACATAGCCGGTCGGGTCGAGCGCCCCCAGCACCGTAATCGCGATGGAGGCTCCGGCATGGCCGTGGCGCTCGGCGTTCACCCTCACCGCGAATGTCCCGAAGGGCTGTCCCGTCGCCGGATCGACCACGGCCACCCGCCCCTTGGCCATGTTGTCGTCGCCGATCAGCATCGATTTCATGGCGTTCTTCAGGTGCACCTTGTCCAGTTCGATCCGCAAGGCGATGGGCGGGCCGGCGTCACCGTAAAGGGCCGCCTCCCTGAGCACGGCGTCGCGGAGGGTGTCGGCGAAGGCGGGTGGGGCCGAAACGTCGTGCTGGACAACCTCGACCGCGGCGACGTGGCTGGGGACGTCGGCGGACGCCACCCCGCGCACAGCGGCCGCCGTCCCGGCGCACGCCGCCAGCACCCAGATCACGCCGGTAAGGGCGAGCGTTTTGCCTTGGCGCATGGCGGCTCTCTTGTTACGTGAGCCGAAACTACACCCGCGGGCCTTCTCACGCCAAATTACCCGACCGGGATTACCAAAACCGCGCCGGGCAGCGAGGAACGGAGCGAGGAAGCCCGCGCTCTGAGGCAAGCGGCATGTTCAGCTTTCGCACCCATCTGATCGTCTGCCTGTCGCTGTTCGCGGCGTTGATCGGCATGGCGGTTATCGGCAATGTGCTGGCGGCAAGCGGCGTCATCAGGCCGCCACGGGGCGCAGCCCAGGCGATCGCGGTCGGCGTGTTTCTGACCCTGTTTCTCGCGGCTGGCCTGTCGGCGATTCCGGTGATGGTCAAGCTGGTGTTGGGGGCGCAGGAACGGCTCGGCCACCGGGACGCGCCGCTCGTCGGCCCCCTGATCCGCCATCAAGGCGCCATCGTCTGGGCGATGTGGGCCCTCATCCTCGCCGGGGTGGCGGTCGCGGCGCCGTCCATGGTCGCGGGCGGTTTTTTCGGCTCGGGCCCGCAGCGATCCGCCGGGCAGGCGATCGGCCAGATCGTGGAAGGGCCGAGCCTCGGCCGCCTGGTGGCCCGGCCGGACATGAGCGTCGCCGACCTGACCCGGCAATCGACCCTGGCCATCGATACCCGCCATGCCGATACGACGATGGCCGGCGGCGGCGTGTTCGATTTCGCCATTCCCGGCTCGACGCTCGTCTTCCCGCACGCGCGCTATTACTTCATCACCACCTATGACAAGGACCACACCCGCGTACAGGCGCTGAATATCGGCACATCGCCGCATAAGATGCCGCGCGCGGAGCTTGAGGCGGCGGACGCCGACCTGCGCGCCCGGCTGGTGAAGGACGGCTGGCTTGCCGGGCACGAAGTCTATCGCGACGATGAGGATCGCGCGCTGCATGGCGGCGCGACGCGGGGTCCCGAAGGGCGGCATTGGCTGAAGGACGGTATGGTGCTCGACATCGAGCGCAACCGTATGGACGAGGAGAGGCCGGGAGAGGACGCCAAGACTGCGGGCGACTGGATTCAATACATCGAAATGTGGCCGCGAAAGGATTACCCCGGGATCGACCGCTTGGTGTTCCAGCCGGCGGGCGCGCGGTATTGAGCGGGTTCTTCACCTTATCGCCGGGCCAGATCGGGTGGACGACTTAAGTGGCCAGTGAACGGCCCGCGCTCAGATCGAATAGGATATTCCCGTCATGGCCGGATCGGTCGCCGCGCCTCGGCGTCGGCCGCCCTCGGCCAGGCGAGCGTTGAGATCGGTGACGGCGCGGCTGGCGGCGGTGACGAACAGGCCGGGAACAAGGGCGTGAACCGCGCATGCGCCGGCCGCCGCCGCCAGCCGCGCGGCGAACGAGAGGGCGACGCCCTGGTGCTCGAAATAGCTCTCGCCCATGGACGCCGGGTGGTCCAGGAACAGACGGCGGATCATCGCGTGGCCTCGCGGTTGGTTTGGATCGTGCGATTCTTTGGATCGTGCGATTCTATCGCCGGATTCGCGAGATTTTCTCCCAAAACCCGCGGCATTTGGCTAGGTTCTTGGGATGAAATCGCGCCCCGCCTCGCCCATCGACGCCGCCGACCTGCGCATCCTGGCGGTGCTGCAGGAGGACGCATCCCTGGCGGTGGGCGAAGTCGCCGAGCGGGTGCATCTGTCGGCCAACGCCTGCTGGCGGCGGATCAAGCGCCTGGAGGCGGACGGCGTGATCCGCGGCGGGTGGCGCTCCTGGACGCCGCCCGCCTGGACGCGGGCGTCACCGTATTCGTCACCATCCGCGCCGCCGAACATTCGGACGCCTGGCTGGCCCAGTTCACCGCCGTGGTGCGCCGCATCCCGCAGATCGTCGAGTTTTACCGGATGAGCGGCGACATCGACTATCTGCTCAAGATCAGGGTGGCCGACATCGCCGCCTACGACGAGGTCTACAAGCGCCTGATCCGCGCCGTCCGCCTCTCCGACGTCAGTTCCGCCTTCGCCATGGAGACGCTGAAGAGCACCACCGCGATTCCGTTGCCGGGGGGGTAATACCTATGTGCGCCCCGGAGCGCGGGCCTCCAGCCCGCAAGGGTGAGCCGCAAGAGGAATAGCGGGCTGGAAGCCCGCGCTCCGGCTTATGCGTCGTTTCGAGTATGCCTAACGCTCGCCGCGATGATCGGCTAGAAGGCGTGCGTCGATCGTTTGGAGGACTTCCTTGGCCGCCTTGCCCGCTCCCGCCTTGAGCCTGAGCCGCCTGGTGCTCGAACGACGCCTGGCCCCGGCCGAGACGCTGGCGCGGGCGGAGCTGGTGCAGGGCGAGACCGGCGAGCCCCTCGACACCGTGCTGACCCGCCTGGGCCTGGTCTCCGAGCGGGCGCTGGCGGCGGCGATCGCCGACGCGGCGGGCCTGCGGATCGCCGGGGCGGCCGACTTTCCCGCCCAGCCCCTGGCCCCCGAGAAGCTGTCGGGCCGGTTCCTGCGCGACGTCCGCGCCCTGCCGCTGAAGGAAACCGCCGCCGGCGTCGAGGTCGCCTTCGTCGATCCCCTGGCGGCCTATCCCCTGGCCGCCATCGCCTTCGCCCTGGGCCGCCCGGTGGTTCCGGTGGTCGCGCGCTCGGGCGACATGGAGGCGGCGCTCGACCGGCTCTATCCGGACGAGGCGGCGCTGGTCGGCGAGGCCGGCGGCGCCGACGAGGCCGACGTCGAGCGGCTGAAGGACCTTTCCAGCGACGCACCGGTGGTGCGGGCGGTGAACGCCCTGATCGGCCGGGCCGCCGAGGCCCACGCCTCGGACATCCATATCGAGCCCACCGAGGATGTCCTGAAGATCCGCCTGCGGATCGACGGCGCCCTGCGCGACGAGGAGCCCCTGCCGCCGCACCTCAAGGCCGCCTTCGTCTCGCGCATCAAGGTCATGGCCGGCCTCAACATCGCCGAGCGGCGCCTGCCGCAGGACGGGCGCCTGCGGCTGGCGGTGCGCGGCCACGACATCGACCTGCGGGTGGCCACCGCGCCGACCATCCACGGCGAGAGCGTCGTCCTGCGCCTGCTCGACCGCTCCAACCTGGCGCTGGATTTCGAGACCCTGGGCTTCGACGGCGAGAGTCTGGTCCGCTATCTGAGGGTGCTG
>JBBRPN010000109.1:0-4440 GCA_038227925.1 Caulobacterales bacterium | reverse complement strand
GACTACGTCGCCGGCGTGCATCCGAGGTTCGATCGCGCCAAGGCGGAAGGCTTTCTCGCCAAGACCGCCATCAAGCGGACGAGCAAGGTGCGGCAATTGTCCAAGGGCATGGTGGCTCAGCTTCATCTCGCCCTGGTCATGGCCATCGACGCCAAACTGCTGGTGCTGGACGAGCCGACCCTCGGCCTGGACCTCCTGTATCGCAAGCAGTTCTACGACACGCTGCTCAACGACTACTTCGACCGCAGCCGCACCATCGTGGTGACCACCCATCAGGTCGAGGAGATCCAGCACATCCTCACCGATCTGGTGTTCATCGACCGCGGTCGCATCGTGCTCGCCACGAGCATGGAGGATTTCGAGCAACGCTATCTGGAGGTCATGGTGAGCCCCGAGCATGTCGCGGCGGCGCGGGCGCTGAAACCCATTCACGAGCGCCAGGTGTTCGGCCGCGGCCTCCTGCTGTTCGATTCCGTCGATCGCGACCGGCTCGCGGCGCTGGGCGAGGTGCGCACACCCAGCATCGCCGACCTGTTCGTCGCCGTGATCGGCGGCCCATCCCACGAGGCAAAACGGGCCGCCGGGCAAGGAGCCGCCGCATGACCACGCCATCGGACGCCATGCCCGACTCGCCCCTGGGCCCGCGGCCGGCCGCGCCGGCGGCTCTCCCGGCGACCCGGCCGTTCTACTGGTCGGTGCGACGGGAATTGTGGGAAAACCGTTCTATCTATATCGCGCCGTTGATCGCCGCCGGCGTGGTGCTGTTCGCCTTCTCGATCAGCGCCATCCATCTGCCGGAGCACCGCCAAGCCGCTCTGGCGCTCGACCCGGCGCGCCGGGCCGTCGCGATCGCCCTGCCCTACGACTTCGCGGCGATGGCGATCATCCTGACCGGACTGATCGTCGGCGGGTTCTACTGTCTGGGCGCGCTGCACAACGAACGCCGCGATCGCGGCATCCTGTTCTGGAAGTCGCTGCCGGTTTCGGATCTGACGACCGTGCTCGCCAAGGCGAGCGTTCCCCTTCTCGTTCTGCCGGCGATCCTGTTCGTGGTCATCGTCGCCGTGCTGCTGATCATGCTGGCGCTGAGCACCGCCATCCTGCTGGCGGCCGGCTTGGACGCCTTGACGACCCATTTGCCCCTGTTCCAGATGCTGCTGGTGTTTCTCTACGGTCTGGCCGCGCTGGCGCTCTGGTATGCGCCGATCTGGGCCTGGCTGCTGATGATCTCCGGCTGGGCGCGCCGTGCGCCGTTCCTGTGGGCGGTGCTGCCGCCGCTGGCCCTCTGCGTCGTCGAAAAAATCGCCTTCAACAGCGGCAATTTCGCTTCCCTGCTGGGCTACCGCCTGGGGGGCTTCTCCGAAGCCTTCACCGAAAGGGCGCACGGCAAGGTCCCGCTAACCCCCCTGCCGGGGCTCGATCCGGTCGGATTCCTGAGCGCGCCGGGCCTGTGGGTGGGGCTAGGATTCGCCGCCGCCTTCCTCGCCGCGGCGGTCTGGCAGCGCCGGCGGCGTGAACCGATCTGATCCGCCCCGCGCCTTCCTTTCTCCCGCTCCACATAAGGAGGAACGCTGATGATCCTGCAGGTCGGCCCGGATGCTCCGGCCATCGTCCACGCCGCGGCGGCGACGATCCTCTTCGCCCACATCGGCGGCGCGGCCGTGGGCCTGGTCTCCGGGGCCGCGGCGATGGCCTTGCGCAAGGGCGAGCGCCTGCACCGGGCGGCCGGAACGGTGTTCTTCGTCGCCATGCTGACCATGTCCGGGATCGGCGCGGCCGCGGCCCCCTTCCTGCCGAAGGAGCAGGCGCCCAACACCCTCGCCGGGGTCATCACCTTCTATCTGGTGGCCACGGGCTGGGCGACCGTCCGGCGCAAGGCGGGCGCCGTCGGCGTCTTCGAAGTGGGCGCCTTCCTCGCCGCCCTCTGCGCCGCGGCGGCCGGCGCCGCCTGGGTGTGGGTGAACGCCCACACACCCGGGGCCGCCCATGGACCAGGCGACGGGGCGATCTCCATCTTCGCGGCGGTGGCCGCCCTCGCCGCCGTCTGCGACCTTCGGGTGATCCTGCGCGGCGGCGTTTCCGGCGCGGGGCGCATCGCCCGACATCTTTGGCGCATGTCCGTGGCGCTGCTGATCGCGGCGGGATCTTTCGCCGGGCAGCCGAAGGCCGTTCCCGAGTTTCTCCGCGGCTCCCCCGTCCTCTTCCTGCCGATGGTCGCGATCCTGGGATTGATGATCTTCTGGTTGCTTCGGGTCCGATTCACCCGCGCTTTCGCCTCTGACGGGGCCGGCTACAGCCCCGTGCGGGGGATCGCATGAGCGGCGCAACGGGCGCGATTCTTCATCTGGCGGCCGACAGCCCTCCCTGGCTGCGCCTGGCGGCGGTCCTGGCCCTTCACATAGGCGGCGGCGGCCTCGGGCTCCGCGTTCATACGGCGGCCCTTGCTGGGGAAGGAATGAAATGACCGAACCGATCATCGGAGCTTCGCCCCGTTCGCGGGCCAGAGTCGCCGGCGTCCTGTACCTGATCACCATAGCGGCCGGCTATTTCGCCTTCTCCGCTCGCACCGGCCGATCGTGAGCGGCGATGCGGCGGCGACCGCGCGCCACATCCTGGCGTCGGAGCCGTTGTATCGTTCGAGCATCGCCGCCGATCTCGTCGGGACCGCGAGCTATGTCGGCGTGACCGCCCTCCTCTATGGCCTGTTCAGGCCGGTGAGCCGTGGCGTCTCCCTGCTGGCGGCCTTCTTCAGTCTTGTGGGCTGCGCCATCGGGGCCGCCATCACGCTCAATCTCGTGACCGCCCTGGTCTTCCTGGAAGGCGCGCCCTATCTGGCCGCCTTCCGGCCCGATCAGCTGCAAGCGCTGGCGAGGGCCTTCCTCCACCTGCACGGGCAAGGCTACAACATCAGTCTGGTCTTCTTCGGGTTCTACTGCACCCTGCTCGGCTACCTCGTCTTCAGATCGGCCTTCATGCCGCGATTTCTAGGCGTCCTGTTGGCCCTCGCCGGCCTGGGTTGGCTGGCCGACAGCCTCGCCACCATTCTGTGGCCCGCTCTCGCCGACCACCTGGACACCTTCGCCATGATGTGCGGCGGCCTTGGCGAAGGCGGGCTGTGCCTCTGGCTCCTCGCGGTCGGCGTGAACGGGCCGAAATGGCAGGAGCGGGCCAGCGCGGCGCGCCCCTAAACCAGCGCCCCGTGGCAGTGCTTGAACTTCCTGCCCGATCCGCACGGGCAGGGGGCGTTGCGGCCGGTGCGCTCGAAGCCGGCGGGAAGAGCGGCCAGTGGCAGGGCGGCGCGCTCTTCGCCGGAGCCCGAGGCCATCGCCATTCCAGCCATTTCCAGCGCCCGTTCGTTCTGGCCGGTGTCGGGATCGACGTGAATCTCGAACATCGGCGGCGGTTCGGGCTCGGGCGGGGCGAACTGGATCTCCACCGTCATCAGCCAGCGGGTGACGTTCTGGCGCAGATCGCCGATCAGGGTCTGGAACAGGGAGAAGGCTTCGGTCTTGTATTCGTTGAGCGGGTCGCGCTGGCCGTAGCCGCGCAGGCCGATGACGTTGCGCAGATGGTCCAGGTGCATCAGGTGTTCGCGCCACTGCATATCGACCATCTGCAGCAGGAAATTCTTTTCCAGGTGGCGGGTCTGCTGCGGGGAGATCAGCGCCTCGCGCTCGGCGGCACGGGCGTCGGCGGCGGCGATCAGGCGCTCCTGGATCTCCTCGTTGGCGATGCCCTCCTCGGCCGCCCAGTCGGCGATCGGCAGATCGAGGCCAAGCAGCGATTTGACGTGCTCGTCCAGGCCGGCGATGTCCCACTGGTCGGCGTAGGCCTTGGGCGGCAGGTGGCGGCCGACCAAGTCCTCGATGGTGTCGTGGCGCATCTCCACGACGATGGCGGAGAGATCCTCCGACTCCATGAAATCGTGGCGCTGTTCGAACACCGCCTTGCGCTGGTCGTTGACCACATCGTCGTATTTCAGGAGGTTCTTGCGGATCTCGTAGTTGCGCTGCTCGACCCGCTTCTGGGCGGTGGCGATGGCGCTGTTCAGCCACTTGTGGGTGATCGCCTCGCCTTCCTCGACCCCGAAGGTGCGCATGATGGCGTCCAGCCGGTCGCCGGCGAAGATGCGCAGGAGGTCGTCCTCGCAGGACATGAAGAACTTGGAGCGGCCGGGATCGCCCTGCCGCCCCGTTCTGCCCCGCAGCTGGTTGTCGATGCGCCGGCTCTCGTGGCGCTCGGTGCCCAGGACGAAGAGACCGCCGGCGGCCAGGGCGATGGCCTTCTTGCCCTCGATCTCCGCCTCCAGCTCGCGACGCACCGCCCGCTCGTCCTCGACCGTGGGATCGACGCCCAGGCCCGTCTGCTCGGCCCGCCACTTGGCCAGGCGCATGTCGAGGTTGCCGCCTAGCTGGATGTCGGTGCCGCGGCCGGCCATGT
>JBBRPN010000108.1:0-4785 GCA_038227925.1 Caulobacterales bacterium | reverse complement strand
GGCGAACGCCGGGACCCAGATCGTATGGCTTTAAACAGCTCCAGGAAGGCAAGCGTCCTACCCCGGATCTCCGGTGACTTTGGATCGGGGTCCCGGCATTCGCCGGGATGAGCGGGTTTTGAGATGGGTGGGCCATCAGAAATAGCCCTCCTGTTTCTTCTTCTCCATGGAGGCGGCCTGGTCGTGATCGATCATCCGCCCCTGTCGCTCGGAGGTGGTGGTGAGCAGCATCTCCTGGATGATCTCGGGCAGGGTGGTGGCGGTGGACTCCACCGCCCCGGTGAGCGGGTAGCAGCCCAGGGTACGGAACCGCACGGACTTCATCATCGGGACTTCGCCGGGCTTCAGGGGCATGCGGTCGTCATCGACCATGATCAGGGCGCCGTCGCGCTCCACCACCGGCCGCACGTCGGAGAAATACAGCGGCACGATGGGGATGTTCTCAAGGTGGATGTATTGCCAGATGTCCAGCTCGGTCCAGTTGGAGATCGGGAAGACCCGCAGGGACTGACCCTTGGCGATGCGGGTGTTGTAGAGTTTCCACAGTTCCGGCCGCTGGTTCTTGGGGTCCCAGCCGTGCCGGGCGGTGCGGACGGAGACCACCCGCTCCTTGGCCCGGCTCTTCTCCTCGTCGCGGCGGGCCCCGCCGAAGGCGGCGTCGAAGCCGTATTTGTCCAGCGCCTGCTTGAGGCCCTCGGTCTTCCAAAGGTCGGTGTGCAGCGAGCCGTGGTCGAAGGGATTGATCCCCCGCGCCTCGGCGTCCGGGTTCTTGTAGACCAACAGGTCGAAACCCAGTGTCCGCGCCATCCGCTCGCGCATCTCGTACATGGCCTGGAACTTCCAGGTGGTGTCCACATGCAGCAGGGGGAAGGGCGGCTTGGCGGGAAAAAAGGCCTTGGCCGCCAGGTGCAGCATCACCGCCGAATCCTTGCCGACCGAATAGAGCATCACCGGCCGCTCGCACTCGGCCACCACCTCGCGCATGATCTGGAGGCTCTCGGCCTCCAGGCGCTGAAGATGGGTGAGCACGGTGGGGGCCAGCGGCCGCGGCGCGGCGTCGGCGGAGGCGAGATCGAGCGGCATTTCTTTTTTTGGGATCCCAGGCGACAAGAAAAAAATCCGCCGCCGCATGCCTGCGGGCGACGGACGGCCCCTTCCCGCACCGCTTATGCGAGCGCGGCGCGAAGGGCAAGAGCCGGCCGACGGTTGACGGCGCGCCGGCGTCTGGGTCACGACAAGGGCGCGGCGGGCGAGAGGCACACAAAATAGGGAAAGATCATGATCAAGGATCTGTTCGGGCTGCACGGCCGCGTCGCCCTGGTGACCGGCGGCTCGCGCGGCATCGGCGCGATGATCGCCGAAGGCTTCATCATGCAGGGCGCGAAGGTCTACATCTCCTCGCGCAAGGCCGACCGCTGCGACGCCGCCGCCGCCGCCCTTTCGAAGGATGGCAGAACCTGCCTCTCCCTGCCCCAGGACGTCTCGACCGTCGAAGGGTGCGAGGCGCTGGCCGCGCGCATCGCCCTGGAGCCGAAGCTCGACATCCTGGTCAACAACGCCGGCGCGGCCTGGGGCGCGGCGTTCGACGACTTTCCCGAAAGCGGCTGGGACAAGGTGCTCAACCTCAATCTGAAGTCGCCGTTCTTCCTGACCCAGGCCCTACACGGCGCCCTGGCCGCCGCCGCGTCGCCGGAACGCCCGGCCAAGGTGATCAACATCGCCTCGATCGACGGTATCCGGCTCAATCCGCAGGAGACCTATTCCTACCAGGCCTCCAAGGCCGCCCTGATCTACCTGACCCGCCGCCTGGCCGCCCGCTTGATCGCCGACCACATCGTGGTCAGCGCCATCGCGCCCGGCGCCTTCGCCTCGGACATGAACCGCGACGCCCGCGACCGCGGCGAGGCGGTGGCCCGCCACATCCCCTCGCGCCGCATCGGAACACCCGAGGACATGGCGGCGACCGCCATCTATCTGGCCTCGCGGGCCGGCGATTATGTGGTCGGCGCGACCATCCCGGTGGACGGCGGGGTGGCGCTGGCGGAGCTGGGCGGCATGGGCGTCTAGGTTCGCAAGGGGACTTGCGGTGTTATATAAAAAATGATATAGACGCGGACGTCTCCGATGAAACGCCTGGAATTCCTCGGCGATTCCCTCGCGAGGGTGCGCGATTTTCCGCAAGGGGCGCGAAAGGAAGCGGGCGTCCAGTTGCACAAGGTTCAACTCGGCCTTGAGCCGAGCGACTGGAAGCCGATGACGACCGTAGGTTCTGGCGTGCGGGAAATCCGCGTCCGGGACGAGGCTGGCGCCTTCCGTGTGTTCTATATCGCGCACATCGGGCCTGCGGTGTTCGTCCCGCACGCCTTTTTTCAGAAGAAGACGCGGCAGACGGCGAACAGAGACTTGGACCTCGTCGTGTCGCGCTTGGCGCAAATTTAGGAGGACGGCGATGGAACGTCAGCGCTTCGATAACGTCTGGGACGCGCTGGAGGATACGCCGGCCGAGGCGGCCAGCATGACCATGCGCTCCAATCTCCTGATCGCGGTCGATCAGCGCGTGCGCGGCTGGAACATCACCCAAGCCGAAGCGGCCCGCCGGCTCGGGATAACCCAACCGCGCTTGAACGACCTTTTGCGCGGGAAGATTGACAAATTCAGCCTGGACACACTGATCGACCTCGCCACGCAGGCGGGCCTTTCCGTGCGGATCGACATCGACCAGGCGGCATGATGTCGGCAGGCAGTTTGCCCAGCGCCAGCACTCTACGTCACTTGCCGGTTTGTCGATGCTCAGCGTTCGGGCGACGGGAATTTTTTCCCTGGCTTCCGTTGACGCCAGCTTCCGCGCGATAAGCCCTCAGCAGCGCATCGACGGCGTCGGCGGCGTATCGGCGCAGCTTGGCCGGGCGGCTGTCCACGTCGGCGCCGATCAGGGCGCGGTTGACCAAGTCGGCCTCCAGCAGGCCCCGCAAGTGCATGGCGACCAGCCACGGGTCCTCCGCCCGCAGGCGGCCAGCCTTCATCTCGCCCTGGAGAAAATCGGCCATCTTGGCCCACACCAGCTTGGGGCCGCGCTCGTAGAGTCTCTGGCCGATGCCCGATCTCGATCCCTCGGCGATCGACATGCGGCGCACCGCCAGGGCCTCGGCGGACAGGGTCAGCTTCAAAAAGCGCGCCCCGAACCGCTCGAGGGTCCGGCGCAGGTCGCCCGATGGGGCCAGGGCGTCGAACACTTCCTGGGCGTGGTCCAGAACCTCGTCCAGCATCACCGCCAGGAACAGCTCCTCCTTCGAGGCGAAATATCGATAGAGGGTCGCCTTGGAGCCGCCGACCCGATCGGCGACCGCCGTCATGCCGGCCCCGGCCAGGCCGTGTTCGCGGAACACCTGGCCGGCCGCCTCGACGATCGCCCGGCGCTTGGCGTCGGTCTTGACGCGCATGAAACGCTCCTTATCGAAACCCGACCGTACGCTTTTCGCTTGACAGGCGCCAGCCCCAATCGGTACCGGACCTTCTCTGGACAGCTAGTCGGGCGCCGGTCCCCGCGCGCGGGGCAGGCTATTTTGAGGACGGTCGCCGCGTGAATCCGATCGATGAAGAGGCCGTCGCGCCCGAGGAAAAGCCCGGCGCCCTGGCCCGCTGGCGCTGGCCGCTGATGATCGGCGGCCCGCTGGTCATCCTGGCCGTGGTGGCCTGGTTCGTGCTCACCGGCGGTCGCTCCGAGGCCACCGACGACGCCTATGTCCAGGTGGGCAAGGCGCCGATCAGCGCCGCCATCGCCGGGCGGGTGACCGAGGTCGATGTGACCGAGAACCAGCGTGTCCAGGCCGGCCAGGTGCTGTTCCGACTCGATCCGGCCGACCAGCAGGCCGCCGCGCAGCGGGCCCAGGCGGCCCTGGCCGCCGCCCAGCTCCAGGTGGTTTCCCTGCGCGCCGCCTACGATCAGCAGAAGCTGGTGCTCGGCAGCGACCTGAACACCCAGGCTTTCGCCACCCGCGAGGCGGCGCGCCAGCGGGCCTTGGTGGCGGCGGGCGTGGCCTCGCGCCAGCAGGCCGACCAGGCGCGCCAGAACGCCGATCTGGCCGCCGCCCAGGTGACCGTGGTCCGCCAGCAGGTGGCCACCGCCCTGGCCGACCTGGGAGCGGCGGCCAAGACTCCGGGCGCCTATCCCGCCGTCCTTCAGGCCCAGGCATCCTTGAAGGCGATGCGGATCGACCTTTCCCGCACCGTGGTGTTCGCGCCCCAGGCGGGCGTGGTCACCCGGGTCGACCAGCTTCAGGTGGGGGCCTACGTCAACCCGGCTCAGACCCTGTTCTTCCTGCTGTCGGGCGAGCCGTGGGTGGAGGCCAACTTCAAGGAGGATCAGCTTCGCAAGATGCGGGTCGGCCAACCGGCCAAGATCAAGATCGACGCCTATGGCGGCGGGACTCTGGCCGGCCATGTGGCGAGTTTCAGCCCCGGCTCGGGCTCCAGCTTCTCGTCCCTGCCGGCCCAGAACGCCACCGGCAACTGGGTGAAGGTGGTCCAGCGCCTGCCGGTCCGCATCGCCTTCGACAAGCCGCCGCCCGTCCAGGCCGGCCGCGACGGGTTGTCGGCCAAGGTCACCGTGGACATTCGCCCAGGCTCCGGCGGCGCCGGGGCGGCGCCGGCCTCTCGCTAGCGGCCATGGCGTCCACCTCGGACATCGCCAACCGCGTTCCGATCACCATCGCCCTGATGCTGGCGACGGTGATGAATTCGCTCGACACCACCATCGCCAACGTCGCCCTGCCGCACATCCAGGGC
>JBBRPN010000107.1:0-4818 GCA_038227925.1 Caulobacterales bacterium | reverse complement strand
GACGTAGGCGATCACCTCCTCCCGCCGCTCCTGGCAGAAGTCGATGTCGAAGTCGGGCATGGAGACCCGCTCGGGGTTCAAAAACCGCTCGAACAGCAGGCCGAAACGCAGGGGATCGATGCCGGTGATCAGAAGCGACCAAGCCACCGCCGAGCCGGCCCCCGACCCCCTCCCCGGCCCTACCGGAATGTCGTGGGCCACGGCCCACTTCATGAAGTCCGAGACGATCAGGAAATAGCCGGAAAAGCCCATCGACTGGATGACCCCGATCTCGCGCTCGAGGCGGGTCCAGTACGGTTCCTCGCCGTCCGGCGGCGGCGTCGCGGCCAAGCGAACACGCAGGCCTTCGCGGGCCTGCCGCGCCAGCTCCTCGTCTTCGGAGCGGCCGGCGACGGTGGGAAAGCGCGGTAGGATTGGATCGCGCTTCTTGACCATGAAGGCGCAGCGGCGGGCGATCTCCAGGGTGTTGTCGCAGGCCTCCGGCAAGTCGGCGAAGAGCCGGCGCATGTCGGCCGCCGACTTGAACCAGTGCTCCGGCGTCACCCGCCGGCGATCCTCCTGACCGACGAAGGCGCCGTCGGCGATGCAGAGCAGGGCGTCGTGCGCCCGCCAAGTCCGCGCCTCCGCGAAATGGCTGTCGTTGGTGGCGACCAGTGGCGCGTCGTTGGCGTAGGCCCAGGCCACCAGCCCCGGCTCCGCCGCCGCCTGACTGGCCAGCCCATGGCGCTGGAGTTCGACGTAGAAGCGGCCTTCGAACACCCGTTGCATCTCGGCCAGGGCGACCGCGCCGTCGGCGGATCGCCCGGCCGCGAACAGAGGATCCACCGGCCCGTCCGCGCCGCCGGAAAGCAGGATCAGCCCCTCGGCGTGGTCGGCGAGCCGGGTCCAGGACACATGGGGCGTCTCGGCGGCCTCGATCTCCAGGAAGGCGGCGGACGACAGGGCGCAGAGGTTGCGATAGCCGGCCTCGTTCTGGGCCAGCAGAACCACCGTCGGCGTTCGCGCCCAGCGCTGTGGCGGGCCCTCCCCGATGCCGGTCACCGGCAGGGCGCAGCCGACGATCGGCTGAACCCCCGCCTCGCGGGTGACAACGGAGAACTCCAGGGCGCCGAACAGATTGGCCCGGTCGGTCAGCGCCACCGCCGGCAGCCCGCCCGCCGCCGCCAAGGCGCCGATGGCGTCCGCCTTGATCGCCCCCTCGAGCAGGGAATAGGCGGAGCGCACCCGCAGATGGACAAACCCCTCCGCCTCGACCGTCATCGCGCGCTCCTTGGCTTCAGCCGCCCGACTCAGCCGGCGAACTGGGCGACTTGGCAGACCATCCAGACGAACCCGGCCACCGAAGCAAGGGCCAGCGACTCACGCGCGAAACGAATCATGGGGATAATCCTCCAGCTTGTGTCCGGAGTTATAATGTTCTTGTTTTGTTCCAGCGTCAAGACGAAAGTCAAGATAGCGCGGGAGCGGCGCTTGCCGTTAGCCTCATCCCATCCGCGCTTCCAGATGCTCCGCCACCCTGAGCGCGTTGGCGATGATGGTGAGAGTGGGATTCACGGCGCCGATGGCAGCCGCTGCATCGATCTGTGGTTCCAGCATCTCGCCATCGTGGTCGCCGACATGGGCGCGGCCTACGCCCAGCTTCGCGCCGCCGGCGATTTCATCGCCATCACCGAAGGCGGCCCGCAAACCCTGCCGCCCGCCAGTGGTTCGGTCGCCGCTTTCAAATTCCGCGACCCCGAAGGCCATCCCCTGGAGCTATTGTGGTTTCCGGCCGCCGGCGCGCCGCCGCGCTGGCGAAACCCGGCGCAAGGCGCCCTCTTGCTCGGCATCGATCATTCGGCCATCACCGTGGCCGAAACGGCGGCGAGCGTCGCCTTTTACGAGGAACGTCTCGGCCTCTCCGTCACCGCGCGCTCTCTCAACCGGGGCGTCGAACAGGAGCGCCTGGACGATACGCCCGGCGCGGTCGTCGAAGTCACCGCCCTCTCACCGACGGATCCGACGAGCCCGCACCTCGAGTTGCTGTGTTATCGGGCGCCGCCCGGCGGTCGCCCCATGCCGGCCGGCGGCCGGGACAGCGACATCGCCGCCACGCGACTGATCTTCGCGGGCGGCCGCGGCGCCCTTCGCGACCCCGATGGCCACCGGCTGGCGTTCACGCCGGCCGGCTGAACCGCCTCGCCAGCGGCGCGAAGGTGGTGGCCTGGACCACGATCGAAAAGATCACCACCGCGAAGGTGGTCGATAGGATCAATTCCCGGGCGGGTCCCGGCGGTATGCTGAGAGCCAGGGCAAGCGAGAGCGCTCCATGCAGGCCGCCCCAGGCCAGGATCAGACTCGCCCCGCGTTCCCCTTGCCTTCGAGCCAAATACGCACCCCACGGAAAAACCACGCCGAAGCGGGTGGCCAGCACCAGAGTCACGGCGCAGGCCCATAGGCCGGCGAGGCCGATATTGAAGGGGATCACCAGGAGTTCAAGGCCCAGGAGAAGGAAAAGAAGGGCGTTCAGGATCTCGTCGATCAGCGTCCAGAACGCCTTGATGTAGCGGCGGGTGGTGTCGCTCGTCGCGGTGCGGGAGGCGGCGCCGCCGATGAAAAGCCCCGCGACCACCACCGCGATCGGGCCGCTGAGGTGCAGGTTCTGGGCCAGGGCGTAGGCGCCGGTGGCGAGGGCCAGGGTGAGGCAGACCTCGACCGCGTAGTCGTCGATCGAGCGCATCGCGCCGATCACCACGGAGCCCAAAACCAACCCCACCACGCCTCCGCCCACCGCCGCGACGGCGACGTGCCCCAACACGGCCAAAGGATGAACGGCGCCGCCCATGGTCGCGACGCTCAACGCCGCGGTGAAAACGACGATGCCGACGCCGTCGTTGAACAGCGCCTCGGCCTGCAGGACGGTTTCCAGCGTCTTCGACAGATTGCCGTGCCGCACCGTGGCGAGCACCGCGATCGGATCGGTGGGGCTGATCAGGGCGCCGAAGACAAACGCCCAGGGCGCCGTCAATCCAAGCCCAAGCCAGCGGGCGGTCAGCCAAAGGCCGCCCCCCACGATGAAGGTCGATCCCAATACGCCGAGCGTCGCCAGAGTCCAAACGGAAAGCCGCCGTCGTCGCAGTTCGGCCAGATCGACCTGCATCGCGCCGGCGAACAGCAGGAAGGCCAGCATGTAGCCAAGGACCGTGCGCGGAAAATCGATGCCGCCGAGAATGCGGACAATGTCGGTCACGCCGGCTTGGTCGGGCGCGATGGCGCGCATGAGGAGAAGGCCGCCCGCGCCCAGGGCGCCGGCCAGGACCATCACCGTCGCGCTCGGCAGGCGCAGGAACCGGACGTTCAGCCAGCCCGCCGCGCCGACAAGCACGAGGAAAATCGCCGTCAGGTCAAACGCGCTCATCCACCCGATCCTGATGGGTGGGCGGGAAAATTACGAGCCGGAAAGAGGGAAGGCCGCCGGGCCGTAGCCGCCGATGGTCGCCATATCGACCTTGAAGCCAGGGCCCATGGTGGAGGATAGGCTGACGCGCTTGATGTAAGTTCCCTTGGCGCCGGCCGGCTTGGCGCGGGCCAGGGCGTCCATCAGGGCCTTGACGTTGGCGGTGATGGCCTCGTCGGTGAAACTGGCCTTGCCGACCCCGGCGTGGACGATGCCGGCCTTCTCGACCCTAAACTCGATGGCTCCGCCCTTGGCGTCCTTGACCGCCTGGCCGACGTTGGGGGTGACGGTGCCAACGCGGGGATTGGGCATCAGGCCGCGCGGGCCTAAAATTTTACCCAGGCGGCCCACAAGGGCCATCATGTCGGGGGTGGCGATCACCCGGTCGAACTCCATGAAGCCGCCCTGGATGCGCTCCACCAGATCCTCGGCCCCGACGACTTCCGCACCCGCCGCCCGAGCTTCCTCGGCCTTGGCGTCCTTGGCGATGACGGCCACGCGCACGTCGCGCCCGGTGCCGGACGGCAGCGAGACCACCCCGCGCACCTGCTGGTCGGCATGGCGCGGATCGACGCCGAGATTGACCGCGATTTCTACGCTCTCGTCGAACTTGGCGGTGGCGTTGGCCTTGACCAGCTTGACCGCCTCGGCAAGCCCATGGACCGCGTTGCGGTCGCCGGTGTGGGCCTGAACTCTCTTGGCATGCTTGGTCATGAACCCCTCAAGCCTCCACGACGCGCAGGCCCATGGCGCGGGCCGAGCCTTCGATGATCCGGGCCGCCGCCTCGACATCGTTGGCGTTGAGATCCTTCATCTTGGCAGTGGCGATCTCGCGAAGTTGGGCGCGGGTGACGCTTCCCACGCTTTCGCGACCGGTCTTGCCCGATCCCGATTTGAGGCCGGTCGCCTCCTTCAGGAAGTGGGTGGCCGGCGGCGTCTTGGTGACAAAGGTGAAGCTCTTGTCCTGATAGACGGTGATCACCGTGGGCAGGGGCGTACCCTTCTGAACATTTTCAGTGCGGGCGTTGAATTCCTTGCAGAAACCCATGATGTTGACGCCGCGCTGACCGAGCGCCGGCCCGATCGGCGGGGACGGCGTGGCGGACCCCGCCTTCACCTGCAGCTTGATGTAACCGAGAATCTTTTTGGCCATGATCTCCTCTTTCGCCGGCTATCCGGCGTTCTGGGGCCGTGGTGCGGGGTGGCGCCCCTCCCACGGATTTGAAAAAACGAAACCCTAGCTGGTCTTTTCCACCTGGGCGTATTCCAGTTCGACCGGCGTGGCGCGGCCGAAGATCGAGACGGTGACCCGCAGGCGGGCGCGGTCCTCGTCGACCTGCTCCACCGAGCCGTTGAAGCTGGCGAAGGGGCCGTCGATGACG
>JBBRPN010000106.1:0-5005 GCA_038227925.1 Caulobacterales bacterium | reverse complement strand
CTTCCAAGCCTAGAAGATCGCGGAACTGGCTGGCGGCGATGACGATGGCGATGCCGCCGGTGAAGCCGGACACCACCGGCTCGGGGATATATTTTATCCAAGCCCCGAAACGCAGCAGGCCCGCCGCCATCAGGATGACCCCGGCCATCAGGGTGGCCAGGATCAGTCCCTCCAGACCCTGGCGCGCGATGACGCCTGCCACCACCACAACGAACGCCCCGGTCGGTCCGCCGATCTGAAACCGACTGCCGCCGAGCGCGGAGATCACGAGGCCGGCGACGGCGGCGGTCAAGAGGCCGATCTCCGGCCGCACGCCCGAGGCGATCGCGAGCGCCATCGCCAGCGGCATGGCCACCACCGCCACCGTCAGGCCGGCGGTGAGGTCAGCGCGCAGATCAGAGAACCCATAGCCGCTCCGCAAGGCGGAGATCAGCTTCGGTGTCAGCATCCGCCAGTCGCCCGGCGACTGAGATCTGAGTGGAGGGAGTTCAGCCACGAGGCGCCCGCGACGCGCCGTGACGAGGTGCTTTCATACACACTTCAAGGCGCACGTCCGCGAGCGAGCGCCTGAAGATTCTGGGTGTAGAACGGTGGGGTCGAGGCCCGTTTGATCATAGCGAAGTATCGGCCAAATAGGCGGCAATGTCCATATGAGCGTGCTTGGAATCAGTTTTTCCAACCATGCTCTCGATCGATTCGGGCAGCATGTTCATCGTGCTCGCTGGCCGCGGAATGAGAAGCGTCGCGCCGTCGCACAATTCGGCGGCGGCCTCCGGGTCGGGGGCCGGCAGCGGCACCCCCGCCTCTCCCGCCAGCCGTTCCACCGCCTCGACGAACGAAAGCCGCTCGGTCTCCTGCAGAAAGGCGATCGGGTCGCCGTGCTTGCCGCTGGAGAAATCGTGGAAGAAGCCCTTGTCGTCGTTGACAAAGAAGGAGGGGGTGCGCTCCTTGGTGAACGGCGAGAGGCCGACATATTCGCGCCCCTGCCGGCGCAATTTCACGCTCTTGCCGATCACATCGGACAGGCGGCGGGATTTGATCTCGTCGAGGAATCGGTCGTCGAAGCGCACCGACCGACGATAGCGCCTCAGGCATCGCGAGTCGCCACGCCCCGCAGCTTGTCCGGGTTGCGGACGATGTAGATGGCGGCCAGTCGGCCGCCCTCGCCCGGTTCGAAGGCGATGGTCTGGACGCCGTCGGGACCCTTGAAGACAACGCCCGGCCAACCGTTGACGCGGACGATCCGGGCCTCGCCGGCCGGCGGCCATGGATGCCGCCAGGCGAGGCCCTCGATGAAGGCGAGGATGTCGTCCCGGCCGACCAGGGGGCGGAGCGCGGCGGCCCGCTTGCCGCCGCCATCGGAGATCATGACGCAGTCGTCGGCCAGAAGCCGGCCGAGCGCCGCCGGGTCGTTGCGCGCCGCGGCGTCCATGAAGGCGGCGGCGAGACGGGCGGCCTCGTCCTGCGAGACGGCGAACCTCGGCCGCGCCTCTCTGATATGGGCCCGCGCCCGGCTGAGGAGCTGGCGGCAGGCGGCCTCGCCGCGACCCAGGGCCTCGGCGACCGCCGCATAGTCCTGGTCGAAGACGTCGTGGAGCAGGAAGGCGGCCCGCTCCAGGGGCGAGAGGCGCTGGAGAGCCAGGAGGAAGGCCACCGAAACCTCTTCCGCCCGCTCGACCGGATCGCCCTCCAGGTCTTCCACCAGCGGTTCGGGGAGCCACGGCCCGATGTAGGTTTCGCGGCGGGCTCTGGCGACGCGCAGGCGGTCGAGGCAGAGGCGGGTGGTGACGCGAACCAGCCAGGCGGCCGGGTCGGCGATGTCGGCGCGGTCGGCGCGGCTCCAGCGCGGCCAGGCGTCCTGCACCGCGTCCTCGGCTTCGGCGAGCGAGCCCAGCATGCGGTAGGCCAGGCTCGTCAGGCGCGGCCGCTGTTCCTCGAAAAGCGCCTCCGGGCTCACGCCGCCAGACGCTCGATGGGCGCCGAGGCGCCTTCCACCGTCACCCGCGAGCAAGCCTTGCCGTGGCCCAGGGCGTATTTCAGGGTCGGATACATCCGCGACGTGGTGAGGGCCATGGCGATATCGACCAGGGCGCCCTGGCCCCAGCGGCGCAGGATTTCGTCGCGCAGCGGATCGGCGATCTCCATGTCGCGGGCGAGTGAGGCGCGGGCGAAGCGCCAGGCGAGGGCGGCGGTCTCGCCCATGGCCGCCTCGTCGCCGGCCAGAATGGCGCGCAGGACCTCCGGGGAGACGCCGCCGCGCCGCGCGATATCGACGCCGATCTGGGTGCAAGGGCCGCAGTCCTCGGCCAGGGTCCCGACGATACCGGCCGCCGCCACGGCGTCTGGCGGGGCGCGATGGCCGTGACCCAGGGAGCCGAGCATGAATATCTTCAGCACGGCCCAGGGACTGACCGCCAGGATCTCGCGCAGATAGGTCGCGTCATAGGACCAGGTGCGTTCGAAGGCGGCAATCTGGCGAGAAAGCAGGGCGCGAAGCATCAGGATCTCCCTTGGCTTGAAAAGCGGCCGGGCCACGCGACCCAGGCGGTGAGCAGGGTCGGCAGATAGACACTGGGCAGGTCGCGGAGCATCTCGGCGGCGAAATGGCCGCACCAGGCGGCGTGGGTGAGATGGATGAGGGCGTGGAAGATCAGATAGGCCGCCGCGGCGATCACCGCCCCCTGCCCGGCCGCCGGCTGCGCCGCCCGCCAGGCCAGGGCGCCGGCGACCACGAGATAGGCGGCCCCGATGTCCATCACGAAATGCGGATTGTACGGCCCGGTGCCGATCACCCCCGGCACGGCGCCATACCACCATCGGCCGGCGAACATCATGACGAGGCCGTTGATCCCCAGCACGAGGGCGAGGACGGCGGCGACGAGGCGTTTCATTCGGCGCTCCGAAAAAAGCGGCTGACAAAGCTTGCGCTACGAGATCGACGTGACGTGCGCCTTCAGCACCCGCTCGGCGGAGGCGGGGAATTTCGCCAGCGCGGCGGCCGGGCGGATCGGGCGGCGGACGAGGTCGCCGCCGCAGTTGGGGCAGACGCCGCCGAACCGGTCCTCGGCGCAGTCGGCGCAGAAGGTGCATTCGAAGCTGCAGATGCGCGCCTCGCCGCTGGCCGGCGGCAGGTCGCGGTCGCAACACTCGCAATTGGGCCGAAGTTGGAGCATGAGGGGCGCCGTCGGATTCGTTGAAGAAGGACCCGAATGTCGCACGATCTCCCCACCGGCGTCACCGGCGTTCTGGCTTTGGCCGACGGGACGATCCTGCCCGGCCTAGGGTGCGGCGCGGTGGGCGAGGCGGTGGGCGAGGTCTGCTTCAACACCGCCATGACCGGCTATCAGGAGATTCTCACCGACCCCTCCTACATGGCCCAGATCGTCGCCTTCACCTTTCCGCACATCGGCAATGTGGGGACCAACAGCGAAGACATCGAGCAGATTTCCGGATCGGCCGCGACGGCGGCGCGGGGGGCGGTGTTTCGAGACACGCCCACGGCGCCCTCGAACTGGCGGGCGAACAGCGATCTGGACGGCTGGCTCGCCCGCCGCGGGGTGATCGGGCTGGCGGGCGTCGATACCCGCGCCCTGACCCGGTCGATCCGCGAGAAGGGCATGCCCCAGGCGGTCATCGCCCACCGGCCGGACGGGCGCTTCGATCTTCAAGGGCTGACGGCGCGGGCGCGGGACTGGCTCGGCATCGCCGGCCTCGATCTGGCCAGGGAGGCGTCCTGCCTCCAGCCCTTCGTCTGGGAGGAGGGCCTCTGGTCGTGGCCGGACGGCTACGCGCGACCGGCGGAGGCGAGATATCAGGTGGTGCTGGTGGACTATGGGGTGAAGCGCAACATCCTGCGCGCCCTGGCCGGGATCAGCGCACGGGTCACCGTCGTGCCCGCCGACACGACCGCCGAGGCGATCCTGAAGCGGGCGCCGGACGGGGTGGTGCTTTCGAATGGCCCCGGCGACCCGGCCGCGACGGCGCAATACGCCGCCGCCGAGGTCAGGGCGCTGGCCGAGAGCGGGACGCCGGTGTTCGGCATCTGCCTGGGCCACCAGCTGCTGGCCCTCAGCCTGGGCGCGACCACGATCAAGATGGACCAGGGCCACCACGGCGCCAACCATCCGGTCAAGGATCTGGCCACCGGCAAGGTCGAGGTGGTGTCGATGAATCACGGCTTCACGGTCGATCGCGAGGGCCTGCCGGCGCGGCTGGTCGAGACCCACGTTTCGCTGTTCGACGGCAGCAACGCCGGGCTGGCGCTGGCGGACCGCCCGGTGTTCTCGGTCCAGCATCATCCCGAGGCATCGCCGGGGCCGACCGATTCGCTCTATCTCTTCGAGCGGTTCGCGGGGCTGATGGACAAGGCGCGGGGCGGCGCCGCGTAATCAGGCGGCCTTGGCGGCGGGCGCCTTCTTGGGAGCGGCGGGTTTCTTGGCGGCGAGGCGCTTTTCGGCGGCGGCTTCCAGCTTGACCGCCTTGCGCGCCGCCACCGCCGCCTCCAGGGCCGGCAGGAGTTCGGCCGCGTCGGCCTGTTGTTTCTGGCTGCCGGCGGTTCCCAGCCGACGGGCGTTGTCCAGCAGGTTCTTGAGCGCCGCGTCGTCGAGGAGGGGAATCTTGTCGATCAAGCTCATACGCGCGCTCCGGGGCAATCCAGCGAGGGGAGAGCGTTATATCGGCCTTTCCGGCCCGTTTTGGAAGGCTGGGCCCCTATTTTGATATTCGCCTTGTGCCGGCGTCCACGACGCCCCATAATGAAAGCATCGAACTCGCTAGGGTTCGGCCGCTCTTCCACGCCCCCTTGATCTTCAAGGGGCCTCCGGACCCGCCTTCCGATCCTCACCGATTTTGATAGACCAACGGGCGCCCGCACGGTGCGGACTGTCCCATATCAAGGACTAAATCTAAATGGCTACCGGTACTGTCAAATGGTTCAACGGCCAAAAAGGCTTCGGCTTCATCCAACCGGATGCGGGCGGCGCCGACGTGTTCGTTCACATCTCCG
>JBBRPN010000105.1:0-5081 GCA_038227925.1 Caulobacterales bacterium | reverse complement strand
GGCAGGGGGCTGTTCGGCTGGATCGCGGCTCTGCCCTGGGAGCGGCCCATGGTGCTGGCCACCGGCCTGGCCTTCTCCATGCTGTGGTTCGGCGGTTTCGGCGGCCTGATCAACATGAGCTACGGCATGAACGCCATGGTCCACAACACCTCCTGGGTGACCGCTCACTTCCACCTGATCTTCGGCGGTACGGTGGTGATCATGTACTTCGCCATCTCCTATGAGATCTGGCCGACCCTGGCCGGGCGAGCCTTCGCCTCTCTCAAGCCGTTGCGCTGGCAGCTGTGGCTGTGGGCCGTGGGCATGATGGTGATGACCATCCCCTGGCACATCCTGGGATTGGAAGGCCAATGGCGGCGGGTGTCGGACTTCAACTACGCCGATCCCCGGATCGCCGCCTGGGGTCCGTGGGTGATCGTCTCCCTGATCGGCGGCCTGATCCTCCTGGCCAGCGCCCTGCTGTTCATCGCCAATCTCGCGGCGCTGCACCGCAAGGCTCCGGCGGTCGCCGCACCGGCAATGCGATACGCCGTCGCGGTTCACCCCCCGGTCAGGGTTCCGGCGATCCTCAACGGCTTTGGCCTGTGGAATGTCTTCGTGCTGATCCTGATGGCGGCCGCCTACGGCTTTCCGATCCTGCACACGCTCACCATGAAGGCGCCGGATGCCTTGGTTCACCGCCTGGGCGGGGGCTGAGGCCATGGCCGACCCTTCCTCGAAGATCGATCGGGCCTGGGCGACGGCGGCGTGGGGCGCGCTGGTCGCGGTTCTTCTGATCGGCGGCGTGCTGGGCTTCGTCGTCCTGCCGGTCGTTCAGGCGCGGCGCCTGGGTATCGATCCTTGGACGGCCATCTGCCGGGCTGCCGGATTTCGGCCGGCCGCCACCGCCTACGCGGGCGCGAACAGTCCCGGCCACGCCCCGGTCTCGGCGGTCACCTGGGATCCGGCGGTTCTGCGTCGACTGGCCCATGCCGACCGGCGCGACGGCGCTCAGGTGGCGGCCGCCACCTGCTCGGCGTGCCACGGCGAGGCGGGGGTTTCCGAGAACCCGCAGTTTCCCTTCCTCGCCGATCAGTCGGCGGCGGCCATCTACAAACAGCTCCACGACTACAAAAGCGGCGCGCGCGTCAATCCGATCATGGGCGTGATGGTGCAACAGTTCTCCGAGCGGCAGATGGTCGATCTGGCCGCCTATTACGCCCATGACGATGCCGTGGGGGCGCTGGGCCATCGCTGGTCGGAACCCGATCCCGCGGCTGAGAGACTGGCCGTCGATGGCGATCCGGCCCGCAACCTGCCGTCCTGCAATGCCTGCCATGGCGCCGGCGCCGGCGGCCCGATCGAAACGCCGACCCTGATTGGACAGCATGAAGAATATATCCTTGGCCAATTGCAGCTCTACGCCTCCGGCGAGCGGCGCAACGACGTCTATGGGCGCATGCGCAACGTGGCGCGGCGGTTGACCCCTGCCGAGATGGCGCGACTGGCTACCTACTACCAGGGATTGCGCTGAGAATTTTGGTCGCCACAATACCGCTGGAGCCTGGCGGCCTACATCGCCCCAGGTTCGCCGTCGCCGGAGGAGGCCACCCGTCTCGCCGCCGCCTTCATGGACGCGGCTAAGCCGCGTGACCTGGCGACTTAAGGCGCCCGAGGGGCTATCGTTGCGCCGTGCGCTTCGACGACCGATTCCTCGACGAGATCAAGTCCCGCCTTCGCCTCTCCGATGTGATCGGCAAGAGCGTGAAGCTGCGCCGGCAGGGGCGCGAATATGTGGGCCTCTCGCCGTTCACCAAGGAGCGCACCCCGTCGTTCTTCGTCAACGACGACAAGGGCTTCTTCCACGACTTTTCCAGTGGCAAGCATGGCGACCTGATCGCCTTCCTGCAGGAGACCGAGCGGCTCTCGTTCGTCGAGGCGGTGGAGCGGCTGGCGGGAGAGGCCGGGGTGGCGCTGCCGGCCCCCGACCCGGAGGCCGCCGAGCGCGACAAGGCGCGGGCGGGTCTCGCGGCGTGGCTGGAGACCGCCGCCGCCTGGTTCGAGGCCGAGCTTCGCCGGCCGGGCGGCCGGGCGGCGCGGGACTACCTCGTCGGCCGCGGTTTGCCCGAGAGCGAATGGGCCCGCTTCCGCCTGGGCTACGCGCCGCCCGGCCGCATGGCGCTCAAGGACTATCTGATCGCCAAGGGGGCGCGAGGCGGCGAACTGGCCGACGCCGGCCTCCTCATCACGCCGGAGGACGGCTCGGCGTCTTATGACCGCTTCCGCGACCGGATCCTCTTTCCTATCGCCGACGGCCGCGGTCGCGCGGTCTCCTTCGGCGGCCGGGCCATGGATCCCCAGGCGCGGGCCAAATATCTGAACGGCCCGGATACCGGCCTGTTCGACAAGGGACGGATTCTCTACGGCTTGCCGGAGGCCCGCCGCCTGCTGCACGCCGGGGGGGAGGATGTCGCCCTGGTGGTGGTCGAGGGCTATTTCGATGTCATCGCCTGCCAGCGCGCCGGCGTCGCCGCCGTGGCCTCCATGGGGACCGCCCTCACCGAGGCCCAGATGGAAATCCTCTGGCGCCTGCACCCCGAACCGACCCTCTGTTTCGACGCCGACCGCGCCGGCGCTCAGGCCGCCTCCCGCGCCATCGACCGCGCCCTGCCCCTGCTCGCCGCCGCCAGGAGTTTCCGCTTCGCCCTCCTCGAAGGCGGCAAGGATCCCGACGATGTGCTGCGCGAACAGGGGGCCGCCGCGCTCAAGGCCCAGCTCGCCGCCGCCAAACCTCTCATCGACGCCCTGTTCGCCCGCGAGCGGGACGCCCAGGCCCTCGACACCCCCGAGCGGCGCTCGGGCCTCAAGCAGCGCCTGCGCGCCGCCGCCCGCCAGATCGCCGACGGCGACCTCGCCCTCGCCTACCGCGACGCCCTGCTGGCCAGATTCGATCATTTGTTCACCCCGCCCGCCGGCCGCGCGGACGCTCGCGGGGCGTTTCGAGGGCGGGCTTCCTGGCGCCGGCCGGGCGAGGATATCCTCGCCTTCCCGACGCCCGAGGGGCGCGCCGCGGCCAAATACCTCGCCCGCGCCGTCGATCCCATCCCCGCCGCCCTGGCCAAACAGGCCCTCGTCGATCCGCCGGTGTTGGACGAGCATCTGGAGGGCCTGCAGACCCACGGCTTCGGCGATCCGGCCCTCCTCGAATTGGCCAAGGAAATCATCCGTCTGCGCATCGAGGCCGATGTGCTTGACAGCGAGGCCCTGCGACGCCATCTGGCGGCTAGCGGATTTAGCGCGCTGCTGACTGACATCGACCGGGCCGCCACGCACGCGGGCGCGCCCTTCCTCAAAGAGGATGTCACCCTCGCCGCCGCCAGGTCCCAGTGGTCGCGCGCCTTCGAGGCTCTGAATCGCATGGCCGCGCTGGAAAACGCCCTCGCCGGCGCCAAGCAGGACTTGGCGGGGGGTTCCGGCGCGTCGGCGTTCCTGGCGTTGAAGGCCGAGCGCGACGCGCTGCGACGGGCGATCAAGACGGGACAAATTTGGAACGCCGACGAGCCGGCCTGAGGGAAAGCCTCGGAAACGGGATCGTCCAATCACTATATACGGGGTGGCGCTTAGGACGGGCGCCGCCGCCGACGCCGGAGAAGTTGATGACCGCAGTGACCGCCGCCGAGGCCCCCGAAGCCGAAGCCCCCCCCGTCAGCGACGGGCCCCTGCTCGATCTCACCGACGCCGGGGTCAAGAAGTTCCTCAAGCAGGCCAAGGCGCGCGGCTACGTCACCATGGACGAGCTGAACAAGGTCCTGCCCTCCGAGGAGGTCACCTCCGAGGCCATCGAGGACACCCTGGCCATGCTCTCGGAAATGGGGGTCAATGTGGTCGAGGCCGAGGAGGAGGTCGCCGAGGCCACCGAGGTGGTGGTCCGCGAAGAGACCGCCGTCGCCGAGGCGGCCGACAAGCAGAGCGCCTTCGACCGCACCGACGATCCGGTTCGCATGTATCTGCGCGAAATGGGCTCGGTGGAGCTCTTGTCGCGCGAAGGCGAGATCGCCATCGCCAAGCGCATCGAGGCCGGCCGCGACACCATGATCCGCGGCCTGTGCGAAAGCGCCCTCACCTTTGAGGCCATCATGGTGTGGCGCGAGGAGCTCTCCGGCGGCCGCATCCTGCTGCGCGAGGTGATCGATCTCGAACAGACCTACGGCGGTCAGGTCGCCCAGGCTTTGTCGGACGCGGCGGTGGCCGGGGAGGCGGAAGACGCCAAGGTCGCCGCCGAGCCGCCGCCCGCCGACCAGAGCCCCGAGGAGGCCGACGCCGCCCGCATCGCCGCCGCCCAGGCCGACGAGGACGATTTCGACGACGGGGCCGGCCCTACCATCAGCGCCATGGAAGGCGAGCTGCGCGAGGGGGTGATGGCCACCCTTGACGCCATCGCCGCCGAGTTCGAGGCCTTCCGCCGCCTGCAGGAGCGGCTGGTGGACCACCGCCTCAAGGGCGGCGACCTCTCGGCGGCCGACCGCAAGGCCTATGAGGCGGCCAACACCACCATCGTCCATCACCTCAAGACCCTGAAGCTCAACAACAACCGCATCGAGGCCCTGGTCGAGCAGCTCTACGCCATCAACAAACGCCTGATGGGCCTGGAGGGCCGCTTGCTGCGCGCCGCCGACAGCTACGGCATTTCGCGGCCCGAGTTCCTCAAGGCCTATTTCGGCTCGGAAATGAATCCGGCCTGGTGCGAGACGGTCGCCGCCCTGGGGGTGCGCTGGACCAAGTTCACCGAGAACGACGCCGTCCAGATCGGCGCCATCCGCCGGGAGATCGCCGCCCTGGCCTCCGAGTCGGGGGTGCCGATCGACGACTACCGCCGCATCGTCCACACCGTCCAGAAGGGCGAGCGCGAGGCGCGCCAGGCCAAGAAGGAGATGGTGGAGGCCAACCTGCGGCTGGTGATCTCGATCGCCAAGAAATACACCAACCGCGGCCTGCAGTTCCTGGACCTGATCCAGGAAGGCAACATCGGCCTGATGAAGGCGGTGGACAAGTTCGAGTACCGGCGGGGCTACAAATTCTCCACCTACGCCACCTGGTGGATC
>JBBRPN010000104.1:0-5641 GCA_038227925.1 Caulobacterales bacterium | reverse complement strand
TTGCGTAGCGCAGGCCCTCCCGCCGATAGTGCGCGCGGGTGGTTTCAGTCCAAGCCATCGTGTCCTCCATTGAGCTTCGCAACCCAACGGAATCACAACCGATTGAAATCACCCACCTTCTTTTTCAGTCAGCCTCTTAGCAATTCGCAAACACCTATGCATCGAGCATCAATTATTTGAAAGGTTCAAGCGGTACGCTGCCGAAAGGCTAAGGGCAGATTGTCGTCATGGTTGATTTAGGCCTTTGCTCAAGTCAAGATGTACTAGAAATGTACAATCAACAGGCAGTAGATCATTTTTCTGGCTATTTTCTCTTTACCGATGTGACGGAGGGCGGCCAGCAGCCAAATAGCGGCGCAAATGCGGTGATCTATCCTTTGGTTTACAGGTCCCTTCCTCCGGGGTTCTAGAGCGCTGACCGGGCATGAGCGGATCGCGTTGGCGATTCAGTTCATCGTGATCGCGGTCCATCGGGAGGGCTCCTCGGTTGAGGCGCCAAGCGTAGATCATCTATGTCCTTCGTTGATTCCGGCGCCCGACTTGGGAGCGTAGGGTCGCAGCCGAATGGCTCGCGCCGGACTCAGGGCCGCGCATAAAGTCCATCGGGCGCGTTCCCGCCGCCCTAGCCTGAAAGCCGACAAAGGCCCTCACGGGCTTCCTGAGGGCTTGCTATGAGGTGGCGGCTAGCGGAGAGATGCGGGCCGAAACTTGGAGACACTTCATGCGCGCCCTGCTTCTCGCCGTCATGCTTGCCTTTAGCCTTTCCGCGGTTGCCCCGACCGCCTACGCCCAGACGGCGCCGGATGGCGAACGGACCAACACAGGAAACGGCTGGAAGTATTTTCGGCGCGGCAACCCTACGGATGTGAAGACGCCGACGACCTTCGGCATCCTCTTCGAGGGCGGGGGCACGGACGTGGACGAGGCCTATCGTTGGCTTTGCGCTCACGCCGGCAATGGGGATGTCCTCATCCTGCGCGCGAGCGGGACGCCTGCCTACGACCCCTATATTCAGAGGCTCTGCCCAGGGGTCAATTCAGTCGCCACTCTGATCATCAACCATCGGCGCGCCAGCAACGATCCCTTCGTACTGGATACGGTCTCCAAGGCCGAGGCCATCTTCATCTCGGGGGGCAACCAGGCGGACTATGTCAGGTTCTGGCAGCAGACGCCGCTGAACCACGCGATCGACTTCGCCGCCCGCCACGGCGTCCCGATCGGCGGCACCAGCGCCGGCAACGCCGTGTTGGCCCAGTTCGCCTATTCGGCCCTGACCCGCTCGGTCACCTCGAATGAGGCTCTCGCCGACCCGTTCAATTCCCGAATCACCATCGCCAGCAATTTCCTGAACGTCAGCCCGCTTCTAGGGCATACCATCACCGACGACCATTTCGTCACCCGCGACCGGATGGGGCGACTGGTGGCCTTTTTAGCCCGGCTCGGTCACGACCGCTTCTCGCCACGGCCCTTCGCTATTGCCACCGACGAGCACACCGCCTTCCTGATGGAGGCCAATGGCAAGGGGACGATCGTCGGGTCGGGGGCGGCCTATTTCGTGAGCGCTCCGGGTCGGCCAGAGATATGCAAGCCGGAGACGCCTCTCACCTTCCGCTCTCTGGCGGTCTACAAGCTCACCAAGGGCGGGACGTTCGACGTCCGAGGCTGGAATGGGACCGGAGGAACGGCCTATTCCGTTTCCGCAATCGACGGAGTTTTGACTTCTACCCAGCCGGGCGGATCGATCTACTGAACGCATTGGCGCTTCAGCAGCGCGCGGGCGGCCTTGATCCTGGCCGATGCGGCGCGCCGAAGCGCGACAGCCTCATTCGTCCATTCGCCCGTCTTGAACGCCCCGTTGCTCTGACCGTTTTGGCCGCCGGAGCCCTTTGCTCCCCCATAAAGGTGGCAGCGGTTCCGTGCGCGTGTCGCCGCAGCCTGGCAGGGCGTCCCTCGCCGGGTCCGCGCCAGACAACGCGGGGCGGCCCGCATGTTCGATAACCGGGCCGCCGTGAGGGCGTGGCGGTCGCTCGGCTTGGGAGCGGCGAATGCCGGGAGCGCCGATGTCGATATCGCGCCGACAAGGATAGCGCCGGTCAGTGTTCTCAATTCGCGAGCCTCATGCGCATCGCTCGCGGCGACCAAGCCGAGGGCGACGGGCTCACTATGCGCGCGGCGCGGCGTGGTGGCGAGTCAACAAAAGTCAGCATTCGGCGCCGACCGCCTCGCCATGGATCGGCCTGGCCGGACCAAGGGAAATTAAGCGCCTGATCGGCCGGCCGCCGACGCTCAATTGCGCGTGATCGCCCATCCATATCCGTCCGCCCCGATCCGCCCGCGTCGCGCTTCAATGTTAGGGTGTTTGTTAGGGTGACGGCAAAACGCCGCCTCAATAATTCAATGAAAGCCGCCACTTAGGCGGATGTCGTGGCGGTGCTGTCAGTCCAACGGCAACTCGTCTCCGGTAGGACACAGGGAGCCCAAACCCGACCTGGCTTTATCCCATGACTGCGCGCCACTCGGCCAGCGCGACCGAGCGTCTCTCCCGGTATTGTTCTCGGCTGATGAGGTGGCGCTCCTGGTTGAAGCGGTTGTGGACCTGCCCGTGGACAGAGGCGAATTTCTGGAGTGTCTTCATCCTCCGAAATCTGAGCATGGCCCGCTCCCGACGTCGGAACGGCTGGTGTGAATTTTCCGCCCTGTTGTTCAACCAGCGTCCCACCTCCCGGCGATCGGCGTTGCCGATCTCCTTCATGGCCGCGCCGTAGGAGCGCAGCCCGTCGGTTACGACCGTCTCGGCTCGGCCATGACGCTTCATCAGCTTCTTCATGAACCTCAGCGCCGCGGCCTTGTCCCTCTCTACGGTGGCAAGGGATTCCAGCACCTCGCCTTCGTGATCCACCGCCCGCCAGAGGTAACGCATTTCACCGCCGATCTTCACGTAGACCTCGTCCAGATGCCAGCGCCAGTGCGTGTAGGCGCGCATGTGCTGAACGCGTTTGCGACGGATCTCGCCGGCGAACATCGGGCCGAACCGGTTCCACCACAGACGCACCGTCTCGTGGCAGACATCGATGCCACGCTCGAACAGCAGGTCCTCGACATTGCGCAGCGACAGCGGGTAGCGGACGTACATCATGACAACCAGCCGGATTACCTCCGGGGAGCTGTCAAAATAGCGGAACGGGTTCTTCGCCTGGGTCATGCGACCGGCTAACTTGCCACCCGTTAGCCACGCGTGAAGTTTGGGCTGACAATGCCCCGCAGAGCGTTGCAGAGCCTCGCGGCGATCCGCGTCATAAATGCGGGTACGAAAGCAGGTAAAATGTTCCGAGTCTAAAAAACATCAATAAAAACAAGCAAAGTTGGCGGTGACGGAGGGATTCGAACCCTCGGTACGGCTTTACACCGTACAACGGTTTAGCAAACCGCCGCCTTCAGCCGCTCGGCCACGTCACCTTTGGAGGGGTGGTGCGATAGCCTGTTCGCCCCGGCGTGGCAACTTGCCGGACGGGCTCGGCGAATCAGGCGCCGGCCAGCCACCGGCGGGCGGCGCGCTGGGCCTCGGCGACGTCGGCCGGGTCCATCTCCTCGCTCAGTTCCTTGCGGTAGACCTTGGCCTCGATCGAACCGCGCATGGCCGCCAAGTTGAACAGCATATGGGCCGAGACATAGTCGAGCGGCGCCCCGCCCTGGCCGGTGGAATAGAACAGGCCGAGGCGGAAAAGTTCGTCGCTCGAAGCGCCGGAGGGCGGCGCGGCGACCTTGGGCGCCCGGTCGAGAATGGCTTCGCTCAACATCAGCGATCCTTTCCCTTGAATCGCGAGCCCGCGCGATCTGGCGGTGGGCTCGCCGATGACGAATCGGAATCTAAGCAGAGGATTGCTGAACGGGCGATTAACGGCGCCTTGCCGACCCCGGCAGGCCCCTCACCGCGCCCGCTGGCCGAACAGCAGCTTGCGCGCCGCCTCGGCCTGGGCGCTGGACTGCTGGAGGCCCACGCCGCCGCGTACGCCGTCGGCCTTGGCCATGGCGCGCTGGACGGCCGGGCGCGCCGCGATCCGCTCGTGCCAGGCCACCAGGTGGGGAAAGGCCTCGACCTGGAGGGCGGCGCTCGACTTGCCGGCCACCCACGGCCAGGTGATCATGTCGGCGATCGAGTAGTCGCCGGCGATCCAGTCACGGCCCTCGAGGCGCTTGTTGAGCACGCCGTAAAGGCGCTCGACCTCGTTGGTGTAGCGGGCCGCGCCATAGGCCGAATGGCGCTGATCGATGAGGAAGCTAGGCGAATAGTTGCGGAAATGGTTCCGCTGGCCGGCCATGGGGCCCAGGCCCCCCATCTGCCAGAACACCCACTCGTCCACCTCGACGCGGGCGCGCTCGTCGGCGAGGTAGAAGCGGCCGGTCTTGCGGCCGAGGTACTGCAGGATGGCCCCCGATTCGAAGACCGAAATCGGCGCGCCGCCCGGCCCATCGGGATCGACGATGGCGGGCATCCGGTTATTGGGCGAGATGGCCAGGAACTCGGGGGTGAACTGCTCGCCCGCGCCGATGTTCACCGGCTTGATCTCATAAGGAAGCCCCATCTCCTCGCAGGCGATGGTGACCTTGTGGCCGTTGGGGGTGGGCCAATAGTAGACGTCGATGGGGGCGATCATCGCTGAGTGAACTCCTTTGGCGGCCGCGACTATTCCACGCCAAGCCTGACGCGCAGGATTTCGTTGACGGCGGCGGGGTTGGCTTTGCCGGCGGTGCCGCGCATCACCTGGCCGACGAACCAACCGATGGCCTGGGGCCGGGTTTTCACCGCCTCGGCCTGGCCGGGATTGGCGGCGATGAGGCTGTCGATCAGGGCTTCCAGGGCGCCGGTGTCGGAAACCTGGGTGAGGCCGCGCGCCTCGACGATCGCCGCCGGCGTCCCCTCCCCGGCCCACATACGGTCGAACACTTCCTTGGCGATCTTGGAGGAGATGACACCGTCTTCCAGCAGTTTCACCAGGGCCGCGACGTCCGACGCCGGAATGGGGCTGGCGTCGATCTCCAGCCCATCCTTGGCCAGGCGCGCCAGCAGTTCGTTGGTGGTCCAATTGGCGACCAGCTTGGCGTCGCGGCCGGCCGCCGCCCGCTCGAAGTAGTCGGCCCGCGCCGCCTCGATGGCCAGCACCCCGGCGTCGTAGCGCGTGAGGCCGTATTGGCTCATCAGGCGGGCGCGCTTGGCGTCGGGCAGTTCGGGCAGGCCGGCCTCGATAGCCTTCACCCAGGCCGGATCGAGCTCCAAAGGCAGCAGGTCGGGGTCGGGGAAATAGCGGTAGTCGTGCGCCTCCTCCTTGGAGCGCATGGCGCGCGTCTCGCCCTTGGCCGGATCGAACAGGCGTGTCTGCTGGACGATCGAGCCGCCGTCCTCGAGGACCCCGATCTGGCGGCGCGCCTCGTATTCGATGGCCTGCTGGATGTAGCGATAGGAATTGACGTTCTTGATCTCGCAGCGGGTGCCGAGCGGGCCGCCCGGCCGGCGCACCGAGACGTTGACGTCGGCGCGCAGATTGCCCTTTTCCATGTCGCCGTCGGAGCTGCCCAGATAGATCAGGATGGCGCGCAGCTTCTTCACATAGGCCGCCGCCTCTTCCGAAGAGCGCATGTCGGG
>JBBRPN010000103.1:0-6497 GCA_038227925.1 Caulobacterales bacterium | reverse complement strand
GGCACCGGCTGGATGTGGCGGATCATGGAGCGCATGGTCACCGGCGAGGCCGACCCCAAGGAGATCGACATGCTCCTCGACGTGGCCAGCCAGGTGGAGGGCCACACCATCTGCGGCCTGGGCGACGCCGCCGCCTGGCCGATCCAGGGCCTTTTCCGCCACTTCCGCCCCGAGATCGAGGCCCGCATCGCCAACTACCGCTCCCGCCGGGCCAACGTGCCGGGCGCGACCCTGATCGCGGCGGAGTAGGGCGGGCGCCACGATCCTGACGCGGGCCCCTGATCCTTTGGTGGGAATCAGGTCAGCGTGGAATTGCGATGAGCCGGCGACCGCGGGAACGGGAATTGGGCGACCGGGCGGGGCGACCGCGCCCGTCGGCGACGCGAAGCCGATGGCTCGGCGCGACGGCGCTGAGCCTCGCAACTCACCTGTCGATCCTCCTCGCGCTGCTCTCGGCGCGGGCAAACTCACCCAAGACCTTCGCGCGCGAGCCTATGACGGTGGAGTTGGTCGATGCGCCACGTCCGGCCGCCGCCGCGGCGCCCGCCGCTTCGGCGCGGCCTTCTCCCGCCAAGCCTCTCCCGGCGCCGGACATCGTCAGGCCGGCGCCGCCCGCGCCGCCGGATATCGATCCCCTGTCCACCGATCAGGGCGGGGCGGCGGAGGCGGGATCGGAACTGAGCGGCGCCCAGCTCGCCGGGGCGGCCAGCGCCGACTCCGGTCCGAAAGGCCGCGCCTGTGACATGGCGCGAAGGCTGCAGGGGGCGCTGCGCAAGGATCCGCTGGTCCAGGCCGCCGTCGCCGGATTTGCCGGCAAGGCGATCATGGTCTGGAACGGCGATTGGGTCAGGAGCGGCGGCGAAGACGGCAAGGGGCTTGCCGCCGTTCGCGAGGCGATCATGTGGGAGATCGCCTTCGCGCCCGAGGCCTGTCGCTCCGAGTCCGTGCGCGGCCTGGTTCTGATCTCCTTGAGCGACGCGCCAGGGCTGGCCCGACTGGCCGTCGGGTCGAGTGAATGGCGGTGGTCGGACCTGTTGACGCCGCGCCCGGCCGGCTCGGGCTGAGGCGCCGGCCCCGCCGCGGCGAGGTCAGGGGCCGCGGTGCGCGGCCCCCATCGGTCAGGCCATCACGATGACCACCACGCGCCGGTTCTGCGCCCGTCCCGCGCGGGTGGCGTTGGAAGCGACGGGCGAGTCATCGCCGTAGGAGATGGTCGCCACCCGATTCAGGGGCACGCCCTGCCGGTTCATGAACAATCGCACCGCCTCGGCCCGCGCTTCGCCCAGCCTCACGTTGGCGGCCTTGGAGCCGGTGGAGTCGGTGTGTCCCTGGATCTCGAGATAGACATTCTTGTTGTCGGTCTTCAGCTTCTGCACGAAGTCCATCAGCCGCGTTTGGGCCTCGGGCGAGAGTTGCGAGCCATCGACGGGGAACTTCACCGAATCGTCCGACAGCACCATCGAATAGAGGAACTTGCCCTCGGCCAGCTTGCCCGCGGCCCGCGCCCGCTCGAGCGCCTCGCGCGAGGTGCGGTCGAGATCGGCCAGGTGGCTGTCGTCCTGGTCGAGTCGAGCTTGGTTGGCCGTGACCTTCTGATCGACGACCGCGACGTTCTCACGAACGAATTTCCTTGTGGCGCAGCCGCCCATGCCGACGGCGATCAGGGCCGCGCCCAGGATCCAGGTGTTATATTTGAACTTCATCGAGACCTCTTGACCTTGTTTATCCAAGCAGAAGGCGCGAGGCCGCCGACGGCGCCGCAGCCCGCCAGGGCTTCCGCGGGCGCAATGTGATCTGGCCAAAGCGGCCATTTCGTGGCGCGACGCCGTGAGCCCGCGCTCCGCCGCTTCGCATGCGCACAGCTCTCCCACGCCCTTGATGGTCGGGGTTGAAGGCGCTATCGCCCCCACATGGTCGATGAGTTCGACAATCTGGTCCTTCAGCACCTCCGCCGGATCGATTCCAACCTTGATCTTTTGATCGAGGATTTGGGGGCGATGAAACGCGGCATGAAGGCCATCGAGGCAGGCTTGACTCGGTTGCACATCGCCGTTGATTCTGTTTCGCGACGGCTGGATCGGATCGAAAATCGCCTGGATCGAATCGGTGTCGCCCTCCTTGGAGGCGCTGGTGCCTAAAGCCAAGGTAAACGGCGTCGAGATCGAGTTCGAGCCCGGCATGACCGTGCTCCAGGTCGCCGAGCTGGCGGGCGAGGAGATTCCGCGCTTCTGCTACCACGAGCGCCTGTCCATCGCCGGCAACTGCCGCATGTGCCTGGTCGAGGTGAAGCCCGGCCCGCCCAAGCCCCAGGCCTCTTGCGCCCTGCCGGCCGCCGACGGTCAGGAGATCATCACCAACTCGCCCATGGTCGAAAAGGCCCGCAAGGGGGTGATGGAGTTCCTGCTGATCAACCACCCTCTCGACTGCCCGATCTGCGACCAGGGCGGGGAGTGCGACCTGCAGGACCAGTCCATGGGCTATGGCCGCGACGCCAGCCGCTACGTCGAGAACAAGCGGGCCGTCGAAGAGAAATACATGGGCCCGCTGATCAAGACGGTGATGACCCGCTGCATCCAGTGCACCCGCTGCGTGCGCTTCATCACCGAGGTGGCGGGGGCCTCCGAGATCGGCCTCATTTCGCGCGGCGAGGACGTGGAGATCACCACCTATCTCGACCAGGCGGTGACCAGCGAGTTGTCGGCCAATGTCATCGATCTCTGCCCGGTCGGCGCCCTGACCTCCCGGCCCTACGCCTTCAACGCCCGGCCGTGGGAATTGACCAAGACCCAGAGCGTGGATGTCATGGACGCGCTAGGCAGCGCCATCCGGGTGGACGCCCGCGGCCCCGCGGTCCTGCGCGTCCTTCCCCGCGTCAACGACGAGATCAACGAGGAGTGGATTTCGGACAAGACGCGCTACGCCTGCGACGGCCTGGCGCGCCAGCGGCTCGATACGCCGATGATCCGCGCCGGCGGCCGGCTGCGGCCGGTCTCCTGGCCGGACGCCCTGGCCGCCGTGTCCGCAAAAATCAAGGCGGCGCCCGTGGAACGAGTCGGCGTCATCGCCGGCGATCTGCAGGACGCCGAGTCCATGAAGGCGGCCCTCGACCTCTTCGGGGGACTGGGCGTCAAGAACCTCGATTGCCGCCAGGACGGCGGCCCGCTCGGCTATGGCCCCCGCGAAAGCTGGCTCTTCAACACCACCATCGCCGGCCTCGAGGACGCCGACGCCATCCTCCTGATCGGAACCAATCCGCGTCTCGAGGCGCCGGTGCTCAACGCCCGGATCCGCAAACTGTGGCTGGCCGGCAAGACGCGGATCGGGCTGATCGGCCAGCCCGCCGACCTGACCTACGGCTACGATCGTCTCGGCGCCGGCGGCGGCGCCCTGACGGGCCTGGCCGCCGGCGGCTCTGATTTTGCGAAAGCCCTGAAAGGCGCCGAGCGCCCGGCCATCATCCTCGGCCAAGGCGCCCTGGCGCGGCTGGACGGCGCGGCGGTGCTTGCCACGGCGGCCTCGCTCGCCGGGGCGTTCGGAGTGGTTCGCGAGGGTTGGAACGGCTGGAACGTGCTGCATACGGCCGCCGCGCGGGTCGGCGGCCTCGATCTCGGCTTCGTGCCGCCCAAAGGCTGTCTGAGCGCCACCCAGATGCTGTCCAAGGGCGCGCTGGATGTCGCCCTCCTGCTGGCCGCCGACGAGGCGGATGTCGGCCAGACGGACGCCTTCGTCGTCTACCTGGGAACCCATGGCGACGCCGGGGCGAATCGCGCCGACATTATCCTTCCCGCCGCCGCTTACACCGAAAAGGCCGGCCTCTACGTCAACACCGAAGGCCGGGTGCAGCGCGGCGAGCGGGCCGTCTTTCCCAAGGGCGACGCCAAAGAAGACTGGTCTATACTACGCGCTCTCTCCGAACATCTTGGGGCGAAACTCCCGTACGACACCCTCGATCAGCTCCGGGCGAAACTGTTCGCCGATCACCCCACCTTCGGCCAGATCGGCTATGCGCCGGGGGCCAAGCCGAGCCGCTTCGACCTCTCGGGCCTGGGGGTCGCCGGCGACATCACCGATGCGCCTTTTATGAGCTCAATCAAGGCCTTCCACCTCACCAACCCGATTGCCCGCGCCAGCGTCACCATGGCTGAATGCGCCGCCCTGACCGCCGGCGTTAAGATGGCGGCGGAGTAGGCGATGGGAGACGTCGGTTTTTGGGCTTCCCCGGTCGGCTGGACCCTGGTCACGGTTCTGCAGATCCTCGCCGTCCTGGTGTGGATTCTGCTGTCCCTGGCCTTTCTGCTGCTGGCCGATCGCAAGATCTGGGCAAGCGTGCAGATGCGCAAAGGCCCCAATGTGGTTGGGCCCTTCGGTCTGCTTCAGTCTTTTGCTGATTTCCTGAAATTTGTACTGAAAGAGATCGTGGTGCCAGCTGGGGCGGACAAGGTCGTCTTCCTCCTCGCCCCCCTGGTCAGTTTCACCCTGGCCTTCGGCGCCTGGGCGGTGATGCCGCTGGCCCCCGGCTGGGTGGTGTCGAACATAAACGTCGGTGTTCTCTACCTTTTCGCCATCTCGTCGCTCGGCGTCTACGGCATCATCATGGGCGGCTGGGCGTCCAATTCGAAGTATCCGTTCCTGGGCGCCCTGCGTTCGGCGGCGCAGATGGTGAGTTACGAGGTCTCCATCGGCTTCGTGATCATCACCGTCATCCTGCTTTCCGGCTCGCTCAATCTTCAGGTGATCGTGGAAAAGCAAGGCGGCGGGTTCTGGAACTGGAACGTCCTGGGGGGAGGGGGTTTGCGAAATCTTCCCGCCGCCCTGGTGATGATCCCCATGGCGGTGATCTTCTTCGTCTCCGCCCTGGCCGAAACCAACCGTCCGCCTTTCGACCTGCCCGAGGCGGAATCCGAACTCGTGGCCGGCTATCAGGTGGAATATTCCTCCACGCCCTATCTGCTGTTCATGATCGGCGAGTACGCCAACATCGTCCTGATGTGCGCCCTGATCAGCGTCCTCTTCTTCGGCGGCTGGCAGGCCCCGTTCCCGACCCCGTTCACCGCCTCGTGGAATCCCACCGCCGCCAGCTTCTTCGGCTTCATGTGGTTCTTCGCCAAGACCATCTTCTTCTTCTTCCTGGTGGCCATGGCCAAGGCCATCGTGCCCCGCTACCGCTATGATCAGCTCATGCGGCTGGGCTGGAAGGTGTTCCTGCCGATCTCGATCGCCGCCGTGGTGCTGATCGCCGGCTGGCGCGAATTCGGTCCTGTCGGATGAAGGCTAGCCTCACCATCGCCGCCCTGGCCTTGGCGCTTTGCGCCTGCGCATCGACCGCCCAGGAATCTTATGGGCTCGGCCCGGGGGACGCCAACTACGACGCCATCAAGGCGGCGACCCAGGCCTGCCAGGCCCAGGGCGGCCGGATCCATCTCAAGAACGCCTACGACAGCCGCGAGCTCGCCAGCTACCAGTGCAAGATCGGCAAGGCGAGGTAGGGAAAGACCATGTTTCAGCGCATCACCCAGGCAATCAAGGGCGCCGCCCTGATGGACTTCGCCCAAGCCTTCGGCCTTGGCCTGAAATACATGGTCCGGCCCAAAGCGACCGTGCTCTATCCCAACGAACGCGGTCCCCAGTCGCCGCGCTTTCGCGGCGAGCACGCCCTGCGCCGCTATCCCAGCGGCGAGGAGCGCTGCATCGCCTGCAAGCTGTGCGAAGCGATCTGCCCGGCGCAGGCGATCACCATCGAGGCGGAGGCCCGCGAGGACGGCGCCCGCCGCGCCACCCGCTACGACATCGACATGGTCAAATGCATCTATTGCGGCCTGTGCCAGGAGGCCTGCCCGGTGGACGCCATCGTCCAGGGCCCCAACAGCGAGTTCGCCGTCGAGACACGCGAGGAACTCTACTACGACAAGGCCCGTCTGCTCGAGAACGGCGATCGCTGGGAGCGGGAGATCGCAAAGAATCTGGAATTGGACGCCCCCTATCGCTAAGAGACGGGCGCGAGACGAAAAGGGCCTGTTCGCGCGCCGCCAAAGCGCCGCCCGTGGCAAGGATGAGGACGGAGTTTCGACGGCGCGATGATCCCGCAGGCGATCGCTTTCTACCTGCTCGCCGCCACCACCGTGGCGGCGGGGCTCGCCGTGATCTCGGCGAGGAATCCGGTGCATTCGGTGTTGTTTCTGATCACCGCCTTCTTCTCGGCGGCTGGCCTCTTCGTCCTGCTCGGGGCCGAGTTCCTGGCCATGATCCTGGTCGTGGTCTACGTCGGCGCGGTCGCGGTCCTGTTCCTGTTCGTGGTGATGATGCTGGACGTCGATTTCACCGCCCTTAGGCAAGGCTTCGCGCGCTATCTGCCCATCGGCGGGATCGTGGCCGGCGTCCTCACCGTGGAGATGGTGATCGTCGCCGTCAGCGTGGCCACCGGCGGCGCGGCGGCCCACTCCACTGGTCCGATGTCGCAATCGGGCGGCGTCACCAACGCCCAGGCCATCGGGCGGGTT
>JBBRPN010000102.1:0-6514 GCA_038227925.1 Caulobacterales bacterium | reverse complement strand
TGCATTCGTCGGGGCTGATGGCCAGAAAGTTCTCGCCCTCATAGAAGCAATCGACCGGGCACACCTCCACGCAGTCCATGTACTTACATTTGATGCAGGCGTCAGTGACGATATAGGTCATCGGGCAACCGTGGCGGATGGGGCGCGCGGTCGGCAGGCGCGGCGGGTGTTTTTCAGCCCCCACGGTCGATTGTCAATGGCGAGGGGCCGCCGGCCAGGCGATCGTCCGCCGATGCGAACAGGGTTGAAGCCGAGAGTCTTAACGCCCGCCATCCGCGCCCGTGAACAGGGGCGAAACGAACCATGACCGAATCAGTGACTTCATCTCATTCGGCGTTTGTTCCCTACAACATATTGTATCCGCGCGCGAAATTCCCACAAGCCTCATGTTGTGAATTTCGTATTGCCAGACCCCTGGCCGCGCGGCATTTTTGACCAACGTGGAGGGGAGCGGGAATGTTTATCGGTCACTATGCGGCGGCGCTGGCCGCCAAATCGGCGGAGCCCCGGGCGCCCCTGTGGACCTATGTCGGCGCCTGCCAGTTGCTGGATATCGGCTGGAGCGGCCTGATCATGGCCGGGGTCGAGAAGGTGCGTTTCAACCCCGCCCTGCCCGGCAGCGAACTCGATCTCTACTCCATGCCCTACACCCACTCCCTGCCGGCGTCGCTCGCCTGGTCGGTGGCCGCAGCGGTGCTCGCCAAAGTGGCGCTGCGCCTGCCCCGGCGCGCGGCGGCGCTGATCGGGGCCACGGTGTTTTCCCATTGGATGCTCGATCTTCTGGTGCACCGGCCCGACCTGGAACTGTGGTTCGGCGGGCCGAAAGTGGGGCTGGGCTGGTGGAACTATCCCCTGCCGGAAATGGCGCTGGAGATGGGGCTGGTCGCGATCGCCGGCGCGGCCTGGGTCGCGCGCCGCAAGACCGAGCGGCGGACGGCGTGGCCGGCGGTGCTGTTCATCGGCATTCTGGCCGCGGTGCAGATCGTCGGCTCCCTGAGCGGCGGCGGCGGCGATCCGGTGTGGCTCGGGGCCACGGCGCTGGCGACCTATCTGGCCATCACCCTGATCGCGATCTTCATCGACCGCGGGCCGCGCGCCCAGGTCGCCCGGACGCGCGAGGCTTGACCCTGGACGCCCCGCTCGCCTATATCGCCGCTCCCGCGCGGGCCTCGCCCGCGCGTTCCCGTTTGCTCGATCGAAAGTCTGGCGCCATGTCACGCCGCTGCGAACTCACCGGCGTCGGTCCGATGACCGGCCACAATGTGAGCCACTCCAACATCAAGACCAAGCGCCGGTTCCTGCCGGCGCTCGGGCCGGCCACCCTGCATTCCGACAGCCTGGGGCAGGCGTTCCGGCTGCGCATCTCCAACGCCGCCCTGCGGACCCTGGATTTCCGCGGCGGCTTGGACGCCTTCCTGGTCAAGGCCCGCGACGAGGCCTTGTCGCCCCGCGCCTTGAAGATCAAGAAGCAGGTCAAGGCCAAGCTCGCCGAGCAGCCGGCCGCCTGATTACTCGGCGAGGAGTTCGCGCCCGGCCGCGCCCACGTCGGCGCAGCCGGTGAGGGACATGGCCACGCGCAACTCCAGGCGGATGATCTCCAACACCCGCGCCACCCCCGCCTCGCCGCCGCCGGCCAGGGCGTAGGCCCAGGCGCGGCCGATCAGGCAGGCCTTGGCCCCGAGGGCCAGGGCCTTGAGAACGTCCAGGCCCGAGCGGACGCCGCCGTCCATCAGCACCGTCAGGTCGCCTCCCACCGCCTCGGCGATGGCCGGCAGGGCGGCGATGGTGGACCGCGCCCCGTCCAGTTGCCGGCCGCCATGGTTGGAGACGACAATTCCATCGACGCCGCATCGCCGCGCCTCGCGCGCGTCCTCGGCGTCCAGGATACCCTTGAGCACGATCGGCCCGGGCCACCGCTCGCGCACCCAGTCGATGTCCTTCCAGGTCAGGGAGGGATCGAAGTTGCGGCCGATCCAGGCCCAGTACTGGGTGAGGCTCTTCAAATCGGAGGCGGCGGCGGCGAAATTGCCCAGGGTGTGCGGCCGGCCGCGCAGCTGGACGTCCCACAGCCAGGAGGGGTGGGCGAGGCCGTCCAGGGCGTGGCGGGCCCGCGCGGCCAGCCTGGCCGAGGTCATGCCGTTGCGGGCGTCGCGGTAGCGTGTGCCGGGAACGGGCAGATCGACGGTGAACAGCAGCACCGGCGAGGCCGCCTCGCGCGCCGCCGCCAGCAGATCGGCCATGAAGCCCCGGTCGCGGATCATGTAGAGCTGGAACCACGGCGGCGCGGCGGCCCGGCTCACTTCGCCGATGGCGCAGATTCCCAGGGCGGAAAGGCTGAAGGGAACGCCCGCCGCCTTGGCCGCCCGGGCCGCCTGGCCTTCCCCGCGGCGCGCGTACATGCCGCCAAGGCCGATCGGCCCCAGCACCACCGGCATGGAAAGGCTCTGGCCGAAGAGTTCGGTGGCCATGGAAAGGTGGGAGACATCGCGCAGCACCCGCTGGCGAAGGGTGATGGCCCGCAGGTCGTCGATGTTGGCGGCCAGGGTCGCCTCGCCGTAGGACCCCCCGTCGAGATAGTCGAAGAGCACCTTGGGCAGCTGCCGCCGCGCCGCCGCTCGATAGTCGGCGACGCAGACGGGGGTCACGCCAGGGCCTCCCTGACCTTGCGGAACGTCGTCGCCTTCAGCGGCGGGCCGCCTTGCACGCTGGGCGGCGGGGAAAGAAGACCGCGTCCGGCGCGGCCGGCGCCGCGCGGCTCTTCCTCGAACAGGGCGGCGAGCTGTTCGGTGATCGCCCCGCCCAGTTGTTCCACATCGACGATGGTCACCGCGCGGCGGTAGTAGCGGGTGACATCGTGGCCGATGCCGATGGCGATCAGCTCCACCGGCGAGCGGCCCTCGATCTCGGCGATCACCTGCCGCAGATGCCGCTCCAGATAGTGGCCGGAATTCACCGACAGGGTCGAATCGTCCACCGGCGCGCCATCGGAAATGACCATCAAGATGCGCCGCTGTTCGGTGCGGCCGATCAGGCGTTGATGGGCCCACATCAGGGCCTCGCCGTCGATATTCTCCTTGAGCAGGCCCTCGCGCATCATCAGGCCGAGATTCTTGCGCGCCCGCCGCCAGGGCGCGTCGGCCGACTTGTAGACGATATGGCGCAGATCGTTGAGGCGCCCCGGGGAGGCCGGCTTGCCGGCCTTCAGCCAGTCGTCGCGCGACGCCCCGCCCTTCCACGCCCTCGTGGTAAAGCCGAGGATCTCCACCTTCACCGCGCAGCGCTCCAGGGTGCGGGCGAGAATGTCGGCGCACACCGCCGCCACCATGATCGGCCGGCCGCGCATGGAGCCGGAATTGTCGATGAGCAGGCTGACCACGGTGTCGCGAAACTCCGTCTCCTCCTCCTGCTTGAACGACAGGGGCGTGGTGGGATCGACGATCACCCGGGTCAGGCGGGCCACGTCCAGCATCCCTTCCTCAAGATCGAAGCTCCAGGCGCGGTTCTGCTGGGCCAGGAGCTTGCGCTGCAGGCGGTTGGCCAGGCGGGAGACGACGTTGGAGAGGTTGGCCAGCTGCTGGTCGAGATAAGCGCGAAGGCGGGTCAGTTCCTCCGGCTCGCACAACTCCTCGGCCGAGACGATCTCGTCGTGCTGGGCGGTGAACACCTTGTAGGCGGGCTCCGGGCGGCCGTGATCCTGGATGTTCGGCCGGGCCGGCCTGTCGCCGTCGGTGAGATCGAGTTCGTCGTCGGAGGGGTCGGCGTTCTCGTCCTCGTCGGCCTCGGCGAGCTGGCTCTCGGCGCTCTCGGCGTCGCGGCGGCTTTTCTCGCTGTCGTCCAGGGAGGCGCTCGGCGCCTGCTCTTCGCCCTCGCCCTCGCCGTCGCTCGCCGCCTCCGCCTCGCCATCCGGCGTCTCGTCGTCCCGCGCATCCTGGTCGGCGTCGGCAAGATCGTCGCCCATGGAAAGATCGCGGACCACCGCCCGGGCGATGCGGGCGAAGGCCTTCTGATCGTGAGTGGCGCCGGTCAGCCGGTCGAGGTCGGGGCCGGCCTTGGCTTCGATCTCGCCGCGGAAGGCATCGACCAGGGCCTCGGCGGCGGGCGGGGGGGGTTCGCCGGTCAACCGCTCGCGCACCATCAAGGCGACGATATCGGCCATGGGCGCGGCGGCGCGATCGGCGAGGTGGCCCAGGCCCCTGCGCTGAACGCTCTGTTCCCACACCGCCGCCAGGTTTTCACGCACGCCGATCAGGGCGTTGGCCCCGATGGCCTCGATGCGCGCCTGCTCGAGGGCGTCGTAGACCTGGGCGCCCTCCAGCGATTTGGGCTTGGCGCGGGCGTGGACGGCGTCGTCGTGGTGGGCGACGCGCAGCGCCATCTGGTCGGCGAGGCCGCGGATGCGGGTGGTCTCGGGGCCGGACAGCTCGCGCGGCGGGTGGGGCAGGACGGCGCGCCGCCCGATCAGGCTCGGCCCATCGCCGGAGAACACCACCTCCAGGTCCGGCTGTTCGGCCAGGGAGCGGGCGGCGTGCGCCAGGGCGCGCTTGAAGACCTCTGGGGGGCTTTCCTTGTGGGACATGGCGGCCATGGTCATAGCGCGGGCGCGGAGGGCTTAGAAGCGGCAAAGGCCGCGAAGTCCCGGCGGCCGATTTCTAGACCGCCCCGACCAGCCGTTCGAGGCGCCGCGCGTAGGTGTGCTCGGCCAGAATCCGCTCGCGGCCCCGCCGGCCGATCTCGGCGGCCCGCCCGGGGTCGCGCCGAAGGCGGGCGTGGATGTCGTTGAGCTGGGCGACGTCGCGGTAGACCAGAACCTCCCGGCCCACCTCGAAGCACAGGGCGAGATCCTTCTGGTCGTCGCTCACCACCGGCGTCTCGGCCAGATAGGGATCGAAGCTTCTCTGGTTGAGGCCGGCGAGAACGTTGTGTTCATTGCGGATGTTCAGGGCCGCCAGATGCCGGCCATAGAGCGCCGGCAGATCCCCTCGCGCCACGCGGCGGGCCACGATCTGGTGATCGACGCCTGGGAAGGGCGTCCACCCCGGTCCGTAAAGCGAGATCGGGTCGAAGATCTCGGCCACGACCCGCCGTCGATGGTCGGTGGGATTGGCGATGAACACCAGGCGGTCGTGGCGAACCGTCGATGGCGAAGGGGGCCTCGCCGCGTGGGGATTGACCGCGTGCGGAAGGTAGAAGGCGGTGGTCTGGAACCCCAGCCGCCCGTGAAGCGCCACCAGGCCGCTGTCGGTGTAGGCGACGGCGTCGAGCCGCCGCGCCGCCGGCGCGGCGTCCTTTGCAAACAGATCGCCGACCCATCCGACGATAGGGGGGCGGCCTGCCAGGTCGGCGAGATATTCGAGCACCGGTGCGGGGATATGGTAGGCGCCGATCGCCACGATGAGCTCCGGCGAAAACCGCCGCGCCCGCCTGGCGATGGCGGCCGCCAGGGGCGCGCCAAGGCGCCTGTCCAGCAGGAGGGCCTCGATCGACGCGTGCAGCCTGGGATCGCGGGTCGCGGCGACGAGAACCTCGTGGCCCTCGGCGCGCCAGGCGGCGGCGCCGTCTTCCAGCCAGCCGGTGATGCTGGCCCGCTTGCCGACGATCAGGGTTTTCAAGGCGCGCCGCTAGAGCCTGTCCCGATCGGGCCCAATCAACCCGATCGGGAAAACAGGGCCTATCTCAAACACTTGAGCGCTTTCCGGCCGCAAAACCAGTTCCGACCTTTGCGACAAAGCGCTCTAGGCCGCCGGTCACTTCGGCGGGAAGAGCGGGGCCGGCGGAACCGGCGGGGCCGGCGGGGCCGGCGGGGTTGTCGGGGCCGTCGGGGCGGGGGGCGGCGCGGGTTCCAGGCGCCAGGCCTTGCCGTCGGAGGCGATGGCCTGGAAGGGTCCGCCGACCGGCCCGCTGAAGGTCACGACATGGTGGCGCAGCGGATCGAAAAAGACCGGCGCGCCGTGGATGTCGAGGCTCCAGACCGACATATTCTTCAGGGGCGGAAAGGCGAGACGGCAGGCCCCGGGAGCCTGCAGCACGTGGCCGCCGCCGTTCTCCCGATCGGTGAAATTGACCGTGCAGCGGATTTTGCCGCCGACCTCGCTCAGCCGCCATGGGCCGACGTCGGCGCGCATGGCCGCCGGAAGATTGTCGGGTTGCGCGGCGCTAACGGCGACGCCCAAGACCAGAATGATCGCACCGTTCATGTCGCATGGGCCTCCGCGTCGGCGGTGAAGTCTAGCCTCGCCGGGGGGACGCGCCAAATCGTCGATCAGGGCCGCCCGTCGGTCAGGCCACCTTAACCCGCGCCGCGCTTTCCGGCAGGTCGCCGCCGAAAGCGCGCTGGTAGAACTCGGCCACGGTCGGGCGTTCGAGTTCGTCGCACTTGTTGAGGAAGGTCATGCGGAAGCCGAGCGCCAGGTCGCCGGCGAAGATCTCGGCGTTCTGGGCCCAGGTGATCACCGTGCGCGGGCTCATCACGGTGGAGATGTCGCCGTTCATGAAGGCGTTGCGGGTCATGTCGGCC
>JBBRPN010000101.1:0-7475 GCA_038227925.1 Caulobacterales bacterium | reverse complement strand
GGATAGCCGCGCTCGCCTTCGAAGGCGAGAACGGCGTCGACCATGTGCTCCACCACCCGCGGCCCGGCGATCTGACCGTCCTTGGTGACGTGGCCGACCATGACCACCGCCACGCCGCGCCGCTTGGTCAGGCGCACCAGTTCGCCGGCGCAGGCGCGGACCTGGGTGACCGAACCGGGGCCCGCCTCGTGGGCGTCGCTCCACAGGGTCTGGATCGAATCGATGACCACCAGATCGAAGGCGTCCTTCTTGAGCGCATCGACGATGTCGCGCAGGGCGGTTTCAGCGGCCAGCTTCACCGGCGTGTCCGCGAGGCCCATGCGCTGGGCGCGGGCGCGGATCTGGGCGGCGGCCTCCTCGCCGGAAATGTAGGCGCACGACGCGCCGCGCCTGGCCGCCTCACCGCACACCTGCAGCAGGAGGGTCGACTTGCCCACCCCCGGATCCCCGGCCAGCAGGATCGCCGATCCGGGCACGACGCCACCGCCGCACACCCGGTCGAATTCGCCGACCCCGGTGACGATCCGGGGTGGAGCGGGGGAGTGGGCGTCCAGGGCCTCGAAGGCAAGGCCTCGGACCTTGGCGCCCCGCGCCGGGGCCAGGGCGCCGGGCGGCGCCGAGACGATCTCCTCCGCCAGAGAATTCCACGCCCCGCATGCGCCGCACTGGCCGGCCCACTTGGAATGGACCGCGCCGCAGGACTGGCAGGCATAGATGGCGCCGTCGCGGGCCATGGCGCTCCGATTCTGTAGACACTCATGCTATCGCACCTGGGCGGCGCGCGCCCTATTTGGTTGGGCGAGGGTCGCTTCGCCAGAACGACGAGGTTGGGCTAGCGTTCGATACGGAAATTCCGCCCCGAGAACGGAAGGAATGAATGTGACCTCGCGGCGCACCAGGCGCGTGGGCCTGTTCGCGCGGGCCTGGGCCATCCTGCTTCGGACGGAGCTCGAGTGGGAGGTCATCACGCCGAGCCGGCGACCCTCCTTGGGCTTTTCATCGGCTACGCCTGTGTCCTGGCCGCGATCCGGCCGCTGGCGGAAATCCCCCAACATTTGCTGGTCACGCATTGGCTGTCGGCTCCGACCTTGGCGATCACGGCGATCCGCTATGGGGTTTCACTGATCGATGTGTTGATCATCGGCCTCGTCATCAATGTTCTGGCGCCGATCTACAAAGGCCGGAGAAACCTCACTCAGGCGATGAAACCGTCGGTCTATTCCCATACGCCCGGCTGGGTGGTGGGCGTTCTCTACGTCATGCCGATCCCGGACTTCCTGGCCATGATCGCCGGCGCGCCGCTCAACGCAGCGGCGAGCGCGGCGTTTGCCCGTTGATCGCCCCTCGCCATGGGCGAAGGTTTGGATTAGCTTCGCCCCCACGATACCGATCTCATAACGGGAGGGCTGACGATGAGTGTGGTTGAAGAACCAAAACGGACCGGTTTGGTCGCGCGCGTACAGGGCATTCTGCTCCACCCCAGGGCCGAATGGGACATCATAGACACCGAACCGGCCACCACCCAGGGCCTGTTCACCGGCTACGCCTGCATCCTGGCGGCGATTCCGCCGGTTGCGATGATTCTCTCGCACCTGCTGTTCATCCATTGGACGATCGTGCCGATCATCGTGATCGCGATCGTCAGCTACGTGGCGTCGCTGGCCGGCGTGTTCATCGTTGGCCTGATCATCGACGCCCTGGCGCCGAGCTTCGACGGACAGAAGAACCAGGTCCAGGCGATGAAGCTGGCGGTCTATTCCTACACCGCCGCGTGGGTCGCCGGCATTCTCAACATCGTCCCTCTCCTGGGTATTCTGGCGATCATCGCCGCGTTCTACGGGCTCTACACCCTCTACGTGGGGCTGCCGAAGTTGATGAAGTCGCCGCCGGAAAAGACGGCCGGTTATTTCGTCGTCACCCTGATCGCGGCCATCGTCGTCAATGCGATCATCGGCTGGATCATCGTCCTGATGACCGCCTCGTTGGTGGTCGGCGCGGCCTTGGGTGGAGCGGCGGCGTTCACCAGCGCGGCGGCGCACAATGGCAACCTCGCCCGGCTCGAGGCGGCGTCGCAACAGATGGCGGCGGCGGCCGGCGCGTCGTCGTCGGCGATGAAGGATCAGGCGAATGGCAAGGCGGTCGCCGCCGTCGATCCGGAAAAACTCAAGGTTCTCTTGCCCGAGACCGTGGCGGGACTGCCGCGAACCGAACTCTCGGCCGAATCGGGGGGCGCCGCCGGCGTGTCGGGCTCCAACGCCACAGCGGTCTACGCCAAGGACGGCGCGCGCGTCACCGTGACGGTCACCGACATGGCCGCCATGGGGGCTCTCGCGGGTATGGCGGGCGCCATGGGCGTGCAGAGCAGCAACGAGACGGCCACCGGCTATGAAAAAGTCGGCAAGATCGGCGGGCGCATGACCACGGAAAAATGGGACAGCGCCGGCAAGAGCGGCGCCTTTGGCGTCCTGGTGGCCGACCGCTTCATGGTCATGGCCGAAGGCTCGGGGACCAGCATGGACGATCTCAAGTCGGCCGTGGCCGCCGTGGGTCCCGACCGCCTGGAAGGCTTGGCCAAGGCTTGAGCCTAGCGGAGCGCGGGCGTCCCGCCCGCGCTTTGCCGCCACGTAGAGAGCGGGCGGGACGCCCGCGCTCCGGCTTGTCACCGCGCTTCGAACCGCCCCTCCCTGGCGTGGTTGCTGAACTTGGTGAGATCCTCGTTGTAATGCAGGCGGACCACGCCGATGGGGCCATGGCGCTGCTTGCCGATGATCACCTCGGCGAGATTGCGGATCGGGTCGAGCTTCTCCTGCCAGGCGAGGTGTTCGGCCGTGTTCTCCTTGGGCTCGGCGCGGCGGACGTAATAGGCCTCCCGGTAAATGAACATGACCACGTCGGCGTCCTGCTCGATGGAGCCGGATTCGCGCAAATCGGCGAGTTGGGGCTTCTTGTCCTCGCGGTTTTCCACCTGGCGCGATAGCTGGGCGGCGGCGAGTACGGGCACGTTCAGTTCCTTGGCCAGGGACTTGAGGCCCTGGGTGATCTGGCTGACCTCCAGAACGCGATTTTCGATCCGCCCGTCGCCGGCGGTGACCAGTTGAAGATAATCGACCACGATCAGGTCGAGGCCCACGGTGCGCCTCAGCCGCCGCGCCCGGGCCGCCAGCTTGGCGATGGAAATGCCGCCGGTGGCGTCGATGTAGAGTTGCGCCTCGGCGATCTCGAAGGAGGCGTCGCGGATGCGGCCGTATTCGACGGCGGTGATCTCGCCCTTGCGGATCTTGTCGGACGGCACATCAGTGACCTCGGCCAGAAGGCGCATGGCCAGCTGCTCGGCGGACATTTCCAGCGAGAAGAAGGCCACGACTCCGCCGTTCACCGTCTTGCGCCCTCCCCCCGGCTGCGGCTCGTAGGCGTAATGGCGGGCGACATGGAAGGCGATGTTGGTGGCCAGCGAGGTCTTTCCCATGGACGGGCGGGCGGCCAGGATGATCAGGTCCGAACCGTGCAGGCCGCCCAGCTTCTGATCGAGGTCGGTCAAGCCAGTGGAGAGGCCCGAGAGTCCCCCGTCGCGGTTGTAGGCGTCGCCCGCCATCTCCACCGCCCCGGCCAGGGCGCTGGCGAAGTCCACCAGGCCGCCGGAGACGGCGCCGGTCTCGGCCAGGGTGTAGAGCTGCTGTTCGGCGGCCTCGATCTGCTGGCGCCCGCTGAGTTCAGGGTCCCCCGCCTGGGCGGCGGCGGCGATGTCGCCGCCGATACGGATCAGATCGCGGCGCAGGGCGAGATCGTAGATGACCCTGGCATAGTCGGCGGCGTGGGCGGCGGGCGGCGCGCGGTCCACCAGATCGGCCAGATAGCGCACCGCGCCCAACTCCTCGAAGGCCGGATCGCGCTGGAACTGTTCGGCTATCAGGATGGGCTCGGCCAGCTGGCCGCGGCGGATATGCCCTTGGACGGCGTCGTAGAGGCGTCCGTGAAAGGGCTCGAAGAAGTGCCTGGCCTGCAGCTCATCGCTCAGGCGCTCATAGGCGCTGTTGTCGTAGAGAAGGACGCCCAGCAGGGCCTGTTCGGCTTCGATGTTGCAGGGGGCGTGGGCGAGGTCGGGCGTGGGCGCGACGGCGCGCAGATCGAGCAGCGGAACGAGGACCATCGGCTAGTGATAGCTCAACGCGGACCTCCGCGCGGCGCGCGATCGCGTCTTCCCACAGGAAAATGCCCAGCCTGTGGACGGACTGCGCGGTCGGCCGGCGCCGGGCGGCGGCGGCGCTATTCCTCGCGCCCGAACCCTTCCTGGCGCCCGGCCCCGCCTTCGACCATGTCGGCGGCCGACTGAGCCGACGAGGCGCGGTCTTCCTCGAACTGGGAGGCGATGACGTTCTCGCCCCTGGCCTGGCGTTCGGCTTCGTCGGGGCTGCGGGCGATGTTGATGTTGACCGTCAAGGTCACCTCGGCGTGCAGGCGGACCTTCACCGGGTGCAGGCCCAAGGTTTTGATGGGTTTGTCCAGAACCACCATGGCGCGGTCGATCTTGCCGCCCTCGGCGTTGACCGCGTCGGCGATGTCGCGCCCGGAGACCGAGCCGTAGAGCTGGCCGCTCTCGCCGGCCTGGCGGACCATCACATAGGAGGTCCCGTCCAGCGTCTCGCCGGACTTGGCGGCCGCCTCGCGGGCGTTGGCGTTGCGCGATTCGATCTCGACACGCTGGCCCTCGAAGACTTTCATGTTCGCGCCGTTGGCGCGCAGGGCCTTGGAGCGCGGCAACAGGAAGTTGCGGGCGAACCCGTCCTTGACGGTGACCACGTCGCCCAGCGCCCCCAGGCGCTCGACGCGTTCGAGCAGAATGACTTTCATGTGCCCGGCCCCCCTATTTCACGACGTGAGGCAGAAGGGCGAGGAAGCGGGCGCGCTTGATCGCCTGCGCCAGTTCCCGCTGCTTCTTGGCCGACACGGCGGTGATGCGCGAGGGGACGATCTTGCCGCGCTCGGAGATATAGCGCTGCAGGAGCTTCACGTCCTTGTAGTCGATCTTGGGGGCGCCGGCGCCGGAGAAGGGGCACACCTTGCGCCGGCGCATGAAGTTGCGGCGGCCGGTGGAAGCGGGGGCATCGGGGATGATGGTTTCGTCGGTCATGGTCTTCTAGGCTCCCAGGGCCGGGGCGGGCGCATCCTCGAAGCGCCGTTCGCGCTCGCGGTCGCGGCGGGCGAGCACCGGCGAAAGTTCCAGATCGAGCGCGTCGACCCGCAGGGTAAGGAAGCGCAGCACGTCCTCGTTAATGGAGAGCTGGCGCTCCATCTCCTTGACCGCCGGCGCCGGGGCGTCGATGGCCAGCAGGGAATAGTGCCCCTTGCGGTTCTTCTTGATGCGGAAAGTGAGGTTGCGCAGGCCCCAATATTCGATCTTGGCGATATGGCCGCCGAGGGATTCGATGAGGGCTTTGAGTTCTTCGTTCAGCGTCTCGGCCTGGGCCGGGGAGATATCCTGACGCGCGATGAGCACGTGCTCGTAAGTGGCCATTGGTTCCTTCTTCCGGCGGGGAGGGCGGCGCCGCGGGCGCTCGGAAGGGGCGCGACGCTGGCGATGGCTCTTAGCCGCGGCGGTCGGGAGACTCCCGACCCTTTGACGCTCCGCGAAAAGACCGCTCTCCGTGAGGGAGGGGCTTGATACAGGGGGGGATGTGCAAACGCAACCCGCCTACAGCGGATGCGACGCCCGCCACGCTTTCACGGCCGCCAGGGTTTCGGCGACGTGCTGGGTGGGGCTTAGATTGGAGTAAGCGAGGAGGATCTTGCCGCCGGGGGCGATGACGTAGGAGGTGCGGTCGGACCAGCCGGGACGCATCGCCAGGGTCGCCTGGTAGGTCTTGGCGATGGCCGCGTTGGGATCGGAGGCGACGGGGAATTTGCCGGAACAATGCTCGGTCTCGGTGGAGAAGGCGGCGAGCTGATCGAGATTGCCGGCCGTTACGCCGATCACCGTCGCGCCCTGGGCGTGGAACTGGTCGATGGCGTCGGCGAACAGGTGGGCCTCCACATTGCAGCCGCTGGTGTGCGCCGCCGGGAAGAAATAGAGCACCACCGGCCCCTTCTTCAGCGCCGCGGCGAGGTCGAACCTGAGCGGCTTGCCGCCCTGATAACCCGGGGCGGAGAATTCGGGGGCCGTCGCGCCGACCTTCAGGGCCGCCTGGGCGGGGAGGGCGGCGAGGAAGGCGAGGGCGCTGGCGGCGGCGAACAGGCGATTCATGGCGGAGGTCTCCGAAGGATAGGCGGCTTCAGCGAGCGACTATGCGCCTCTAGCAAGATCGCGCGCCAGCGGATTTTACCGCCCGCTTGTCGGCGGAAGGGGTTTCGCCTAACCCTCGGGCGTGTCGCCCGCCTCCCGGAGCCTCCCCGCCATGAGTCTCGCCTTCCTCTTTCCCGGCCAGGGCAGCCAGGCGGTGGGCATGGGCGCCGAACTGGCCGAGGCGTTCGCCTCGGCGCGGGCGGTGTTCGAGGAAGTGGACGACGCTTTGGGCCAGAAGCTTGCTCGGTTGATGCGCGAGGGGCCCATCGAGAACCTGACGCTGACCGAGAACGCCCAGCCGGCGCTGATGGCGGTGAGCCTTGCGGCGATGCGCGCCCTGGCAGCGGAATTCGGCGTCGGCGTCGACCGCGCCGCGTTCGTCGCCGGCCATTCGCTGGGAGAATATTCCGCTCTCGCCGCGGCGGGCGCGATCACCTTGGCCGACACCGCGAGGCTGCTGAAGCTGCGCGGCCAGGCCATGCAGCGGGCGGTTCCGGTCGGCGAAGGAGCCATGGCCTCTTTGATCGGCCCCAAGAGCGATGTGGCGCTGGCTGAGGCGGCGGCCGAGGCGGGCTCGAAGGCCGGGGTCTGCGTCGTCGCCAACGACAACAACGCCGGCAATGTGGTGATTTCCGGCCAGGCGGCGGCGGTGGATCTGGCCATCGAAAAGGCTAAAGAGCTTGGCGCGCGGGCGATCCCGCTCAACGTTTCGGCCCCCTTCCATTGCCCGCTGATGGCCCCGGCGGCCGAAGAGATGGCTCGGGCCCTGGAGGGCACGGCGATCGACCCGCCGCGCGCGCCGCTGGTGGCCAACGTCACCGCCCGCCCGACCTTGGATCCGGTGGTCATCCGCCGGCTGCTGGTCGATCAGGTGACCGGCCGGGTTCGCTGGCGCGAGAGCATGGAATGGATGGCCCAGGAAGGGGGGGTGACCTGTTTCGCCGAGGTCGGGGCCGGCAAGGTCCTGACCGGGATCGCCAGACGCGTCGCGCCCGACGCTCGGGCGGTGGCCCTGAACCTGCCGGCGGACCTCGAAGCGTTCGCCAAATCTCTTTGACTAAGAGTCTGACTCATAACTCGGCACGGGGTTCTACGGCCTGACCAGTCGGCGTGTCAGCCGTCGGATATGGGCGATGAAGATCCAGGCGATGGCGCTCTCGATTGTGGTCTCGAAGTCCTTGGCGAGCCTGTGGCAGCG
>JBBRPN010000100.1:0-8040 GCA_038227925.1 Caulobacterales bacterium | reverse complement strand
GGATGCTCCTCGAACCACTGGCCGATGCCGTCGCTCACCAGGCCCTCGACGGCCGGGCGCACCTCGGAGGAAACCAGCTTGTCCTTGGTCTGGGAGGAGAACTTGGGGTCGGGGACCTTGACCGACAGGACGCAGGTCAGGCCCTCGCGGGCGTCCTCGCCGGTCAGCTGGACCTTCTCGCGCTTGGCGGCGCCGGAGGATTCGGCATAGCCGGTGATCACCCGGGTCAGGGCGGCGCGGAAGGCCGACAGATGGGTGCCGCCGTCCCGCTGGGGGATGTTGTTGGTGAAGCACAGCATGGTCTCGTGATAGCCGTCGTTCCACCACAGGGAGAGGTCGATCTCCACCTTCTCGCGGCGACCGCGAATAACCAGCGGCGTCTTGAGGATGGGCGTCTTGGCCTTGTCCAGGTGGCGCACGAAGGCCTCGACGCCGCCCTCGTAGTGGAGAATTTCCTCGAAGGGTTCGGCCTCGCGCAGGTCGCGGAAATAGATCACCACGCCGCTGTTGAGGAAGGCCAGTTCGCGCAGGCGATGTTCGATGGTCCGGCGGTCGAAATCGATGTGGGCGAAGGTCTTCATGGAGGGCAGGAAGGTGACCTCGGTGCCAGTGAGAAACTCGCCGTTGTCGCGCTTCGGCGCCGGCCCCTCGATGGCCAGCGGCAAGACCGTGTCGCCGCCCTCGAACCGCATCTGGTGGGTCTCGCCGCCACGGTGAACCTTCAGCACCAGCCAGTCGGACAGGGCGTTGACCACCGACACCCCCACTCCGTGCAGTCCGCCGCTGACCTTGTAGGAATTCTGGTCGAATTTCCCGCCGGCGTGGAGCTGGGTCATGATGACCTCGGCCGCCGAGACGCCCTCGCCCTCGTGGATGTCGGTGGGGATGCCGCGGCCGTCGTCGGTGACCGTGCATGAGCCGTCGGCGTTCAGGATCACCTCGACCTTGGTGGCCCAGCCGGCCAGGGCCTCGTCGATGGCGTTGTCCACCACCTCATAGACCATGTGATGCAGGCCCGAACCGTCGTCGGTGTCGCCGATATACATGCCCGGCCGTTTGCGCACGGCGTCCAGGCCCTTGAGGACCTTGATCGAATCGGCCCCGTATTCGGCGGCCCCGTCGGCCGCCCCATTGGCGGCTGAATCATGGGTGTCTTCGTCGGTCATTCGCTTGCTTCCCGGACGGTCAGGCGCGAGGCGTCGATATGGACGCCAAGGGCCCGCCCCTTGAGGGTTTCGAACAGCGCCGCCTCCGTGCCGGTCAGAAAAGCCTGCAGCGACAGCGCCTCGATCTCGTCGAACAGGGCGGCGCGCCGGAACGGGTCCAGATGCGCCGCCACTTCATCCAGCAATAATATAGGATTCGGCTGCGATTTTACACGGGAAAGTCTCGCCGCCTGGGCCAGGACGAGATTGAGGATAAGCGCCTTTTGTTCGCCGGTGGAACAGTCGCCTGCCGGCCGGTCCCGTTCGCGGTGGGTGACCAGCAGATCGCCGCGGTGGGGACCGGCCAGGGCCCGCCCGGCGGCGGCGTCGCGGGCGCGTCCGGCGGCCAGGGCGGCGACCAGCCGCGCCTCGCTGTCGGCCAGATCCGCGCCGGCGCCGGCCAGTTTCTCCCATTCGCCGGTGAGGACCAGCCCGGCCCGGGGAAAGGCGCGCCCGGCGCGGGCGTCGATCTCGACCGCCAGATCGCTCAGAGTGCGGGCCCGCGCCTGGGCCACCTTAGCGCCGGCCTTGGCCATCGCCGCCTCGAGGGCGGTGAGCCAGGCGGGATCGGCGGGCGCCTCGGCGAGCAGGCGGGTCCGCTCTCGCAGGGCGCGGTCGTAGGCGCCGACATCGGCGGCGTGGGCCGGCAGGGCGGCGAACACCAGCCGATCGAAGAAGCGTCGCCGCTCGCCGGCCCCGTCCAGGAACAGCCGATCCTGGGCCGGGGTCAGCCAGATCGGCCGGGCGTGGTCGGCCAGCCGCCCGGCCGTAACGCTTTCGCCGTCGATGCGCACCGCCCGCCGCGTCGCGCCGGACACCTCCAGGCCCGTGCCGACGCGCGTCTGACCAGCCTCGCCGCCGATCAGAGCCGACACCGCCCAGGCTCGGCCGACCGTCTCGCCCGGCTCGCGGCGCCCCACCTCCGCCTGTTCGGCGCCGCGCAGGCCCCGCCCCGGCGACAAGAAGCTCACCGCCTCCAAAAGGTTGGTCTTGCCCGCCCCGTTGGGGCCGAACAGAAACACACTGGCCCCGCCCACCGCCAGTTCCGCTCTCTCGTAGGAGCGAAAGTCGGTCAGTTGCAGGTGGTCGATCGCCGATCGCACGGCCCGGACGCTATCTTCTCCGCCATCGGCGCCTACGCCCTCAGCGGCATCAGCACGTACTGCACCCCCGCGTCGGTGGGATCGAGAACCAGGACCGGGTCGAGCATGGTGGCCGAGGCGGCGCGGTCGGCGAAGCGGAAGTCGGCGGTCTCCCCGCCGATCTGGGCGGTGACGTCCATCAGATAGCGGGCGTTGAAGCCGATCTCGAAAGGCTCGCCGTCATAGTCGATCTCCAGTTCCTCCACCGCCTGGCCGGTCTCCATGTTGCGCACCGTCAAGACCACCTTGCCGGCCTCGGCGGCGAGTTTCACGGAGCGGCTCTTTTCCGAGGAGATGGTGGCCACGCGGTCCACGGCGGCGGCGAAGAGGGCGTTGTCCACGCTCATCACCCGATGGTTTTCGCGCGGGATCACCCGGGTGTAATCGGGGAAGGAGCCGTCGATCACCTTGGAGGTCAGGGCGGCGCGGCCGAAATCGAAGCGCACCTTCTGCGGGCTGATCTGCAGGGTGATGGTTTCGCCGGCGTCCTCCATCAGCCTTCGCGCCTCCTGGACGGTCTTGCGCGGCACGATGACGCCCGGGGCGCCGGCCGAACCTTCCGGGGCCGGCATGTCGGCCAGGGCCAGGCGGTGCCCGTCGGTGGCCACGGCGCGCAGGACGGATCGGCCGTCCTCGACCACGGTGTGGAGATAGATGCCGGTCAGGTAATAGCGGGTCTCCTCGGTGGAGATGGCGAAGCGGGTTTTGTCGATCAGGCGCATCAGGTCGGCGGTGGCCACGGTTATCGCGGCCGACAGGCCGTCCGACGTCATCACCGGAAAATCGCCGGCCGGCAGCACCGGCAGATTTACACGGTAGCGCCCAGCCTGGACCTGCAGGCGGGGATCATCGCCGGTGAAACTCAAGGAGACATCGGCCCCCTCGGGCAGCTTGCGGACGATCTCGTAAAGGGTGTGGGCCGGCGCGGTGATCTGGCCGGGGCTCTCGATCCGGGCCTCGGTCTCGTCGGTGATCTCCATGTCCAGATCGGTGGCCGAAAAGGCCAGGGCCTCGCCGCGCGTCGATATCAGGACATTGGAGAGGATGGGGATGGTGTTGCGCCGCTCGACCACGCTCTGGACATGCCCAAGCGCCTTCAACAACGCCGCTCGCTCGATCGTCAGCTTCATCTTCATGTCCAGTCCGGCGCCGCCGCGGATCAAGGCCTCCGAGCGCGGCGGGTGAAAACGGACCTGGCAGACTAGCGGAAATGTCGGCGCGAGGAAGGGGGCCTTTGCGGCTGTTTTTCAAGCCGCCGTGTCGCTCATCGGCTCGGGTGGGGCCGACTCGGCGCCCGCCGGCCCGGTGGAGTCCTTGGCCGCCACCACCACCATGGCTGGCCGCACGATACGGCTGAACAGTTCGTAGCCCGTCTGCAACACCTGGATCACCCCGCCCGGCGCCACTGTGTCGGAGGTCTGCTCCATCATCGCCTGATGCAGGTGGGGATCGAACCGGCCGCCGACCGCCGGATCGATCGCCTTGAGGCCATTGCGTTCGAACGCGGCGGTGAGCGCCTTCTGGGTCATCTCCAGGCCCACCGTCAGGTTGCGGGCCAGGGGATCGTCGCCGTCCTTGGGCGCGTGCTCGAGGGCGCGGGCCAGATTGTCGGCCACGCCCAGCAGGTCGCGGGCGAAGCTCTGAATGGCGTAGGCGCGGGCGTCGTTGATCTCGCGGTCGGCGCGGCGCCGCGTGTTCTCCGCCTCGGCGGCATAGCGCAGGGCCTGATCTTTCAGGGCGGCGGTTTCGGCGCGCAGGGCGGCGAGGGCGGCCTCGTTGCCGCCTTCTTCCTCAAGGTCTTGGCCATCCATCTCCGGTTGTTCGTCGCTCATCGATACCTGCTCATCCATCCATGATCCGTCCCAGGGTCCGGGCGGTGTAGTCCACCAGCGGGATCACCCGGGCGTAGTTGAGGCGGGCCGGGCCGATCACCCCGATCGCCCCCAGCACCTTCTGCCCGCCGGACATATAGGGCGCCGCGATCAGGGCGGAACCCGACAACGAAAACAGCCGCGTCTCGGCCCCGATGAAGATTCGCACGCCCTGAGCCTCGCGCACATCGTCCAGCAAACCGATCAACTGCTCCTTCTGTTCCAGATCGTCGAACAGCATCCGCACCCGATCGAGGTCGGCGACGGCGCCCGGATCGCCGAGCAGATTGGCGCGGCCGCGCACGATCAGGGCGCGCTCGACCCCTTCGCCGCCGCTCCAGGCCGCCAGGCCGTCCTCGATCAGCCTCGCGGCCGCCTCGTCGAGTTCGCGCCGGGCCCGGTTCAGCTCGCCGGCGATGTCGAGCTTGGTTTCCGCCAGGGTCTTGCCGCGCAGGCGGGCGTTGAGGAAGTTGGAGGCCTCGCGCAGGGCGGCCGGGGTGATTCCGGCGGCGCGCGTCATCAGGCGGTTTTCCACCAGGCCGTCGTCGAACACCATGATCGCCAGCGCCTGGTCGGGACCGAGCGCCACGAACTCCACATGCTTGACCCCGGCGTCGCGCACCGGGGTCACCACCACCCCGGCCCCGCCCGCCAACCCCGAGAGGATGGAACTGGCCTCGTTCAGGGCCTCGTCGAACGAGCGGCCATGGGCCGACAGTCTCGCCTCGATGCTGCGCCGGTCGTCCTCGGCGATGTCGCCCACTTCCAGCAGGCCGTCCACGAACAGGCGCAGGCCGGCGTGGGTGGGCAGGCGGCCGGCGCTGATGTGCGGCGCGCCCAGCAGGCCAAGCTCGGTCAGATCCTGCATGGTGTTGCGGATCGAGGCGGGCGACAGATGCACTCCGCCGCGCGAGATGGTGCGCGATCCCACCGGATCGCCGGTCTCCAGATAAGTCTCGACGATGCGCCGGAAGATGTCGCGGGCGCGCCCGTCCAGCTCAGTCAGACTGGCGCCGCGCGTGGGAATCTGGCCGACGAGGGGGTTGGTCATGGACGGTCCGTTGCAATTGCAGGATAAGCGCGGCCTCGCGGCGCGCAAGCGGCGCCGACTATCCCGGAGCATCACCGCCATGCGACCTTCCGAGCGGGCGCCCGACGCCCTGCGCGCCGTCACCCTGGAGACCGCCGTCAACCGCTACGCCGAAGGCTCCTGCCTGGTTTCTTTCGGCCACACCAAGGTCCTGGTCACCGCCAGCCTCGAAGAGGGTGTGCCGCCATTTCTGCGCGGTCGCGGCCAAGGCTGGGTCACCGCCGAATACGGCATGCTCCCCCGCGCCACCCACACCCGCGGCCGGCGCGAGGCGGCGCAGGGTAAGCAGTCGGGACGCACCCAGGAGATCCAGCGCCTGGTCGGCCGCTCCATGCGCGCGGTCGTCGATCTCAAGGCGCTGGGCGAACGGCAGATCACCCTGGACTGCGACGTCATCCAGGCCGACGGCGGCACCCGCACCGCCGCCATCACCGGCGCCTGGGTGGCCCTCAAGCTCGCCACCCGCCATCTGATGGAGGAGGAAGTGATCGCCCGCGAGCCGATCCTGGACCATGTGGCGGCGGTTTCCTGCGGGCTCTTCGAAGGAACCCCGGTCCTCGACCTCGACTACGAAGAGGACAGCAACGCCGAGGCCGACGCCAACTTCGTCCTCACCGGGGCCGGCGACATCGTCGAAATCCAGGCCACCGGCGAAAAGCGCGGCTTTTCCCAGGGCGAATTCGAGGCGCTGTTCGGACTGGCGCGACAGGGGATCGCGACCCTGGTCGAGATGCAGAAGGCGGCGGTCGGCGGATAGGCGCCACCCGCCAAATACCGTCCTGACACTTTTTGGTGTGAGGTTGACCTATCATTCTCACCATGTTAGGTACGCCTAACCTAACAAAGGGAGTCCTGACATGAATCCACCTTGGCCCGGCGGCTGGCGCTATGCCTTGGGCGCCACAGGCGGCTGGTTGCTCTTCCTCGCCGCCCTCGTAGGCGTGCTGCACGGGCGAACCGCAGGCTGGCCGAGGGCGGCGCTTGTGGGACTGGCTCTCATACCGGCCGTCATCGCCGCCGCCCAATTCTATACCGCCTATCGCCTCGTCGCCGCTCAGGACGAGTTTGTGAGGGGGCTCTTCGCCAAGCGCATGCTCGCGGCCGGCGCCCTGGCCGTCCTGTTTGCGACCGCATGGAGCGGAGCCGAACTTGTCGGCGCTCCGCATCTACCAACCTGGCTTCTCTATCCGCTGGTTTGGGGCCTGTTCGGGCTGGTCACGCCCGTGATCAAGGGGTCGAAACCTTGAAAAGCCGCCTCAAGGCGCTTCGCGCCGAACGCGGCTGGACGCAGGAGCAGCTTAGCGCCTGCGTGGGCGTTTCGCGCTACGCCATCGTGGCGTTGGAGACCGAACGGCACGATCCCTCGCTCGATCTCGCCTTTCGCATCGCCGCCGCGTTCGACATCCCGGTGGAGAATGTGTTTTTCAATCCGCATGGCGCGCGCGCCTCCGCCCCAAGTCTCTCCAGATCGGCTGGGCACGCGCGTCCGAGCAACGCCCCGCTTAGACATCCTCCGCTCCGTCTCCCAGATCCTTGACCAGCCCCCTACCCCTCCAACCCATCCTCGTCCGGGTCGTTCGGCGGGCCGGGTTCGAACACCACCAGGTCGCCGGGCTGACAGTCCAGTTCGCGGCACAGTGCCCCCAGGGTGGAGAAGCGGATGGCGCGGGCCTTGCCGGTCTTTAGGATTGACAGATTGGCGATGGTCACGCCAACCCGGTCGGCCAGTTCGGTGAGCGACATGCGTCGCTCCAGCAAGAGGCGGTCGAGGCGGACGCGGATGGGCATGGCCTAGATCGTCAGCTCCGCCTCGCCGCGCAGGCGCGCGCCCTCGCGAAAGATCTCGGCCAACACCACGATCACCAACACGGCGAACCAGGTGGTGAAGCTCACCCCCCCGCCGACATGGACGCGGCCATGGAAGATCATGTGGGTCAGGCCGGCGGCGGCGTAGCGCCCCAGCTCGAGGACGGCGAGGGCGCCCCCGATGATGCGCAGGCGCCGCACATTATCGGGGTGAAACGGATCGCCGGCGATCAGGGTCTGAAAGATGCGGCGCAGGCGCCCGACGATGACGATGGCCCCGGCGAGATAGAGGCCGATCCCCAGCAGGGTCGCGGCGGCCATGGGGCCGAGCCACGGTCCCTCGATGCGCAGTTTGTCTATGGTGATCTGGCTGCCGAGAAGCTCGGGGCGAAAACTCAGCAGGAGGACGCCCACGATGGCCACGGCCACGCCGGCCACCGACACCCAGAGCACGAAGTGGAAGACATCGAGAATGACTTTCAGAAAGCTCGATACCGAGCCGGGCCCCAAGGCGCGCATGGACTTCCCCTCCCAGCCAAACAAGACCGCCGCCCAAGGCCAAGGCCTTCAGGCGGCGGTGAGGATGCCCTGAACCGAGCGCGCATGAAAGCGCATCGGTCCTAGAACGATTGGGCCAGAAGGCCGGCGGCGACCAGGGGCAGGCCGACCAGCACCAGGGTGTTCATCAGGCTGAGGGCGAAACGGTCGACGATGTTGATCATGTGGGTGGCGGTCATCTCTAAATCTCCTTGTGCAGTGCAACATGAAGGCGGTGTTTTCGGCTTCATGCGGGCGGCCCGTCGCCGTCCTTGTGTGATCCCTGAATAGGACCGCATCGTTTTTCGATCAACTTAATTATTGTTTATCGATATTAAACTTTTGCAATGCAATAAATTTTCCTTCATGTTCGGAAAGGGGTAGGACGC
>JBBRPN010000099.1:0-8307 GCA_038227925.1 Caulobacterales bacterium | reverse complement strand
GTGCATTCGGGCCTCACCGCCGAGGCGGCGGTGGAGCGGGTGCGTTCCGAGCACCGGGCGGGCCTGGGCCAGGCGCGCGATCCCTATCTTCGCGAGCGGGTCCACGACCTCGAGGATCTCAACGACCGGCTTTTGCGCCATTTGACCGGCGACGGCGGCAAGGGGCGCCGCCTGCCCGACAACGCGATCGTGATCGCCCGCAACCTTGGGCCGGCCGATCTGCTGGAATACGACCGGGCGCGGCTGCGGGGCCTGCTTCTGGAGGAAGGCTCGTCGGCCAGCCACGCGGCCATCGTGGCGCGGGCGCTCGACATTCCCTGCGTCGGTCGCCTCGCGGGGCTGCGCGACCGGGTCAACGAGGGCGATCCCGTCGTCGTCGATGCCGAGGTCGGCGAAGCCTATCTGCGCCCCCGTCCCGACGTGGTGAAGGCGGTCACCGCGCGCATCGGCCTGCGCGCCGAAAAGCGGGCTGGCTTCGCGAGGCTGCGCGACACCCCGGCGTTCACCCGCGACGGCGTCAAGATCACCCTTCTGATGAACGCCGGCCTGGCGGTCGATCTCGACAATCTGGCCGAAACCGGCGCGGAGGGGATCGGCCTCTTCCGGACCGAATTCCAGTTCATGGTTGCGGAGGATCTGCCACGCCAGGGCGCCCAGGCGGCTCTCTATGCGCGGGTTCTGGAGGTGGCGGGTGATCGACCGGTGACCTTCCGCACCCTGGATCTCGGCGGCGACAAGGTTCTTCCCTATCTGCAGGCCGAGCGGGAAGACAACCCGGCCCTCGGCTGGCGGGCGGTGCGCATGGGCCTGGATCGCCCCGGCCTTCTTCGGATGCAACTCCGCGCCCTGATCGCGGCGGTGGCGGGCCGGCCTTTGCGGGTGATGTTTCCCCTGGTCGCCAGCATCGAGGAGTTTCGCGCCGCCCGCGCGCTGGTCGATCGAGAGATCGCTTGGACTCTGCGCCGCGGCCGCCCCGCCCCCTCGCGGCTGGAGGTGGGCGCCATGGTCGAGGCGCCGTCGCTGCTATGGCATCTGGACGCCCTGCTGCCGCTGACCGATTTCGTGTCGGTGGGGACCAACGACCTGATGCAGTATCTGTTCGCCGCCGATCGGGGAAATCCGCGTGTCTCCGATCGCTACGACCCCCTGTCCACCCCCGCGCTGCGGGCGCTCAAGGCGATCTGGGAGGCCTGCGCCCAGACCGGCACGCCGGTTTCGGTTTGCGGCGAGATGGCCGGCCGGCCGCTCGAGGCGTTCGTCCTGCTGGCCCTGGGCTTCGAGCGGCTCTCCATGCCGCCGGCCGGGATCGGGCCGGTCAAACAGATGGTGCTGTCCTGCGATCGCGAGGCGGCGCGCCGAGCCATCGACGGCCTGCTCAAAAGCACCGCCGGATCGATGCGCGGCGAAATCGAGGCCCTGGTCAGAAAACTGGGCGTCGCGGTTTAGGCCGTTGAATTCGCGAAACACCGCGCCTTTCGATAGCCGCACTTGACGGCGCGCGCCCAGACTCTACTTCATGGGCGCATGGCCGCCCGCGGCGGGCCCAAGCCGGGGTGGGAGTAGCGATGCCGTTGGACACCGACTCGGTCGCGGACGCTCAAAGCCCCTCGCGGGTGAATGACGGTCTCGCGCCCCTGCGACCGGCAAGGATCGTCCTGGCGCAAGGCGGCAATGTCGGCGCGGCCCTGCGCGCGGCGCGCGAGACCCTTGGCCTCGCCGCCGAGGATATCGCCCAGGCGACCCGCGTTCGGGCCGCCCACATCGCCGCCCTCGAAAGGTTCGACTTGGAGGCTCTCCCCTCCCGCCCGTTCGCGGTGGGCTTCGTGCGCGCCTACGCTCGATCGCTTGGCCTCGAGCCCGAGGCGGTGGTGGCCCGCTTCCGCGCCGAGGCGCCGCGAGCCGATGACGCTCTGCGACCGCCAGGCGGCCTGCACCTGCAAAGCCGCCATCGCTTCGCATGGAGCGCCGTCCTGGCCTTTCTCGTGCTGAGCGGGTTCATGACGTGGAACATCGCCCGTCGCGCCGGCGGCGCGCCACACCGCGCGAACGCCGCCGCCGTCGGCGCGCCGGCGCCGAGGATCCCGGCGATCACGGGGCCGGCGCATCTGGGCGCCCCCCTACCCGCCCCGCCGGAAGCCGCGGCGCCCCCGGCCTATGAGACGCCTGGTTTGCCGCCGGCGACGGCCGTCGACGGCGCTGTCGCCAGCCCTCTCGCCACGGTCGAGACGGTGGGCAGGCCGTTCGTCGCCTCCGGGACAATCTATGGCGCCGTCGCCCCCGGTTCCGGGGTGATCCTGCAGGCCCGCAAACCCGCCTCCCTGATCGTGCGCGGGACGGGCGGCGCGGTCTATTTCGCCCGCCAACTGACGGCCGGTGAGGCCTGGCGGGCGCCCGCCGCGGCCGGCCTGACCGTCGATGTCAGCAACCCCGCCTCGGTGGAGGTGTTCGCCGGCGGCGTCTCCCGCGGCCCGCTCACCGATGCCCAGACGCCCCTCTCCAGTCTCGGCGGCTGAATGGAATCTTAAGATCGCGCTTGGGAGCGAGCGGTTTAGGCCCTATCTTCACGACCATATGACCGTGCAAGACCACACCCGCCTGCGCCCCTGGCGCTCCATCGACCGTCGCAAGTCGCGGCAGATTCATGTCGGCGCGGTGCCGGTGGGCGGCGACGCGCCGATCACCGTACAATCGATGACCAACACCATTACCGGCGACGCGGCGGCGACCATCGCCCAGATTCGTGAGCTCGAGGAGGCCGGGGCCGACATCGTGCGCGTTTCGTGCCCGGACGAGGACGCCACCGCCGCCTTCAAGACCATCGCCAAGGCGGCGCGCGTCCCTTTGGTGGCCGACATCCACTTCCACTACAAGCGTGGCATCGAGGCGGCGAAGGCGGGCGCGGCCTGCCTGCGGATCAATCCCGGCAATATCGGCTCGCCGGCGCGGGTGCGCGAGGTCATCCAGGCCGCCCGCGACCACGGCTGCTCCATGCGCATCGGCGTCAACGCCGGCTCGCTGGAGCGCGAATTGTTGGAACGCTACGGCGAGCCTTGCCCGCAAGCCATGGTCGAAAGCGCGCTCGGCCATGCCCGCATCCTGCAGGATCACGATTTTCACGAATTCAAGATCAGCGTGAAGGCGTCGGACGTATTCATGACCGTGGCCGCCTATCAGATGCTCTCCGAAGCCATCGACTGCCCCCTGCACCTGGGGGTCACCGAGGCCGGCGCCCTGCGATCGGGCACGATCAAGTCGGCCATCGGCATGGGCGGCCTGCTTTGGGCCGGGATCGGCGACACCATCCGCGTCTCCCTCGCCGCCGACCCGGTGGAGGAGATCAAGGCGGGCTTCGATATCCTCAAATCGCTTGGCCTGCGCCACCGCGGCGTCAACATCATCGCCTGTCCCTCGTGCGCCCGGCAGGGCTTCAACGTCATCGAGACGGTGAACGCGCTGGAAGAGCGCCTCAAGCACATCTCCGCTCCCATGAGCCTCTCGATCATCGGCTGCGTGGTCAACGGCCCCGGCGAGGCTCTGATGACCGATATCGGCTTCACCGGCGGCGGCGCGGGCTCGGGGATGATCTATGTGGCCGGCAAGACCGATCACAAGCTGGCCAACGACGGGATGGTCGATCACATCGTGGAGCTTGTGGAGGCGCGCGCGGCGCAGATCGAAGCGGCCGAGGCAGCGGCTCGATCCTCCGACGCGCTCCACGCCGCCGAATAAGCGGACAGAGGCCTTTCCCGCGCTTGCACCCGCCGCGAAGCGCTGATTAGCTTTGCGTCCACTCTTCACGGGAGAAACCTAAATGTCCGCCGACGGCAATTGGAAGACGACTGTCAATTCACCCATGGGTGTGCAGGAAGGCACGCTCAGCATCGCCACCAGCGGCGCCACCTTCACCGGCAAGATGGAGGGGCGGATGGGCGCCCAGGACATCTCCGGCAAGGTCGATGGGAACAACCTTTCCTGGTCGGCGTCGATCACCTCGCCGTTTCCGATGACGCTGGAGTTCACGGTCGCCGTGGACGGCGACGCCATGACCGGCAGCGTCAAGGCCGGCGCCTTCGGCTCCTCGCCGCTCACCGGCGTGCGAGCCTAGGCGCCCATTGACCACCCTCGTCTCCGCCTGGACGCGGGCCAGAGAGCGGCTCGCGGCGGCGGGGGTGGAAGGGCCCGTCATCGACGCGCGGCTGCTCGTCGAGGCGGCGGCCGGGGCCAGCCGCGCCGAAATCATCGCCGATCCTTATCGGGCCCTCACCGCCGATCAGGCGCGCGTTCTGGACGACTATCTGACCCGACGTGAGCGGCGCGAGCCGATCAGCCACATTCTGGGCGTCAAGGGTTTCTGGAAGATCATGCTGCGGGTGACGCCGGATGTGCTGACGCCCAGGCCCGATACCGAAACCCTTCTCGATGCGGTGTTGCCGGACATTCCCGCCGAGCGCCGAATTTCCGTGCTCGACCTGGGGGTCGGGTCGGGGGCGATCCTGCTGGCCATTTTGGCCGAGCGGCCTCACGCCCTCGGCCTGGGCGTGGACGTGTCGGAAGAGGCTCTTGCGGTGGCGCGCGAAAACGCCGCCAATCTGGGCTTGGCGGGGCGGGTAGCCCTGTTGCGCGGAGATTGGACCAGCGGTCTGGCCGCCGACACTTTTGATCTGGTGGTTTCCAATCCCCCCTACGTCGCGACCGGCGATCTGGCGGCCCTGGCGCCGGAGGTTCGCGACCACGAACCGCGGCTGGCGCTCGACGGCGGCGCCGACGGCCTGGCCGCCTACCGCGCCCTCGCCCCGCAAATCCTGCGGGTTCTGCGGCCGGGGGGGGCTTTCGCGGTGGAGATCGGCGCCGGCCAACGGGGCGCCGTGGAAGACCTATTCCGGCAAGCCGGCGCGGACAGCCTGCGGGCGACGCGCGACCTGGCCGGCCGCGACCGGGTGGTGGCCGGATCCAAGAAAGCCCTTGGATAAAGTCGCTGGACAGGCTAGAGCAGGGATGTCTCCACCCAGGTCGCCGGACAATGGAGTTGGGGCGCTTGGTCCAAGTTGGGCCGGGCGCACGGCCCCGCCGGGAGCGCGGTGACGAAATCCTCGCGAATGCGCGTCCTTTGCCTCGAGGCGGAGACGGGGAACCAAACGTTTCTTGAGAACCTTTACGGGCGGCAGGGCCCGTCCAAACGAACCCGCGAACCGCCTGGGATCTCAATGATCGCCAGCGACAGGGCGGCCGGCAACAGGTCAAAAAAGCATGAGAGATTTCAAAGGTATGAAGCGTCAACGCGGACGCAGTCGAAATAGCGGCGGCGGGGCCGGCGGCGGCAAGCCGCAGCACAACACCAATCGGGCCTTCGATTCCAACGGGCCGGAGGGGGTCAAGGTTCGCGGCGCCGCCCAGCATGTCTACGAGAAATACCAGCAGCTGGCCCGCGACGCCCACACCGCCGGCGACCGCGTCCTGGCGGAGAACCATCTACAGCACGCCGAACACTATTTCCGGGTCATGCGGGTGATGCAGCCTCAACGGCCCTTGACCGAGATCATAGGCCGCGACCAGTTCGTCTCCGGCTACGATATGGACTTCGAGGACGAGAGCGGCGCCGGCGAGCCGGCGGAGCCCGAAACGGAGGCCGAAAACGGGGGCGAAGGGAGCGGCGAACGCCAGGAACGGCCGGAATACCGGCGCGACGAGCGCCCACGCGAAGACTATCGGCAAGACGAGCAGAGGCCACGCGACGACCGCGTCCGGGGCGAGACGCCGCGCAATGAGCGCTGGGCCAATGACCGAGCCCAGAACGATCGGGGGGCGAACGATCGGGGAGCGAACGGGCGCGGCTCGAACGAGCGATCGGTTGGCGAGCGATCGGGGAGCGATAGATCGGGGAGCGATCGATTCCAGAACGACCGGTCGGCCCGCCCCGTTCGCGATGAACGCGCCGGGCAAGCCCGCGACGACCGCCCGCGCTTCGAGCGCCAGGATCGGCCGGAACGCGATCCTCTGACGGTCGTGGAGCCGGAGGCGACGCCGCTCACCGGCCAGCCGTCCCCAGAATCGGCGCAGATGCTGCGCGCCGACGACGGCGAGGTGAATCACGCCCCCGCCTTCCTGCAGGTACGTCCGGCCGAACCGAGGGACGAGGCGTCCGGAGAAAGCCGCCGTCCTCGCCGCCGCCGCGCGCCCAGCACCTTTGAAGGCGCCGACGCCGCGCCGGCGCCCGCGTCGGCTGAGGATTAAACAGCGCCGCTCCCGTCCGGCTACGCCTGATCGGCGTCAGGCGCCGATTGGGACCTGGTTCAGCGACGCTCGGCCCGCCCCGCTGGCGATCCTAGGCCAGTTCGGCCAGCGCCTCGCCGGCGCCGGTTCGGCGGCCTGGATGCAGGCCTCGAGGCAGGCCAGCAGAGTCTCGACGGGCCCGTCGTTGAGGAAGTGATTCGCGCCGGCCACGCGCTGAAAGCGCACCGGCCGCCGCGTCCGAATCCCGTCGGCGAAGGCGCTGGCCGTTTCGATCGGCGCGAAATCGTCCATCTCACCGTGGATCACATGCACCGGCGCGCACAGGCGGGCCAGGGCCTCGCGCATGTGCGCCATCTGCGGCGGTTGGTGGCTGACCTCCATCACCGCGTTGCGCAGATCGCGGGGGATCAGATTGAGGAATCGCGACCCGACGCCGACCAGCCACCGGGCGGTGGGGCCGGGCTCCCCCAGATAGCTGGAGAGCAGCACCACCGCCGCGACCCGCCGGGGCCTGGCCGCCGCCATCAGGCTGGCGATGGCCGCCCCGTACGACTGGCCTACCAGAAGAATCCTCTGGCCCCGCGCCGCTTCGAGGAGGGGGGCGAGGGCGCGAGCCTGATCGCGGATATCCAGCACGCAGTCCGCCGGTTCGCTGGCGGCGAAACCGGGGCGATCGACGACGATCATCTCACGATCCTGAGGCAGGGCGGCGAGGGCCGGCGCCCAGTATTCGGCCCACGAGGGCGCGCCGGTGATCACCACGATCTTCCACGGCGCCGGCCGGGTGCGCGGCGTCGTCAAGGCGGAAAGCCGCCAACCGAAACCGCCGCCGGCGGTGAAGGCGATCCGGCGCACCACGGTGTCCGGGTAGGCATCCGAAGTCGGCCGATGTTCGGTGCGCCCGCTGGCCGCCGACTCCAGGCAGGCCCAGAAGAGGGCCAATATCCCCTGGGGTCTCCTCGCCGCCACGCGCCTGTCTCCCGCCGCTCGCACTTGCTTCATGGCTCCAACGCCGGATCGAACCTAGGGTTCGCCGGCCGCCTTCCAATCTGGAGGCCACGATGGACGCGGCAAGCTGAATCGCCCGTGAAGCCGGCGGCGACAGCCCGCCGTGGGCCGAACCGCCCTCTTGTGTTGCATTCGAGACACACCTACATCCGCTGCCAGCCGCCGCCTTTGCAAGGAAATCCATGAACATCGATCTCTATTCGGATCGCGCCAAACAGGCGGTCCAGTCGGCCCAGTCCCTGGCTCTGGCCCGGCGCCACCAGCAACTTGGACCCGAGCATCTGTTGAAGGTGCTTCTGGAAGAAAAGGACGGTCTGAGTCGCGCCCTGATTCAAAGCGCCGGCGGACGGCCGGACGCCGCCGATCAGGCGACGGAAGCCCTGCTGGCCAAGACGCCCAAGGTCGAAGGCGGAAGCGGCCAACTCTACATGAAGCCGGACATGGCGCGCGTGTTCGCCGCCGCCGAGGAGGGGGCCAAGGCCGCCGGCGACGCCTTCGTCACCACCGAACACCTGCTCATAGCCCTGGCGAAAGAGGGCGGCGACGCCGCCAAGGCGCTCGCCGGGGCCGGGGCCACAGCCAAAGGCCTGGAGGAGGCGGCCAAGGTTCTGCGTAAGGGACGCACCGCCGACAGCGCCTCGGCCGAGGAGGGCTACGACGCCCTCAAGCGCTACGCCCGCGACCTCACCCAGTCGGCCCGCGACCAGAAGCTCGATCCGGTGATCGGCCGCGACGAGGAAATCCGCCGCACGATCCAGGTTCTGGCCCGGCGCACCAAGAACAACCCGGTGCTGATCGGCAAGCCGGGGGTCGGCAAGACCGCCATCGTCGAGGGCCTGGCCCAGCGCATCGTCAACGGCGATGTGCCCGAGAGTCTCAAGGACAAGAAGCTGCTGGCGCTGGACATGGGATCGCTGATCGCCGGGGCGAAATATCGCGGCGAATTCGAGGAGAGGCTGAAGGCGGTGCTGGGCGAAGTGATCGCCGCCGAAGGCTCGATCATCCTCTTCATCGACGAGATGCACACCCTGGTCGGCGCCGGCAAGACCGAGGGGGCGATGGACGCCT
>JBBRPN010000098.1:0-8406 GCA_038227925.1 Caulobacterales bacterium | reverse complement strand
GGCTACGGCGCGCAGTTCCCGGCCACCTCGGCGCACGTGATCGCGGTCGGCGGCACCCACCTGGTCAGAGACGGCAGCGCCCGCGGCTGGGGCGAAACGGTGTGGTCCGGGGCCGGCAGCGGCTGCAGCATCTTCTACACCAAGCCGGCGTGGCAGAGCGACCTGTCCTGCGCCATGCGCATGGAAGCCGACGTCTCGGCGGTGGCCGATCCGGCCACCGGCGTGGCCGTCTACGGGCCGAGCAGCCGAAAGAGATCCGCGTGGCTGGTGTTCGGCGGCACCAGCGTCGCCGCCCCGCTGATCGGCGGCGTCTACGGCGCTAACGGCGGCCCGGTGAACTACGGCGCCAATCCCTACAGCCACATCGCCAACCTCAACGACGTCACCTCGGGCAGCAACGGGACTTGCCCCTTCTCCTACTGGTGCCACGCCGGGGTCGGATACGACGGCCCCACCGGCCTGGGCACGCCCAACACCGAGGCGGCGTTCTAGGCGGACTTGCCTGGGCGCCAATGGATGTGGGATTCGGGTCGGCTCTCGAGGCAATCGCGACGCCCTCCGCGGGGGAAAGAGCGCCGACCCATGCTCTCGATCGCCCGCCCAGCCCTGGTCGTCGCCGCCCTGGCCTTCGCCCAGGCCGCGCCGCCGGGGGCGCTTGCCCAGGCGGCCCGCGCCGAGGCCAGCGCCGGGACGCCCTCGTCCATGGCCCAGATCCTCGCCGCCTCGCCCGCGTCCGACTGGCGGACCATCGATCCGGCAAACACCCTCTATCTGCGCCTCGCCAAGGGCGCGGCGGTCATCGAGCTGGCGCCCGCCTTCGCGCCCCGTCACGTCGCCAACATCAAGGCGCTGGTTCGCCAGGGCTATTTCGACGGGCTGGCCATCGTGCGGGTTCAGGACAGCTATGTCGTCCAGTGGGCCGACCCGGACGGCAAGCGTTCGGTGGGCGCGGCCAAACGGACCCTTCAAGCGGAATTCACCCGCGCCTATGACGGGACCTTGCCGTTCACGCCGCTCCCCGATCCCGACACCTATGCGCCGCGAACCGGCTTCACCGACGGCTTCCCGGCGGCGCGCGATCCCAAGACCGGCGCGACCTGGCTCACCCACTGCTACGGCATGGTCGGAGCCGGCCGAGACAACGGCGCCGACAGCGGCGGCGGGACCGAACTCTACGCCGTCATCGGCAACGGCCTGCGCCAACTCGACCGCAATGTCACCCTGGTCGGCCGGGTGGTGAGCGGGATGGAGCTGCTCTCGTCGCTGCCGCGCGGGACCGGCGATCTGGGGTTCTACGAAACGCCCGGCGAGCGAATCCCCATCGTCTCCATCAAGCTGGCCGCCGACCTGCCGGCGGCCGAGCGCCGCAATCTCCAGGCCCTGCGCACCGACACCGCCGCCTTCGCCGCCCTGCTGCGGAACCGCCGCTTCCGCCAGGACGCCTGGTACAAGGTCCCGGCCGGCCGCCTCGATGTCTGCAACATGCCCCTGCCGGTCAGGGTCGCGCCGAAGTAGAGATGGCGCGAGTGACCGGACTTGAACCGGCGACCTCCGGCGTGACAGGCCGGCGCTCTAACCAACTGAGCTACACCCGCGTCCGCCCGCGCCACCCTCGACGGGACCGGCGAAGCGAGCGGCTCTGATAGGTCCAGGCGCCCGCCGCGTCAACCGCGCGGGGCGGGCACTCACGAACCGGCGCAGAGGGCGGTGACCTTGGGAACGGCGGCCATGACCGGCGGCGCATCCGTCGCGCCGATCGCCGTCTCCCCGACATAACGGTGTGCGGTGGCCGCGTACTGGGCGCTGGCGGTCGCGAAGGCGGCGGCGGCGTCCGAGGCCAGCCGCTGGCCTTCGGCCAGGGCGGCCTGGCGGCCCCGCTCGCAGGCGGCGGCGTCGTGGAAGACCGTCTGGCTGGTCGAGGGCGACTGGTCGGTGGGCAGCCAGGTGATGATGAGGGTATAGCTGGCCGCCGGTGGAGGCGCGGCGCCCGGCGCGGCGGCGACAATCGGAGCGGGGGCCGGCGTCGGCGGCCTTTGGCGCTGACCGCAGGCGGTGAGGGCGATGGCGGCCAGGGCGAGGGCGGCGACGACCGACCCCCGATAGGCTGAAGCTCGCGACGCCTTGATATGCGGATGCGACAATGGTTTTGGCCCAGATGCGAATCCCACCATGGCACGTCCCCAGCCCGCCGTCATCGGTCCAATGCGGCCCCCGCGATCCGCCTTGGCGGGTCGAGAGGCCCCGGCCGTTTCCGCGCGCCCGCGCGACCGCTATGGTGAGCGTGCCACATTCCGCCAGGAGGCTCCATGATGCCCGCCATCCACCGGTTCGACCTCCAGGGGTCGGACGGCGTCGCCCTGGCCGCCTACCGATCGCCGCCGTCGGGCGCGGTCAAGGGGATCGTCCAGATCGCCCACGGCATGGCCGAGCACTTCGGCCGCTACGCCGGCCTGACCGGCGCCCTGACCGGGGCCGGCTACGCCGTCTGGGGCGCCGACCATCGCGGCCACGGCGCCTCGGCGGCGGTCCACGGCCTGGGCGATTTCGGCCCCCGGGGCTTTCAGGCCCTGGTCGATGACATGGCCGCCCTGACGGCCGCGGCCAAACGTGAGACGCCCGGCGCGCCCCTGGCCCTCCTCGGCCACAGCATGGGCTCCTTCGCCGCCCAGCTCTATCTGCTGGAACACGGGCGCGACCTGGGCGCTCTCGTTCTTTCCGGAACCGCGGCCTTGGATGCGCTGCTGGAGGCCATGCTGGCTTCCGGCGCCCCGGTCGGCCTGGAGGCCCTGAACGCGGCCTTCGCGCCGGCCCGCACGCCTTTTGACTGGCTCAGCCGCGACAAGGCGCGGGTGGACGCCTATATCGCCGACCCTCTGTGCGGCTTCGCGGTGGGCGAGGCGTCTACCGCCTCGATGTTCGCCCTGGCGGCCGGGGCGAGGCGCGACCCTCGCCTGGCGAGTGTGCGCCCGGACCTGCCGATCCTCGTCCTCTCCGGCGGCCGCGATCCGGTGACCGGCCCGGACCAGGCCTTCGCCCGCGCCCTGATCGCCGGCTGGGAGGCCGCCGGCCTCACCGAGATCGACCACCGCGTCTATCCCGGCGCCCGCCACGAACTCTTCAACGAGACCTGCCGCGATGAGGTGGAAGGCGACCTGATCGCCTGGCTGGACGGCGCCCTGGGGTGACGGGACGGGCGCCCGCGCCGTTGCGAGGCGCCGCGCCCTTCGCTAGAAACGAATCTTGACGCCGCCGGGGGTGCGTATGAACCAGACTCTCATCTTCGCGCCCATGGGCGCGATGGCTCTGCTGACCTTCGCGGTCCTGCTGCTGGTCCCCATCCGGCGCTTTCGGGCCGCCTTCGCCGGCCAGGTGACCGCCGAGGATTTCAAGCTGGGCGAATCGGTCGCCGTGCCGCCGCAAGTCTCGATCCCTAATCGCAACTACATGAACCTGCTCGAACTGCCGACCCTGTTCTTCCCGGTCTGCCTGATGTTCTACGTGACCCACCGCGTGGGCGGCGCCGTCGTGTGGACCGCCTGGGCGTTCGTGGCCCTTCGCGTTCTGCATAGCCTTATCCATCTGACCTACAACAACGTCTTCCACCGCCTGAGCGCCTTCGCCGCCGCCAATGTGGCCCTCGCCGCCTTGTGGGCGATGTTCTTCATCCGCGCCGCGTCCTGAGGTCGCCGGCGCGACCCTGACGCCGAGTTCAGGTGACCCACCGCCGTTTGAACCTCCCGCGCCCATGGTCTAGAAGACCGCCCGACGCCACCCACCTTTGGGCCTTCCATGAACGCCTTCCTGCTCCTGTATCTGCCGATCGTGTTCTTCTTCGCCATCGCGGGCGCCCTGGGTGTGGCCTTCATCCTGGCCGCCGCCATCGTCGCGCCCGGCGCCCCCGACGCGGAAAAGACCTCGTCCTACGAGTGCGGCTTCAACGCCTTCGACGACGCGCGGATGAAGTTCGACGTGCGATTCTATCTGGTCGCCATCCTGTTCATCATCTTCGATCTGGAGGTGGCCTTTCTGTTTCCCTGGGCGGTGGCGCTGATGAAGCTGCCGCACGCCACGGGGCAGTTCGCCTTCTGGAGCATGATGAGTTTCCTGGGCGTCCTCACCGTCGGCTTCGTCTACGAGTGGAAGAAGGGGGCCCTGGAATGGGAGTGATCGTCCCCCCCAAACCGGCCGCGCTCACCGCCGCCTGCGCCGGGGTCGAAGGCTACGACCCCCGCGCCCACGACCCCTATTTCGACGGCATCGCCGGCCCCCTGGCCGACAAGGGCTTCATCGTCGCCGCCGCCGACGACCTGATCGCCTGGGCGCGAGCCGGCTCGCTGATGCCGATGAGCTTCGGCCTGGCCTGCTGCGCCATCGAGATGATGCACGCGATCACCCCACGCTACGACATCGAGCGTTTCGGAATCGCTCCCCGCGGCAGCCCGCGACAGTCGGACCTGATGATCGTGGCCGGCACCCTGACCAACAAGATGGCCCCGGCCCTGCGCAAGGTCTACGACCAGATGCCCGAGCCGCGCTACGTCATCTCCATGGGAAGCTGCGCCAACGGCGGCGGCTACTATTATTTCAGCTATTCGGTGGTGCGCGGCTGCGACCGCATCGTGCCGGTGGACATCTACGTGCCCGGCTGCCCGCCCACCGCCGAGGCTCTGGTCTATGGCCTCCTGCAGTTGCAGAAGAAGATCCGTCGCACCGGGACGATCGAGCGATGATCTGGCGGGTTTCCGACGAGGAACTGACCGCCCTGGGCGAACGGGTCGTGGCCGACAGCGCCGGTGCGGTCGGCGGCTACGCCGTGGCCCATGGCGAACTCACGCTCACCGCCCCGGCTCACCGCATCGTCGATGTCCTCACCTTCCTGCGCGACCACGCCGAGCTGCGCTTTTCCCAGCTCATCGACCTCTGCGGCGCCGACTATCCCCAGCGCCCCCTGCGCTTCGACGTGGTCTATCACCTGCTGTCGATGATCAAGAACCGCCGGCTCCGGGTCAAGGTGGAGACCGACGAGGACACCGCCGTCCCCTCGGTCACCGGCGTCTTCCCCTCCGCCGACTGGTTCGAGCGCGAGGCCTTCGACCTCTATGGCGTGTTCTTCGCCGGCCACCCGGACCTTCGCCGCCTGCTCACCGACTATGGCTTCCATGGCCACCCGATGCGCAAGGACTTCCCGATGACCGGTTATGTGGAGGTCCGCTACGACGGCGAGTTGAAACGGGTTGTCTATGAGCCGGTGAAATCAGTGGAGTTCCGCGACTGGGACTTCCTCTCGCCGTGGGAGGGCGCGCCCTACGCCAAGCCCGGGCAGGGCTATCCCTACGAGCTGGCGGACAAGGAAAAGGAAGGCGGCGCGCCATGACCGGCGACAACGCCCCGGCCGGCGACACCCTCTATATCCCCGAAACCGGGCCGACGCCGGAGACGCCGGTCCGCAAGTTCAACATCAACTTCGGCCCGCAACATCCCGCCGCCCATGGTGTTCTTCGTCTGGTGTTGGAGCTGGACGGCGAGTTGGTGGAGCGGGTCGATCCGCACATAGGCCTGCTGCACAGGGGCACCGAAAAGCTGATCGAGGCGCGGCCCTACACCCAGAACACCCCCTATTTCGACCGCCTCGACTATGTCGCGCCGATGAACCAGGAGCACGCCTTCGTCCTGGCCATCGAGCGGCTGATGGGCCTGGAGGTTCCGCGCCGCGCTCAACTCATCCGGGTGCTCTATTCGGAGATCGGGCGGATCCTCAATCATCTACTCAACGTCACCGCCCAGGCCGTGGATGTCGGCGCCATGACGCCGCTATTCTGGGGATTCGAGGAACGCGAGAAGCTGATGGTGTTCTACGAGCGGGCCTCGGGCGCGCGCCTGCACGCCAACTATTTCCGCCCAGGCGGCGTGCGCCAGGATCTGCCGCCGGCGTTGATCGAGGACATCGACGCCTGGGCGATCGCGTTCCCCAAGATCCTGGATGACATCGAGGGGCTGATCACCGGCAACCGCATCTTCAAGCAGCGCAATGTCGATATCGGCGTGGTCAGCCGCGACCAAGCCCTGGCCTGGGCCTTCACCGGGGTGATGCTGCGCGGCTCCGGCGTCGCCTGGGACCTGCGCCGCAACCAGCCCTACGCCTGCTACGACGAGTTCGACTTCGACATCCCGCTCGGTGTCCACGGCGACTGCTACGACCGATACCTGTGCCGCGTCGAGGAGATGCGCCAGTCGGTGAAGATCATGCGCCAGTGCATTGAGGTGCTTCGTAAAACACCCGGCCTGGTGCTTTCCGATGACCACAAGGTCACGCCGCCGCGCCGGGGTGAAATGAAGCAATCCATGGAAGCCCTGATCCACCACTTCAAGCTCTACAGCGAGGGCTACCATGTGCCGGCCGGCGAGGTTTACGCCTGCGTCGAGGCGCCCAAGGGCGAGTTCGGCGTCTATCTGATCGCCGACGGGACCAACAAGCCCTACCGCTGCAAGATCCGCGCCCCCGGTTTTCCGCACTTGGCGGCCATGGACTGGATGAACCGCGGCCACATGCTGGCGGACGTCTCCGCCATCCTGGGCTCCCTCGACATCGTGTTCGGAGAGATCGACCGGTGAGCGTCCGCCGCCTCGCCAAGGATCAGCCGGCCGCTTTCGCCTTCACGCCCGAGAAGCTGAAAGAAGCGCGGAGCTGGATGGCCAGGTTCCCCGAGGGACGCCAGCAGTCGGCGGTGATTCCGCTCCTGTGGCTGGTCCAGAAACAGGAGGGCTGGGTTCCCGAACCGGCCCTGCGGGTGGTCGCCGACCTGCTCTCCATGCCGGTCATCCGGGTGTTCGAGAACGTCACCTTCTACACCATGTTCCAGCTCCAGCCGGTGGGCTCGGTCGCCCACGTCCAGCTCTGCGGCACCACGCCCTGCGCTCTGCGCGGGGCGGGGGAACTGAAAAACGTGCTGGAAGCCCGGATCGGCCCGCGCGACCATTGCTCGGCCGACGGCCGCTTTTCCTGGGAGGAAGTCGAATGCATGGGCGCCTGCGCCAACGCCCCCATGGTCGCCATCCACGACTATTATTACGAAGACCTGACGGTCGAGACTCTCACCGGCATCCTGGACGATCTCGCCGTCGGCCAGCATCCCGAGCCGGGCTCCTATATCGGCCGTCAAGGCTGCGCCCCCGAAGGCGGTCCCCTCACCCTCACCGACCCGGCGCTCTATGATGGATCGCGGGCGAAGAAGATCGTGTTGCCAGGGGTCGCGGCGTGAGGGGGCAGGCTTCAGCGTTCGCGGGTTCTTGTCCTCCTCCGCAAGGCGGGGGAGGGGGACCCCGAAGGGGTGGAGGGGGCGGCCGCCGCGATTCTGCCTCCGTCTTTAGTCAGCGGGGCGGCGCGCGACACGGCCAGCCGGTGCGCGTGGCTTGCCCCCTCCACCGCTTCGCGGTCCCCCTCCCCCATGAAATGGGGGAGGATTAAAGAATATGTCCGACCGCGCCATCCGCAACCTCGGCTTCGTCGCCTGCCTCGTCGGCGCGCTGGTGATGATCATGGCGCGATTCACGCCGGTCCTTCCCCACGCGGCGATCTGGGTCGGCCTGGCGATCGTCGCCCTCGGTTGGGCGCTCTTCGCCCTCTCCATCATCCGCCGCGCCCGCCACGCCAACGGTTAGCCCGATGCCCGGCATTCTCCAGGACAAGGACCGCATCTTCACCAACCTCTACGGCGTGCACGACTGGCGCCTGGAGGGGGCGAGGGCGCGTGGGGTGTGGAACGGCACGGCCGAGATGATCGCCCAGGGCCCCGAGTGGCTGTGCGAGCAGATCAAGGCCTCTGGCCTGCGCGGGCGCGGCGGGGCGGGCTTTTCCACCGGCCTGAAATGGACCTTCATGCCCAAGCAGGAGGGCGAGCGACCGCACTATCTGGTGCTCAACGCCGACGAGTCGGAGCCGGGCACCTGCAAGGACCGCGAGATCATGCGGTTCGACCCCCATCGCCTGATCGAGGGCTGCCTGGTCGCCTGCCGCGCCATCCGCGCCCATGACTGCTTCATCTATATCCGCGGCGAATATGTCCGCGAGCGCGAACACATGGAGATCGCCCTGGCCGAGGCGCGCCAGGCCCGGCTGATCGGCGCGGACAACCTCAACGGCTGGGACTGCGACATCCGCCTCACCCACGGCGGCGGGGCCTACATCTGCGGCGACGAAATGGCCCTGCTGGAAAGCCTGGAAGGCAAGAAGGGCCAGCCGCGCCTCAAGCCGCCGTTCCCGGCCGGATCCGGCGTCTACGGCTGCCCGACCACGGTCAACAATGTCGAATCCATCGCCGTGGTCCCGGAGATTCTGCGCCGCGGGGCCGACTGGTTTGCCAGCTTCGGCCGGCCCAAGAACACCGGCACCAAGCTGATGAGCGCGTC
>JBBRPN010000097.1:0-8955 GCA_038227925.1 Caulobacterales bacterium | reverse complement strand
GAAGCAGATCGGGGCCGGGTTGGCCAGGAAGACGGCGAAGATCAGGGCCACGGCGGTCAGCGCCTGCTCGCCGCCGCTCATCAGGCTCATCACCGCCATCCGCTTGCCGGGCGGGCAGGCGTAGACCTCCAGGCCCGCCTCCAGCGGATCCTCCGATTCCACCAGGCGCAGTTCCGCCTGGCCGCCCTGAAAGAGGGTGGTGAACAGGGCGCGGAAATGGCCGTCGATGACCGTGAAGGCGGCCATCAGGCGATCGCGGCCCTCGGCGTTCAGCTCGGCGATGGCGGCGCGCAGGCGGCTGAGGGCGCCGGAGAGGTCGCCGCGCTCGGCGTTGAGGGCGAGGAGGCGGGCGGCCAGTTCGGCGGCGTCCGCCTCGGCCATCAGATTGACCGGGCCGAGGGCGTCGCGTTCGCGCTCCAGGACGGTCAGGCGGGCGTCGGAGGCGTCGGCGTCCTCGCCCCGGTCGCCCGCGGCCGGTTGGCGTTCCAGAGCCTCGACGGCGACGCCGGTCGCGGCGGCCAGGGCGTCGGCGTGCTCGGCGAGACGCTCGCGGGCCGCTTCCAGGCGGGCGGCCACGCCGGCCCGCGCTTCCCTGGCATCGGCCGCCGCGGCGTCGGCGGCGCGCGCCGCGCGGTCGGCTTCCGCGCGCGCCGTCTCGGCGCCGGCCAGGGCGTCGGCGGCCGTGTCGCGGCGCGCCTCGGCGCCAGCCAGTTCGTCCAGGAGGCGGGCGCGCCGGTCTTCCACCGCGCTGGGCGCCGCCCGCGCCGCCGCCAACCCGGTCTCCAGCCGAGCGAGGCTCTCGGCCAGGGCGCCCTGCCGGCGACGGGCCGCTTCGGCCCTGGCCGACCAGTCGGCGAGGTCGGCGCGCAGCCGCTCCAGCCGCCCCGTCCGCCCGGCGCGCTCGCGAAGCTCGAATTCCAGCGCCGCCCTGGCCGCCGACGCCGCCTCCCGCGCCTCGGCCGCCTCTGCCCGCGAGCCCGTCAGGCGCGGCGCGAGATCCGGCTCGGCCCCCGCCTCGTCGCTCTCGGCCTGGGCGGTGGCCAGGGCGGCCCGCGCCTCGGCGCCTTCGGCCTCGAAGCGGGCGATGGTCTCGGCCAGGGACTGGGCCTGGGCGTCGCGGCGGGCCCCGTCGCGCTCCAGGCGCTGGGTCGCCTCCCGCGCCCGCGCCAGATCGATCTCGGCCGCCCGGGCGGCGGCGCGGGCCTCCCGCACCGCGCTATCCGCCGCCTCCACGGCAAGCCTGGCGGCGGCATGGGCCGCCCTGGCCGCCGCCGCCTCCGGCTCGAGGCGGTCGATTTCCGCCCGCAGGGCGGTCAGTCGGGATTTCTGTTCGAGCCGCACCTGGGCCGGGCGGGGCGCTTCGGACGTGGCGGTGAAGCCGTCCCAGCGCCACAGGTCGCCCTCGCGGGAGACCAGGCGCGCGCCGGGGATGAGCGCGCATTGCAGCCGCGGTCCATCGGCCCGCGCCACCAGGGCGGTGAAGGCGAGGCGGGCGGCGAGCTCTTCGGGCGCGGCGATCAGGGGCGCGAGCGGTGTCGCCCCGGCCGGCCAGGCCGGCGCCGGCGCCGCCGCCGTCCGCCCGCCCCAGAAGGCCGGGGCGCGTCGATCCAGCGCCGCGTTTAGGTCGTCGCCCAGGGCCGCCGCCAAGGCCGCCTCCAGGCCGGGTTCGGCGACGACGCTGTCCAGAGCCGAGGGATATCCGGCCCCGGCCGGCCCGGCGGCGAGCTGGGCCAAGCCGCGGGCTTCGGTCAGCCGGCCGCCCAGTTCGTCCTCCAGCGCTCGGGCGGCGGCCCGCTCCTTGCCTTCCGCCTCGCCAGCCCGGGCGTGGGCGCTTTCGGCCGCTTCCAGGGCTAGCCGCGCCTGGGCGAGGGCGCCTTCAGCGCCGGCCAGAGCCGCGCCGGCCTCGGCGAGCCTGGGATCGGTGGGCGGACCCAGGGCGGCGCGCTCGCCCTCGGCATGGGCCAGGGCGCGCAGGGTGCGCGCCAGCCGGCCCTTCGCCTCTTCCAGCCGCGCCTCGCCGGCCCTGGCTCGCGCCTCGGCCGCCGCCACTTGGCCGGCCAGGGTCTCGACGGCGTCGTCGGCCAGGGCGCGCCCGCCCTCGGCGGCCCTCGCCACCTCTTCCAGGGCAGGCGCCCGCTCCGGGGCGGCGGCGATCTCGCACTCGACCCCGGCGATCTCGCCCCCCGCCCGGGCCAGGGCGGCGGCGGCGTCCTCCAGAACTTGAGCCTCGCGCGCCGCGTCGGCGTCCAGGCGTTCGAGGTCCGCGATCAGCCGCCGCGCCTCGGCCGCGGCGACCTCGACCGCCCGCTCCAGCCGGTCCTTGTCGATGGCCAGATGATGCAGCACGGCGGCCGCCGCGGTCTCTTCATCGCGCAGGGGCCGGATCGCCGCCCCGGCGTCGGCCGCCGCCGTGGCCGCCAGGGCCGCCGTCCGGGTGGTGCGCTCGGTCGCCGCCGCGCCCTGGGCGGCCTCGGCCTCCAGGCGAGCCAAGCCGGCGCGGGCGTCGGCCCAGCGGGTCTGGAGGACGGCGCTGTGGAGGTTTCGAATTTCGGCCGCCAGAGTCTTGTATTTGGCGGCGTGACGCGCCTCGCGGCGCAGACGGGTGAGGCTCGCCTCCAGTTCACGGCCCAGATCGTCCAGGCGGGCGAGGTTGGCCTGGGCCGCGCCGACCCGCAGCTCCGCCTCGTGCCGCCGGCCGTGCAGGCCCGATACGCCGGCCGCCTCCTCGAGAATGCGCCGGCGGTTCTGAGGCTTGGCGGCGATCAGCTCGGAGATCTGGCCCTGGCGCACCAGGGCCGGGGAATTGGCCCCGGTGGAGGCGTCGGCGAACAGCAACTGCACGTCGCGCGCTCGAACCTCGCCGCCGTTGACGCGAAAGGTCGAGCCCTCGCCGCGATCGATCCGCCGGGCCACCTCTAGCACCGGATGGGCGTTGAAGGCGGCCGGGGCGGTCTTGTCGGCGTTGTCGACGGTCAAGGTGACCTCGGCGTGATTGCGGCCCGGCCGCCCGGCCGCGCCGGCAAAAATCACGTCGTCCATGCCCTCGCCGCGCATGGCCTTGGCCGAATTGGCCCCCATCACCCAGCGCAGGGCTTCCAGGATGTTGGATTTGCCGCAGCCGTTGGGACCCACCACGCCGGTCAGGCCAGGCTCGATGCGGAAATCCGCCGCCTCGACGAAGGACTTGAATCCCGAAAGGCGCAGCCTGGAAAAGTGCACGGCTCTTAGCTCTCGAGCTCTCCCTAGCGGCGCGGGGCGGCGGCGACGGCGGCGGCGAGCTCGGCGAGCGTCTGTTCGCCCTCGAGTTTGCGGCCGGCGATCACGAAGGTGGGGGTGCCGGTGATGCCGTCCTGTTTTTCATGACGATCGGCCCGCGCCTGGAGGGCGGCGAGCGCCGCCTTGTCCTGGAGGCAGGCGGTGAATTGGGCCGGGGTCAAACCCGCGTCCCCGGCGATATGGGCCAGGGTTCCGGTCGGGCCGCCGTCGCGGGCGATCTGGGCCTGGGCGGCGAAGACGGCGTCCGCCACCTGGAAATACCGGTCCCGTCCGGCGCACCGCGCGGTGAGGGAGCCGGCGGCGGCCAAGGCGGGATCGCCGTAGAGCATCTCGCGGAACACGAACCGCGCCTTGCCGGTGTCGATGTATTTGGCCTTGAAGGCCGGAAACACCTCACGCGCCCAGGTCGCGCAATGAGAACACCCCAGGGAGGCGTATTCGATCACCGTCACCGGCGCCTTGGCGCTGCCGAGGGCCATGTCGTCGAGACGATCCGCCGGGGCCGCGCTGGCCACGCCAACCCAAAGCCCCAGGGCGGCCAGAAGGGCGCCCAGCCCAAGGGCGCGCGGCCCAAAGGCGCGGGGCGCGTTCACCCCGCCGCCTTGGCGCCCGCGGCCGCCCCGGCCATCGCCGTGTCCATTTCGGGGAGGGTCATCTCGCCCTTGTCATAGACCTTGCCGTTGATGACGTAGGTCGGGGTGCCGGTGATGTGGTCGTCCTTCACGTAATGCTCCCAACGGGCGTTTAGGGCGTTGAGCGCCGTCTCGTCCTTGATGCAGGCCTCGAACTGGGCGTCAGTGAGGCCGGCGGAGCGGGCGATTCTGAGCAGCACGGCGTGCGGATCGCCGCCATTGAACATCTCCGGCTGGGCGCGATAGATTGCGTCCGCCACCTGGAAATACTTGTACTTGCCGGCGCAGCGGGCGGTCAGAAAGCCGGCGGCGGCGATGGAGGGCTCGCCGGTCAGAGCTTCCCGGAGCACATAGCGCGCCTTGCCGGTGTCGATATATTTGGCCTTGAAGGCGGGGAACACGTCGCGGTTCCAGTCCGCGCAGTGGGGGCAGGATACCGAGGCGTATTCGATCACCGTCACCGGCGCCTTGGGGTTGCCCATGGACATATCCTCGGCCGTGACCGCCGTCGTCGCCTTCTGGCAGGCGGCCAGGGTCAGAGCCAGGGCCAGGCCGGTCATCAGGGTGGTCAATGTGCGCATGAGGGCGAATTCCGATCGAGGGCTTGAGTGAGGCAGTAAAGCGCGATTCCCCCCGCGCGTCTTCAGGGGCGGGCTTTGGAGCGGCCTTTTGGCGCGGCGGCGGCCTTCGATGCAAGTCTATCGTCGCGGATCGCGCATCACCTCGCGGCCGAGCCGCTCCAGGGCGGCCTTCAGGCGGCCTTCCGGGGCTTTCGCCAGAGAGTCGGCCAGGGCCTGTTCGGCGGCGGCGTCCAGGGGACCCTTGACCCTCCGCCGCGCGGCGTGGAGGGCGGGCGCGTCGCGGTTGGCCAGTCCCCGCAGGGGACCCTGCACGATGCGCAGCCTGGCCACCGCGCCGGCGCCCAGAAAGAGGTTCACCCTGGCTAGAATGTCGGGTGCCTGATGCTGGACGATCGCCGCCGAGGGCCCTTCCACCCGAAGCTCCAGGCTCGCCCCCCCACCCGCCCCCCCCGGGCCGGCTCTGGGCGCGGTGAGCTTGGCCGGTTCGGTCCGCCGGGCCAGGGCCGCGCCGACGATCTCGGTCCAGCGCGCCTGCAGGCCGCCGGCCCCCTGGCCGAAGCGGGCGTCGAGAGCCTTGATGGTTTTGCCGAGCATCCGCGCCGCCGTCGGCGGCGGCCGGGGCGCCGGGCGGGTGCGTTTGGCGGCGAGAATCCGCGCGGTTTCCTGCGCCGAGGGGAGCGGGCGGGGCATGGAGCCTATACTAACGCCTCCGATGCCTTCCGTCGCCAAAATCCGCGCCCGCCTCTTGGACTGGTACGACGTCCACGCCCGGATTCTCCCCTGGCGGGCGCCGCCGGGCGAGCGAACCGATCCCTACCGCGTCTGGCTCTCGGAGATCATGCTGCAGCAGACCACCGTCGCCCACGCCACCCCCTATTTCCTCGCCTTTACCGCCCGCTGGCCGACCGTGACGGCGCTGGCCGGCGCCTCGGACGACGATGTCATGGCCGCCTGGGCGAGGCTCGGTTATTACGCCCGGGCGCGCAACCTTCTGGCCTGCGCCCGCGCGGTGGCGGGCGAACATGGCGGGATTTTCCCCGATACAGAGGAGGCCCTGCGCGCCTTGACGGGCGTCGGCGCCTACACCGCCGCCGCCATCGCCGCCATCGCCTTCGACCGCCCCGCCAACGTCGTGGACGGCAACGTCGAGCGGGTGATGGCTCGCCTCTTCGCCGTCGAAACCCCCCTGCCCGCCGCCAAGCCCGCCTTGAAGGCGCTGGCGGCGAAGCTGGCCACACCGGATCGTCCCGGCGACTGGTCGCAGGCCTTGATGGACCTGGGCGCCGTGGTCTGCCGCCCCACATCGCCACTCTGTGGAGGGTGTCCCCTGGCGACCGTCTGCCGCGCCTTCGCTTCAGGCGCGCCGCAGCTCTATCCCCGCCGTCTCGCCAAGACGGGCCGCCCCCATCGCCACGGCGTCGCCTATGTGCTGACCCACGCCGGCAAGGTCGCCCTGGTCCGCCGGCCGCCGCGCGGCCTCCTCGGCGGCATGTTGGGCCTTCCCACCAGCGAGTGGCGCGCCTCCCCCTGGACCAAGGCCGAGGCCCTCGCCGCCGCCCCGCTCGCCTCCCCCTGGCGCCGGGCCGGCGAAGTGAACCACGTCTTCACCCATTTTTCGCTTACCCTGGAGGTCTATGTGGCCAGCAGCGGGACGGCGCGCGCCGGCTTCGTCTGGACGCCCTTCGACGAAGCTATGGCCGCCACGCCGTCATTATTCCGAAAAGCTCTCCAACGCGGAGTCTAAACCGCCATCTCCGCCCTAATCTTCGAACGCAGCACGTCGATGGGGGCCAGGCCCTTGTCGGTGCGGAAGTGCCAGTAGGTCCAGCCGTTGCAGGCGCCCTGGGACTGGACGATGGCCCCCATCTTGTGGATCGAGCCGGTGATCTCGCCCACCGCCAGGGAGCCGTCGGCGCGCACCCGGGCGGCGCGCTCGCCCTTGGGGCACCAGACCAGATCGCCGGGGCGGAGCAGGCCGGCCTCGAGGATGCGGCCGAAGGGGACGCGCGGTTCGTCCTTCTTGGAGGTCATGACATCGAGGTCGGCCGGGGCGACGGGGACGACCTTGGCGATCCGCGCCCGCGCCAGGGCGGCGTAGCGCGCCTCCCGCTCGATGCCGATGAAGCGCCGCCCCAGCCGCCGGGCCACCGCGCCGGTGGTCCCCACCCCGAAGAAGGGATCCAGGATCAGGTCGCCCGGCCTCGTGGAGGCGAGGATCACCCGGTGCAGCAGGGCCTCCGGTTTTTGCGTGGGGTGGGCCTTGGCCCCCGTCTCGTCCTTGATCCGCTCCTCGCCGGTGCATAGGGGCAACGTCCAGTCGGAGCGCATCTGGACCTCGTCGTTGGCCATCTTCATGGCGTCGTAGTTGAAGGCGTAGCGGCGGGCGCCCGCCTCCTTGGCGGCCCAGATCAGGGTCTCGTGGGCGTTGGTGAAGCGGGTTCCCTTGAAGTTCGGCATGGGATTGGTCTTGCGCCAGACCACGTCGTTGAGAATCCAGAAGCCCAGGTCTTGCACGGCGCGCCCGACCCTGAAGATGTTGTGGTAGCTGCCGATCACCCACAGGGCTCCGTCATTCTTCAGCACCCGGCGGCAGGCGCCGAGCCAGGCCAGCGTGAAGGCGTCGTAGGTCGCGAAGGAGTCGAACCGGTCCCAGTCGTCATCGACGCCATCGACCCGGGAGTTGTCGGGGCGGGTGAGCTCGCCGCCGAGCTGCAGATTGTACGGCGGGTCGGCGAACACCAGGTCCACCGACTTCTCCGGCAGCCCCGCCATCGCCTCGATGCAGTCGCCGACGATGATGCCGCCCGCTTCGATATCCATGCGCGCCCTCGAAAATGACGGCGCAGGGTGACGCAAGGTGGTGAAGAGGGGGTGAACGCCCGTGGCGGCTTCAGGCTTCGGCCGGCGCCCCCTTCCACTCCACCCACGCGCCATGGGGATGGACGCTCGCCAGGACCCGCGCCTCGCCGCCGGGCCACAGGTTGAGGCGGACTTCCATGGCCGCCGGGTTGGCGGGCGCCGGCTCCATGCGCAGCCAAGCGAAGGGCGCGCTCGCGCTGGCCCGCGCGCCGAGGGCTTCGATCACGGCGGTCAGCGCCGCCTGGCTTTCGGCCGGCATGTACTGCCAGAACACCGAATGGAAGAGCACGGTGGCGGCCCCCTCGCGCGGGGCCGCCCGCCGCGCCGTCCAAGAGACCGCGTCCTCGGCTTCAACCCGGACGCCGGCGGCGAGCGCGGCGGCGATGGCGCGATCCAGGCGTTGGAGGCGGTCGAGCTGGTCGGCCCACACATAGGCCCGCAGCCGGCGGCGGGCGGCGGGATCGGCGAGATCGACGGGCTTGCGGTCGCAGGCGGCGCGCTCGATCACCGACACCTCCGCGCCCAGAGCCGGCGGCGGCCCGCGCCAATCGGTGTCGATGAACACCGGCGCGTCCGCCGCGCCCCACACGCCGACATCGCCCAAATGGTAGCGGTAGCGATCCCAGAGCTGGTTGAGGCCGGCGCTGGCCCCGATCTCGAAACACCGCAAAGGCAGGCCCGTCTCGCCGGCGACGGCGAGGAAACCGGGAAGGAGGCATGCGGAGCGCCGCGCCTCGTTGGTCTGCGGTTCGTGGACCATGAAGCGCGCCAGACGAGGTTCGTGGTCGGCCATCGCTTGCCGGGCCGCCGCCCAGGCGCTTGCCGGATCGCCGGGCCGACCGGCCGTCGGATAGGCGTCCGTCAGCGCCGGCGCCTCCCCGCTCAGGGCGAGATCGTGCAAGGCCCCGAGCAGTCTCAAGGTCGCCGCGTCGGCGATCAGGGCCCGCGTCGAAGCGGTCCCCCAGGGCGCGAACAGCCCCAGCGTCGGCCCGCCGCTCGCCGCGTCCGCCGCCGCGCTCTTGAGAAGAGCGCCCGAGAACGGCGATCCCATGGCCGCGCACACCGCCGCCTGGATGTTCAGCGCCCGGGTCAGGGAGTCCTGGTCGGCCATGCCGGCTCGGATCGCCTCGGATCGGCGGCCGGTCAATCTTGATTATGATCGTCAACCTTCGCCTCCGACGCGCCACGGATCGACGATCGGCCGGCCTCGGTCCTGAAAATGCCGCACGTTGCGGATGGCGATCGTCGGGAAAGTGTCGGGCGTAGGCGCCTTGTCCTACAGCTTCGCCCCGCGCAGCCGCAGCGCGTTGGCGATCACCGACACCGAGCTGAGCGACATCGCCAGGGCTGCCACCATCGGGCTCAGCAGGATGCCGAAGGCCGGATAGAGCATCCCCGCCGCGATCGGGATGCCGACGATGTTGTAGGCGAAGGCGAACCCCAGATTCTGGCGGATGTTGCGCATGGTCATGGCGCTGAGCGCCCGCGCCCGGGCGATGGCCGCCAGGTCGCCCCCCAGCAGGGTGACGCCGGCGCTCTGGATCGCCACCTCGGTCCCGCCTCCCATGGCGATGCCCACATCCGCCTCGGCCAGGGCGGGCGCGTCG
>JBBRPN010000096.1:0-9165 GCA_038227925.1 Caulobacterales bacterium | reverse complement strand
GCCCCGGCCCAGTACAAATCGACGTGGCGGCCCTCGATTCTCGACGGCTATATTCTGCGCATGCTGGCCATGCCGGCGGCGGCGGTTCTGGGCGTCACCCTGGTCGCCTTCCTGCTCGAGCAGACCCTGCGCCTGATCGACGAACTGGCCTCGAACGGGGCGCGGCTGGGCTATCTCTTCGGCCTGATCACCAATCTGGTGCCCTACCAGCTCGGCCTGGCCCTGCCGGCGTCGTTCTTCGTGGCCATGTTCATCGTCATCGCGCGCCTGGACGAGGAGAGCGAGATCGACGCCCTCCTGGCCGGGGGGGTGTCATTCGAGCGGCTCGTCGCGCCGCTGGTCTTCATCGGCGTCGTGCTGGGTATCGTCAGCATCCTGCTGGTGGGTTTTCTCCAGCCCTATAGCCGGTTCGGCTACCGCGCCGTACTCAACGCCGCCACCCAGGCCGGCTGGACCGCCCAGCTCGACCCGCAGGTGTTTCTTCACGCCGGTCCGGACTTCACCATCACCGCCGACGAGGTGGACGCCACCGGTCATAGCCTCAAGGGCGTCTTCATCCGGCGCAAGTCCAAGGACGGCGAGACCGTGGTCACCGCCAGCTCGGGGACGTTGGGGCTGCGGCCCGACGGCAGGACCACCGACCTGGGCCTGACCGGCGGCCTCATCCTTTCGGACGCCGCCAATGGCTCGGCCCGCCTGCTGCGTTTCGGAGACTTCACCGATCACGAGATATTGAGCGGCGGCCAGGCCCTGATGCCGCGCGGCGGCGACGAGCAGGAATTGACCATCCCCGAACTGGTGAAGGAGATCGGCCGGCCCGACGCCCTGATTCCCCAGCGGGTCCTTAAGGCCGAACTCTATTCGCGACTGGCGCGCTCTTTGGCCATCCCCTTCCTGCCTCTGCTCGCCCTGCCCCTGGCGCTGGCGGCCAAGCGGGGCCGCCGCGCGCCCGGCATGATCGTCGGCGCGGTGATCCTGGTCGCCTTTCACCATGGGGTGACCCTGTGCAAGAGTTTCGCCGACAGCGGCCAGATCGACCCGGCCGTGGCCATGGGCGGCATCTTCGCCCTGATGGCGGCGTTCGGCCTGTGGCTGTTCCTCTCCAGCCGCCGCCGCCCCGGCGATACCCCCATTTCCGCCGTCTTCGGGCGCATCGAGGCGATGTTCGAGCGGCGCACCAAGGCCGCCCCCACGGCCATGCGCAGGAAGGGCCCCCTGGGCCTCTCGGCCTATCTCACCCGTATCATGCTGGTGCGCACGGCCGCCGCCGCCGCCGCCCTGATGGGCCTGTTGCAGCTGATCGATCTCTTGGAGCGGACCAGCGACATCCTGGCCCGCGGCGGACCGCTGGGAATTGTCCGCTACATGGCGCTGCGCCTGCCCTTCATGTTCCAGGAGGTGGCACCCTTCGCGGTGCTGGCCGGGGCGATCTTCACCTTCAGCCAACTGGCCCGCAACAGCGAGCTGGTGGTGATGCGAATCACCGGCATGTCGCTATGGCAAATCTTCCGGCGCACCCTGCCGGTGGCCCTGGCCGTCGCCGCCCTCGATCTGGTGGTGGCCGACCAGGTCACCCCGCGCGCCGAGCAGGCGCTGGCCACATGGTGGAGCGTCAGCGCGCCGGGACCGGCCAAGAAGACCCCCTCCCCGCGCTGGTTTCGTATCGACGGCGACGTGGTGTTGGTGACTGCGGCGAGCCCGGACGGCGCCACCCTGCGCGGCGTCTCCATCTATCAGCGCGACGATCGCGGCGCCCTCGTCCGGCGGATGACCGCCGCCACCGCGACGCCGGAGGCGGGCGGCTGGCGGCTGCACGACGCCCAGGTCACCGATCTGGGTCAGGCGCGGGCCGACATCATGAGCGTCGGCGAGACCGACTGGCGCACCACCCTTCGCCCTGGCGACGCGGCGCGGCTGTTCGCCAACGCCTATGAGATCACGTCAGGAACGGCCTACCGCTCTCTGTTCGGCAAGGGCCCGGTGGACAAGTCTCCCAGCGAGTTCAAGACCCGGCTCTACCGCACCCTGGCCGAAGGGGTGGCGCCGATCATCATGCTGTTGCTGGCCCTGCCGGCCGCCCTTGGCTACGCGCGCAGCAACCGCACCGCGCCGGTGATCTTCGGCCTCGGCTGCGGCCTCTTGTACCTGGTGGCCGATGGCCTGCTCACCGCCATGGGCCAGACCGGAGCGCTGCCGCCGGCCGTAGCGGCGTGGGGCGCGCCGGTGGCCTTCGCCGCCGGAGCGGTCAGCATCCTGCTCTACGCGGAAGGATGAGCGCGCCCATGGATACCGCCTACGTGGAAATCCTGCCCGTCGCCACGACCGCCGAGCTGGAGCGGTTCATCCGCCTACCCATGCGCCTCAACGCGGGGGACCCCAACTGGATCGCGCCCTTGCTGTTCGAGCGCCGCGAGGCTCTGTCGCCCAAGCACAATCCCTTTTTCCAGCACGCCGATGTCCAGTTCTGGCTGGCCCGCAAGGATGGCCGCGACGTTGGCCGGATCAGCGCCCAGATAGATCACCTCGCCGCCACCGACCCGGACGCCCCGGCCGGCTATTTCGGCATGATCGCCGCCGAGGACGACGCGGCGGTGTTCGCCGCCCTGTTCGCGGCCGCCGAGGACTGGCTGCGGGCGCGCGGCCGCGTCCAGGCTCTGGGACCATTCAACCTTTCCATCAACGAGGAGGTCGGCCTGCTGATCGACGGCTTCGACACCCCGCCGATGCTGATGATGGGCCACGATCCGCCCTACACCGCCGGGCGGATCGAGCTGCAAGGCTACGCCAAGGCCAAGGACGTCTTCGCCTATATCTCCGACGTCCCGGTGTTCACTTCCGGCGTCCAGGCGCGCCTTGCCCGCCCGCGGCCGCCAGGGGTGGTCCTGCGGCCGATCCGCATGGACCGGTTCGATGAGGAGGTCCGCACCCTGGTCGAGATCTGGAACGACGCCTGGTCGAAGAACTGGGGGGCGGCGCCGGTGACCGAGGCGGAGACCAAACATCTCGGCGAGTCCCTTCGCCTGATCCTCCACAAGCGCCTGGTCTGGTTCCTGGAGATCGACGGCGAGGCGGCCGGCTTCGGCGCCCTCCTGCCCAATCTCAACGACGCCATCTTCGATCTGGGCGGACGGCTTTTCCCATTCGGCTGGGCCAAGCTCCTGTGGCGGCTGAAGGTGCGCGGGGTGAAGCGCGGTCGCCTGCCGCTGATGGGGGTGAAGCGCAAGTTCGCCCGCGATCCCCGCGGCGCTTTCGCGCCCTTCGTCATCCTCGACGCCATCCGTCGCGAGGGGGTCAAGCTCGGCATCATCCAGGCCGAGTATTCCTGGATTCTGGAGGACAACCTGCCCATGCGCCACATCCTCGAAGGCTTCGGGGCGCGGATCTACAAGACCTACCGGATCTACGGCAAGACGATCGGCGGAGAACCCTTGCCGGAGGGTCTGACGCTGTAGGAATCTACCGCGTCTGGAACCGCGCCACCGCCTTGACCTTGGGATCGCGGGCGAAGTCGGCGGGGGCGATGAAACCCAGCCCGTCCCACTGAATCTCGACGCCGACTTTCTCGAAGCACTTGGCGACATATTCCGAACAGATGAACTCGTTCTTGGCCCCCAGCGCCTTGGGCATGTGCCGGTTGAGCCGCCCTACGGCGATGCGGGTGGCGATCTTGATGACCTCGCCGGGTGAAAAACGATCGCCCATGGCGTCGACGGCGAAATCGACCAGCGGTTTGAGCGCCGCGCCGTCTGGTATGTCGTCATGGCGGGCGAGGACGATCTTTCCCGGATAGGGATGCGTGCCGCTGCTGGTCTGGCTGATGAACCGCTCGATGGAGACGGCATGGACTCCGATGTGCTGCACGCACTCGAAGGCCAGCAGGCGGTCGATGGCCAGCCAGCGGCAGGCGATCGCCACATGCGACCACGGGCTCTTGGTGCTCCAGCCGATCAGCCGCGAGAACGGATCCTTGGCGGCGCACAGGAGGATGTCGCCGTCGCGAATCTTGGGGCCGATCTTGGGCAGGTTCTCGGCCGGCAGGTCGGTCAGAACGTCGGCGCTGAAAGCCATGCGCGCAGCCTCTTGCCTCAAACGATCTTCCCTTGCCCGCCGCCGCCTTCTCCCGCAAGGGAGGACAACGCTCGAGGCTGGCGATATCGCCTCGCGGCGGATCAGGACGGCGCTCTACATGGCTTCGCGATTCCGGCATGGACGCCTATGCCCGCTTCTGCACCGTTGCCCGACTTGCAACATCCTGGAACAGTTGGAGCGGGTCGTCGAGGATGCGCTGCGGACCTATCCCGCGGTACGGCCCTTCAAGTCCCTCCGTGGGCGCGGGCCGCAGGTAAAACTTTTATATACAATATATTCAAATTTATTTGTGCTTACATTTGTAACACCTTGGTATAAATATGTATAAATCACACAGATCGTGATAAATTATGAATAGTAACCCCGAATTAGCCGCTCAATTGGCTAGGAATATTTTCTGGAACTTTGGCGGCTCCATTTGCGTTTTGTTTCCATCAGGGGAGCTTTTGAGGAGAGCGCAAATGACTGCGACTGTTTTCAGTTCGCCCGAACCGGATGTCGCGATTCAATCGTCGGACGCTCCAATGGTGATCGGCAACCCGGATCTGATCCGGCGCGCGGAGGTTCGCCGCCGGCCCGCCTGGATGATCGCCACGCCCGTCGCGGTCTTGGCCCTTGCGGTCGCCGGCATCGTTGTCGCGGTCGGCCATCGTCACGCCCCACCCGCCACTTTGCAGGTGGCCCAGACCGCCCCCCCGCCCGTGCTATCGCCCGCGACGGATCGCCCGGTCGTCTCCGCTCAGAGCGCGCCCGCCGCCGCGTCCGCCGCGATTCCCCCGCACGCGGCCCGGCAACGCTTGGCCCCGACCGCGCCCGCTCACGCGCCGACGCACCATGCAATCCTTCGCTCGCGGGCCGTGGCGCCGAACGCCATGACTTCAGCCGCCGACGCCAGCGCCACGGCGCCGGTCGCTTCCCCGCCGCCGGCGGCGACGCCCAGCGCGACCCCAAATCCGATCGTGGCGCCGGTCACGCCCAGTATTGCGCCAATACCTGAAGCGCCCACGACGCCATCAACTCTCGCGCCGATGCAGATCACACCGGCCGCTCCCGCGCCGCCGGCCGCTACACCGAGCCCCGGTGCGCCGCAGCGATAGAGCCCGGTGACGTTGGACCGGAGAGCTCTGACGCCTGACTCCGGTCTATATCCGCCTGGGGCGCCCCGCCGGATTGGGTGAGATAAGGTTAGGGTCCTAAAATACCCCCGGCTGTCGCCGACGCTCAGAGTTTGACCTCGCCGGCGACGATCTGGGCGTGGAGGGCGGGCGTGAGGGGCACATACCCCTGGCGCCTGTCGTGGAAATAGAGCGCCGCTGAGATCTTCGCCGGGTCGAAGCCATCGGCCTGCAGATCCCCCTTGCGGTGCTTGAAGGTGCCGGTGGTCTCGATATTGGCCATCAGGCGCAGGAACAGGGGCTGGGCGTAGGGCGCCAGGGCGGCGGCGACGTAGAGGCTGAAGGCGGCCAGATCGAAATCGGGCCCGGCCACCACGGCGGCCATGCCGGCGCGCCCGTCCAGATGACCGACCTTCACCCCATAGACCGTCGCATCGACGACCCCCGGCGCCGCCGCCAGCCGCTGCGCCACCTCGGTGGTGGAAACGTTCTCGCCCTTCCAGCGGAAGGTGTCGCCGACCCGATCGACGAAATAGAAACAGCCGTCCCGGTCGCGGGTCATCAGGTCGCCGGTGCGAAACCAGCGGTCGCCGGGCCGGAAGACGCCCGTCAGAACCTTGCTTTCGCTGGCCGCCTTGTCGATATAGCCAGCATAGGCGGTGCGCGCGTCCTCGGCGATGCGCCCCAGGCACTCGCCCACTTCGCCCGGCGCCGCCCTGACGCAAAAGCCGTCGGCGCCGCGAACCGGCGCCCCCGTCTCCACGTCGAAACGGGCCAGGGCGGCGTTGAGAAGACCGCCCAGATAGGGCGGGGCGCGGCCGATGGCCCCGGGCGTGCCGTCGAAGTTGAACATCGACACATTGCCTTCGGTGGACCCGTAGAACTCCAGAATGCGCGGTATGCCGAACCGCTGTTCGAACACCGGCCACACGTCGGGGCTAAGCCCGTTGCCGAACGCCAGGCGCAGCCTGTGGGCGCGCTCCGCCGGCCGCGGAGGCTGAGCGGCCAGATAGCGGCACAGCTCGCCGACATAGACGAACAGCGTCGCGCCCTCCGCCGTCACCTCGTCCCAGAAGCGACTGGCCGAAAAGCCGGGCTTCAGCGCCACCGAGCCGCCGTTCAGCAGCGCCGCGCCCATGGCGCACAGGCCGCCCGTCGAGTGATAGAGCGGCAGGGTCAGGTAGAGGCGGTCGGCGGCTTTCGCGCCGGTGGCACCGGCGAAGCCGCGCATGAAGAGCTGGGCGCGCATGTGGGTGATGCGCGCCGCCTTGGGCAGGCCGGTGGTGCCGCTGGTGTAGATGTAGAGCGCGGTGTCCCTGGCGGTCATGCCGATCCGCGCGGAGCGGCCGGGGCGCGCGTCGCTTACGCCCTCGAGGGCCGCGGCGAGTTCGCGCTGGGCGCCCCGCGGCGCGCAGAGAGTCCACGTTCGCGCCGGTCGGTCGAGCAGGCCGCGCGCGCCTTCCAGGGCGCCCTGGGTCTGGTCATCGACCAGGCAGTGGGTCGCCCCCGAGATGTTCAGGCAATGGGCCAGGGCGGCGCCGGTGAGCTGGTTGTTGATCAGGGCGGCGGCCACGCCCACCTTGGTCAGGCCGTACCAGATCGGCAGATACTCAAGGCGATTGGGCAGCAGCAGGGCGACCGTCTCGCCGCGCCCCATCCCCTGGGCGAGCGCCCAGTGGGCGTAGCGGTTGGCCAAGGCGTCGAGTTCGCCATAGGTCAGCGCGGCGCCTTCGAAACTCAGCGCCGGACGCTCCCGCCAGCGATCCGCCGCCGCCTCGAGATCGTCGCAGATCAGATTTCTCGACGTGAGCGTGATCGAGCGCACCCGGGCCAGGGTCCGCGCCAGGCCGGTGAGGTAGCGCCATTCGCGCTTCAGCCGCGCCACCCAACGCATTCTCGCCACTCCCCATCACCCGTTCAGCTTGGCGGATCGGGGCGGCGACGGTCAAGGCGCCAAGAGCGGCAGGCCTCACCAGCTCCTGGACGGCAGGCGGAAGCGGACCTCGTTGCGCGCGAAATCCAGGCACACCGACTGAAAGCGGCTCAGCACATCGACGCCGAGCAGGATGGCCGGCTTGTGGGTCAGATCCCACATCTTGAAGGTGTGCAGATCGGCGAAGGCGACCGGCCAGTTGGGCAGGTGCATGCCGCCGACCCGAAGCTGCGGGAGATCGGCCATCTGGGCGTCAATCGTCTGGCCGGTGGCGCTGACGATCGGCGTCTGGGTCCACCGGCTGGTCGGATTGCGCGCGACCGCCAGCGAACGCAGGGCCAGGTTGCCGATGGTGTTCTGCGCCCCCGAATCGAGGAAGGCCACCAAGGGTATGCCCGCCAGGTCGGCGTCCACCAGGATCAATTGACCGTCGCGTCGGCTGGCCTTCACCGCGACGTCGCCGGGATCGCGCCACAATCGGCCGGGCGGCTTGATGCGCAGGGCCTCGCCCTGGAAATCGAGGGTCAGCTCCTGCCCCTCGAGCCGGTCGAGGCCCAGCATGCCCGCGCCGCCGATGGCCTTGGCCGGCAGGATCGAGAGCACCACCGCCTCCTCGCCGCGCTCGCCGATTTCGAGGTTGGCCTTGGTCGTGGCGGCGTCCTCGACGCCCGCGACTCCATTCAGCGGCTCGAGAGGGCCACGGGTCAGCCCAAGCTGCGCGGCCAGTTCCTCGGAAATGACCGACTGATTGGCCCCGGTGTCCACCACGAAAGCGAAGGGGCCGGCCCCGTTGACCTTGATCGGCGCGGTCATCCGCCGATAGAGATCGGCGACGGTCGAGAGGCTGATGGGCGGAACATAGGTCTGGTCGGCCAATGGAGTCAGCCGCGAGCCGGTCTTGAACTCGATCACCGCGCCCCACGCCTGGCCCGAACAAAGCGTGCCGGCCCCAATGAGGGTCGCGAATCGCCGACGGGTGAACGCGCCTTGGGCCATGGCGATGGACCGGCCTCCCGGCGCGATCATACACCCATGGCGGCGATCTCAAACTATTCTCTTGGCGTGGAGAACCGCTCCCACGCCGACTGGCGCGTGACGCCCAGGGCCTCGCCGATGGCCGCCCAGCTGACCTCCCGGCTCCGCAGGGTCGTCACCAGCCAGCGAAGTTGGCTGCCCTTGCCCTGCGCCGATTCATCGACCGGTTTCAATTGGGCGAGCAGCCGCTCGGTAGGCAACTTGTCCGGCGGCACATAGGCAGAGCGGTCCGGCGTGCGTCCGGCCATGTACTCGACGCACAGGGTCACGCATTCGGCGCAGATGAAGATGTTGGCCGGCCCGGCCACCATCTGGGTCACCTCCTCCTGCGGCTTGAGGCAGAAGGAGCAGAACACTGTTTGCGGCTTGACGTAGAGCGGCGGCGGGGGCGGGGTGTCGGCTTCCGGCATCGGCGTGTGTCCTTTTTACACGTCGATTGTCAGGCAACTCCTGACGAGCGTCAAGGCAAACCTGACACGCCATTCCTCCCCCCCCAAATGGGGAGGGAGGAAACGTCGCCTACGCTTCGACCTGCGCCGGTTCCTTTTTGGTCAGATCCTCGCCGGTGACCTGGTCGACGATCTTCATGGAAAGCCGGGTCTTGCCGCGGTCGTCGAAGCCGAGGAGCTTGACCTTCACCATCTGGCCTTCGTGAAGGACGTCGGAGACCTTTTCCACGCGCTGGCTGGCGATCTGGCTGACGTGGACCAGGCCGTCCTTGGCTCCGAAGAAGTTCACGAAGGCCCCGAAATCGACCACCTTGACCACCTTGCCGTCGTAGATTTGGCCGACTTCCGGTTCGGAGGTGATCGACTTGATCCAGTCGATGGCGGCCTTGATCTTGGCCCCGTCGCTGGCCGAGACCTTCACCGTGCCTTCGTCGTTGACATCGACCTTGGCGCCGGTGGTCGCGACGATCTCGCGGATCACCTTGCCGCCGGTGCCGATCACTTCGCGGATCTTGTCGGTGGGGATGGTGATGGTCTCGATCTT
>JBBRPN010000095.1:0-9551 GCA_038227925.1 Caulobacterales bacterium | reverse complement strand
GCCGGGGCGTTGAACGCCTCGCGCCAGCCCAGGAAGCTCTGCACCGCGTCGCCGGCCTTGAAGGCCGTGTCGTTGGAGGCGACCACCTCGCCCACCGCGCCACCCTGCATGGCCTCGCCGAGCTGGAACGGCGGCGCATAGCTCTTCACGTCGTTCATCCGCCCGCGCATGTAGGGATCGACGGTCATCCAGGTGTTGCGCACCTGCACCTCGCCCGGCCCAGGGTCGGCGAGGGTGATGGCGGCCAGTTCGAAATTGTCGGCGGTGGGCGTGCCGCTCGGGCGGCTCTTGAGGCGGATTTCGCGCGAGGTGGTCATGGCGGCAAGTCTCCCGGTGCTCGATAGCGTGGTTTCAAACACCCGTTTAGCGCGAAGCCGCCGCCCGCTCCAGTGTGCATGTCGGATCGGCGCATGATAGGCGCTGGCCATGGCTTCGATCTCGAGAGCCGGCGTCATCGGCGCGGGCGTGTTCGGCGGCTATCACGCAGGCCAGTACGCGCGGCGGGCCGACACCGAGCTCGTCGCCATTCTCGATCCCCACCCCGAGCGCGCCCAGGCCCTGGCCAACCGCTTCGGCGCCAGGGCGGCGGCCGACCTGCCCGCCCTTCTGCGAGAGGTGGACGTGGTGTCCATCGCCTCGCCGGCCCACACCCACGCCGCTCTCGCCCTGGCCGCCCTGACCGCCGGCAAGCACGTCTATGTGGAAAAACCGGTCGCCACCTCGCTGGAGGACGCCGACGCCATCGCCGCGGCGGCGCGGGCGGGCGGCCTCACCGTCGCCTGCGGCTTTCTCGAACGGGCGGCCTTCCAGGCGATGAAGCTCTTCGAGGTCCCCGTGGCGCCCCTGCGACTGGAGGCGGTGCGGCGCGGCCCCCCCTCGCCGCGCGGCCTCGATGTCTCGGTGGTCATCGACCTGATGATCCACGACCTCGATCTGGCTCTGGCGCTCTCGCGAACGGACGTGCTGGCGGTGGAAGCGGAGGGGGAGCGCGTGGTCAACCGATTGCTCGATCAGGTGGAGGCGGAGGTGGTTTTCGAGGACGGATTCACCGCCGTGCTGTCGGCCTCACGGGCGGCGGAAGCGCGCGAGCGGACCATGCGCCTCGTCTATCCCTCCGGCGAAGTGACCATCGATTTTCTGGGCCACCGCTTCGAGAACACCACGCCCTTCGCCCTCGACGCCGCCTTCGCGGACACGCCGACCAGCCGCGACCGCCTGGGGGCCAGCCTCGCCGCCTTCCTCGCCGCCGCGCGCGGAGAGGCCCCCGCCCCCCTGGCCGGCATCTTGGACGGGACGAGGGCGCTCGACCTGGCCCTGGCGGTGGAACAGGCGGCGGGGGATGGACCTTGATTTATCCACGAACCTCACGAACTTCACGAACGCGGGAAAAAAGCGAGAAGGATTATAGAACCAAGCGCTCGATGCGCGCCTTCGGTGCGCATCTAAAATTGATCAACAGACCAAGCCGCAGACCCGTCGCTCTCAGGTAGTTCAGAACCTGCGCGCGATGTTCCGAGGCCAGCTCGCGCACCGCCTTCAGCTCAACGATGATCTTGTCGAAGCACACAAAATCAGCTTGGTAGGATTGCCGCAATGGCTGGGCCTTGTACGTCAGGGCGAGCGAGCGCAATGCCGAGAACGGAATTTGGCGAGCGGTGAATTCCATCGCCAGACACTCTTGGTAGACCGCCTCAAGGAATCCGGTTCCCATTGCCGGTTGACTTCGAAGATCGCCCCTTGGATCGCGAACACCTCTTCGGCATAGAGAATCGGTTCGTGAAGTTCGTGAGGTTCGTGGTTCATTCTTGAAAACGGGCGACTGCAGTCGCCGCCGGTGAACGCCGCTACCCGGTCGGCAGGGCGGAGACGCCGAAGACGTGGGGGTGGGCGCCCAGGAGGATCGCCCAGGCTATAACCCCCCCCACCAGCCGCGCCCAGCCGATCTCGCCGATATTCAGCGTCTGACGGCCCGCCGCGATGGCCGCGAACGGAATGTTGGAGGTCTTGGCGGCGAAGGCCCTCCAGGATTCGCCCGCCGCCCGCGCGCGTTTGGCGTCGATGCTCACCATGCCGAACAGGGCCAGGATCAGCATGGTGCCGAAAAGGACGATGCCGGCCAGATCGCCGTTCACCATCAGATGGCCGGCCGCCCAGATGGCGATGCCCCACAAAAACGGATGGCGGGTGATCCGCAGCACGCCCTGAACCACGTCGGGGCTGTCGAGCGCGCCCTCCTGGCGGACGGCGGTCGGATTGCGCGTGGTCAAGCCCGTGACGACGAACAGGAAGGCGACGAGCTGGACGAAAAGTTGAATCCATTTTGTCGCGGTGGTCGCGTACCAGTAGGCCTTGTCGTCGGGATCGTGCCAGACCGCGCCGTAGGCGATGATCAGCCACGCCAGCATGCCCACCGAGGCGAGAGAAAACAGCCCCATGTAGAAGCCCTGGCCGATCGCCCCGGTCGCCGCGTCGCGCACCCGCGTTCCGGAGACCACCAGGTGCAACAGCAGAAACGCCACGGCGGCGACGATCAGATTGGTCATGGGCCAAAACCCCTCGTTTGCGCGCCCCGACGATGAAAGGCGCGACGCGCCCTGTCAAATCGTCCGGCGCGAACCTCGCCTTATCGTCAAATGTTTAACGCCACTTCCACCGGAACGTGGTCGGAGGGCTTGCCCTGGCCGCGCACGTCGCGGTGGATGGTCACGCTCTCGAGGCGATCGGCCGCTTGCGGCGAGAGCAACAGGTGATCGATGCGGATACCATGGTTTCGCGGCCACGCGCCGGCCTGGTAGTCCCAGAAGGTGTAGCCGTCCGGCGCGCCGTCGGCGGCCATGTAGGCGTCGGTGAGGCCAAGCCACTTCAGGGCGCGGAAGGCCCCCCGGCTCTCCGGCTGGAAGAGCGCGTCCCCCATCCAGGCGGCCGGATTGTCGGCGTCCTCCGGCTCGGGAATGACGTTGTAGTCGCCGGCCAGGACGAGCGACTCCTCAAGCGCCAGCAGGTCGCGGGCGTGGCCGTTCAGCCGCTTCAGCCAACGAAGCTTGTAGGCGAATTTCTCGGTTCCGACGGGGTTGCCGTTGGGCAGATAGATTGCCGCCACGCGCACCGGCGTGGGCCCCGAAACCACCGCTTCCAGATAGCGCGCGTGATTCTCGAGCCCGTCGGCGTGGCCGTCGCTTCCGGGCAGGCCCCTGCGAACGTCCTCCAAGGGCGCCTTCGAGAGCAGAGCCACGCCGTTGTAGGTCTTCTGGCCGTGGACGGCGACATTGTAGCCCAGCCGCTCGAAGGCCTCGACCGGGAACTTCTCATCGACGCATTTGATCTCCTGCAGGCAGGCGACATCCGGCGAGACCGCCTCGAACCATTCCAGAACGGTGTCCAGCCGGGCGTTGATCGAATTGACGTTCCAGGTGGCGATGCGCACGCGCCCGCCGCTCCTTCAGATCGAAAAGCTGACGCCGCAGCCGCAGCTGCTCTTGGCGTTGGGGTTGTTGACGCGGAACTCCGCCGCCGCCAGCTCGTCGGCGAAATCGATTTCCGAACCCTTGAGCAGGGCCAGGGAGATCACGTCCACCAACGCCGCCGCCCCGTCGCGCTCCACTCTCACGTCGTCCGGTTCGGCCGCCTCCACCAGATCGAAGCGATACTGGAATCCGGAGCAGCCGCCCCCGTCCACCGCCACGCGCAGCATGACCGGCCGGCCCTCGGCGGCGGCGATAACGTGCAGCCGGCGCGCGGCGGCGGGCGAGAGGGTGATGTCGGCCTGGCTCATGGTTTGTCGATTCCGCTTCGGCCTCTATATGAGGGCGTCCCCGCGTCTTCGCAAAGGGGCGATCGACCCCAGCCGTCTTGGGAGCCCTCCATGGCCTTCGCGCGACCGGCGTTGGCGCGCGCGCCCTACGCCGAAGATCCGGCCAAATCCCGCGGCCGGCGGCGCCCAGAACCGGGCAGCGCCACCCGTACGCCCTTCGCCCGCGACCGCGACCGCATCATCCACACCTCGGCCTTCCGGAGGCTGAAGGAAAAGACCCAGGTGTTCGTCGCCCACGAGGGCGATCATTTCCGCACCCGCCTCACCCATTCGCTGGAGGTGGCCCAGATCGCCCGCTCCATCGCCACCGCCCTGGGGCTGGACGCCGATCTGGCCGAAACCATCGCCCTTGGCCATGATCTGGGCCATCCGCCGTTCGGTCACGCCGGCGAGGAGGAGCTGGAACGCTGCATGTCCGCCTTCGGCGGCTTCGATCACAACGTCCAGACCTTTCGCGTCCTCACCGATCTGGAGCGCCGGTACCCTGATTTCGACGGCCTCAACCTCACCTGGGAAACCCTCGAGGGCATCGTCAAACACAACGGCCCGGTGACCGACCGGCTGGAACGGCCGGCTTGGAAGGCCGTCGCGGCGTTCGATCGGAACTTTCCCCTCGACCTCGGCGGCTGGGCGTCCGCCGAGGCCCAGGTGGCGGCCCTGTCGGACGACATCGCCTATAACAATCACGACGTGGACGACGGGCTGGACGCGGGACTGTTCCGCCTCGAGGAACTGGCGGACGTGCCGATGATCGGCCCAATTTTGGCGAGCGTCCGGCGCGATCACCCCGATCTCGACCCGAGATTGACCCGCCTCGAGGCGGTGCGCCGGATGATCGGCGCCATGGTCGCCGACGTGATGGCCGAGGCCGACGGCGCGGCGGGGGCGTCTGGGGTCGCCTCGGCGGACGACGTGCGCGCCCTTGGCCGGGCCCTGGTGTCGTTTTCCCCGCCCATGGCCGCCGATCTCGCCCGCCTGCGCGCCTTCCTGCACGAGCGCATGTACCGTCACTGGCGGGTCAATCGCAGCCGCAGCCAGGCCCGGCGCATCGTCGCCGAGATGTTCGCCCTGTTCACCGCCGAGCCGGATGTCCTGCCGGCCGAATGGTTCGAACGCTTGAGGGACCTGGACCCGGCCGCCCGCGCCCGCGTCGTCTGTGACTACATCGCCGGCATGACCGACCGCTACGCCATCGAGGAACACCGGCGCCTGTTCCACCTCGACGCCTGGGGGTGAGGCGCGGCGGGCGTTCTATCGCGGCTTCACCTTCGATAAACTGTTCGGGGTGATTCGTTTGGTCCGGGGGCGGGCGAAACGAAGCCTCGGGAGTTCCCATGTCCGACTACGATCGCGGCCGATATCAACCCGGCGCCGAGCCGCCGCTGGCGTTCGACGGCCGGCGGCCGCCGAGGCGGGCGGGCCCGGCGCCGGTGACGCTGATCCTCAGCCTGATGCTGTTGGCGGTGGTCGGCGGCGGGGTTTTTTACGCCTATCGGGGCGGCGTTCGCGGGTCCGGCGACGCGCCCAGGCCCGTCGGCGCGCCGGTCGGCGACGTGAGGAGCGCCGCGCCGCCCCAGGTCCAGACTCCCGATCCGGCCGCGGGCCTGTCGATCTACAAGGACAATCCCAATCAAGCGGCGGGCGCGCCGGCCTTCGTGCCGCCGCCGGAACAGCCGACCCCCAGGCCCACCCCGGCGGTCGCCCCCGCGCCCACGCCGCCTCCCGTCGCGGCGGCCTCGGCCGCGCCCACCGTGGCCGCCAAACCGACCGAGGCGGCCAAGCCGCCCAAGCCGGCCGCCGTCGCCAAGGTCGCCAAGCCCGCCGCCAAGCCCGCCGTCAAAACGCCGCCGCCGGCCAAAACCGCCTCCATCGGCGCCCTGCTGGCCGACGACACCGCCCCGCCGCCCAAGGCCGGCCTGGCCAAGCCCGACTCGGCCAAATCCAGCCCGGCCAAATCGGGGCCAGCGGCGGTGCAGATCGGCGCCTATTCCTCGAAGGATCTCGCCGACGCCGGCTGGAACGACGCCGCCGGTCTGGCGCCCGGCGACATGGCGGGAAAAAGCAAGCGGGTCACGCCGGTCGTTAAGGATGGGTCCACCCTCTACCGCGCCTCGATCACCGGTTTCGCTTCGCGCCAAGACGCTCAGGCCCTGTGCGTCAAGCTGAAGGCGGCCGGCCAGAGCTGTTTCGTCAAGTGACCGCCGCCGCCTGCATCTTCGGCTGCGCCGGCCCCGCCCTGCTCGACGAGGAGGCGGCGTTCTTCCGCGATGTCGATCCCTGGGGTTTCATCCTGTTCGGCCGCAACGTGGAGACGCCCGCCCAGGTGCGGGCGCTGGCCGACGCCCTGCGCGCCGCGGTGGGGCGCGCCGACGCGCCGATCCTCATCGACCAGGAGGGTGGTCGGGTTCAGCGCCTGGGTCCGCCGCACTGGCGCCGCTACCCGCCCGCCCGCGTCTACGCGGCCCTCGCCGACGCCGGCGTTCGGCGGGAGACAGCCCACCTGGGCGCGCGGCTGATCGCCCACGACCTCGCGGCGGTGGGGATCAACGTCGATTGCGCGCCGGTGCTGGACGTCCCGGCCCCCGGCGCTCACGACGTCATCGGCGACCGCGCTTACGGCGAGCGGATCGACGAGGTTGCGTCGCTGGGACGCGCGACGGCGGAGGGCCTGATGGCCGGCGCCGTCCTGCCGGTGATCAAGCACATCCCGGGGCACGGCCGCGCCATGGCCGACAGCCACCACGCCCTGCCGGTGGTGGAGGCGAGCTGGGCCGAACTGGAGGCGCGGGATTTCGCCCCTTTCAAGGCCCTCGCCGACCTGCCCCTGGCGATGACCGCGCACGTCGTCTACGCCGCCGTGGACGCGGAGCGCCCGGCCACCACCTCTCCCGCCGTCATCGAGCGGGCGATCCGCGGCGCGATCGGCTTCGAGGGCCTGCTGATCAGCGACGATCTTTCCATGAAGGCGCTCAGCGGCGATTTCACGAAGCGCGCCCGTGACTGCCTTTCCGCCGGATGCGACGTGGCCCTGCATTGCAATGGGGTCATGGCCGAAATGAAGGCGGTTGCCGACGGGGTCGCGCCCCTCGGCGCGCTGGCCGTCGGGCGGGCCGCCGCCGCCCTGGCGCGTTTGCCCACGGCGCCCGAACCGTTCGATGTGGACGCGGCCCGGCGACGGTTCGACGCCGCCTTCGACGATCGGTGGGCGGCATGAGCGAGGCCCTGCAGGTTCCGATCGACTTCGAGGCGGCCGGCGGCGCGGCCCTGGACGGCGAAGCCCTGATCGTCGATCTCGACGGCTACGAGGGGCCGCTCCACCTTCTCCTGGCCCTGGCGCGGCGCCAGAAGGTCGATCTGCTGAAGCTGTCGGTGACCCGGCTGGCCGACCAGTACCTCGCCTTTGTCCGCGAGGCGCGGACGCGCCGCTTCGCCCTCGCCGCCGACTATCTGGTCATGGCCGCCTGGCTCGCCTATCTCAAGTCGCGCCTGCTGCTGCCCCGGCCCGAACGGCCGGCCGACGAGGACTCGCCGGCCGAGGAGATCGCCGCCCGCCTGGCCTTCCGCCTGGCCAAGCTTTCCGCGATGCGGGACGCCGCGGAGGCCCTCAAGAACCGGCCGATTCTGGGGCGCGAGGTGTTCACTCGCGGCGACCCGCAGGCCATCCGCGTCGTCTCTCACAGCCGCCTGGAGGGTGACCTCCATGGCCTGATGACTGCCTATATCGATCAGAAGAAGCGCGAGCAGGATCGCCGCTACCGGCCCGCGCCGTCCCAGGCCTATCGCCTCGACGACGCCCGAGAACGCCTGCGCGGCCTGCTGCCGCGATTGGGCCGGTGGACCGCGCTCAGCGGCGTCGCGCCCTCGGAGAGCCCGTCCGGCCCCAGCCGCGCCTCCTGTCTCGCCTCCACGCTCTCGGCCAGCCTGGAGCTGGTCCGCGAGGGCGATCTGGAGGCGCGCCAGCTCGACCCGTTCGCGGAGGTCTATCTGCGGGCGCGCAAGGCGGCGGCGTGAGCGATCCGCCCGCCGTCGCGCGCATGATCGAAGCCCTGCTGTTCGCCGCCGCCGAGCCTCTGAGCCAGGCCGATCTGGCCGCCCGGCTGCCGCACGGCGCCAACGTCGCCGCCGGTCTGGAGGCGCTGCGTGTCCGGTATGCCGGGCGCGGCGTCGAACTGGCCTGCGTCGCCGGCCGCTGGCGCTTTCAGACGGCGGCCGACCTGGCCTTTCTGATGAGCGAGGAGCGGGAGGAGCCGCGCCGCCTCTCCCGCGCCGCCCAGGAGACCCTGGCCATCGTCGCCTATCACCAGCCGGTCACCCGCGCCGACATCGAGTCCGTTCGCGGCGTCCAGGCCAGTCGCGGGACGCTGGACGTGCTGCTGCAGCTTGGCCTGGTGCGCATGCGCGGCCGGCGCCGGACGCCCGGCCGCCCCATCACCTACGGCACCACCGACGGCTTTCTGGAGCACTACGGCCTCGCCGGCCTCGCCGATCTGCCGGGCGCGGCCGAGATGAAGGCCGCCGGGCTTCTCGACCTGGATTTGCCGGCCGATTTTCACCTGCCCGATCCCACCGCCGCGCCCATCGACGAAGACCCGCTGGACGACGCCGACGCCCCCGAGTTCCATCGCGACTTTCTTGGCGCCGAGGACGGGCCGGCGCCCGCAACGGAATGACCGTTCGGTCTCGTCCTTGCCGTTACCGCTGATAAACCCCTATATGGGCGTGACGTGATTTGAACGCGGCGGCCGTCGATGTTCCTCGCGACCGGCGGGCGCCGGCGTCGCGGAGCAATTCGAGGCTCCGCCGGTCGTGGCGAGAGGAGACGGAAAAATCATGGGTGGACTGGCTCCCTGGCACATCATCATTCTCGCCGTCCTGGTGCTGCTGGTGTTCGGTGGTCGCGGCAAGCTGTCGGGCCTGATGGGCGACGCCGCCAAGGGCATAAAAGCCTTCAAGGAGGGTCTGAAGGGCGATGAGGCGCCGCCTCCCGCCGCGCCGGCCCAGCCGCTGCCGCGCGCCGAGGCGGAAAAAGACCCGATCGTTCGCTAGCAGGCTTCCCACCCGCCCCGTCCCTTTCAGGCGGCGGGCGCCGGCTTCAAGAGAACCCGACACCGATGTTTCCCGAAGGCCGGATTCTCGATTTCGTGATCGTCGGCGTGATCGCCCTCATCGTCGTGGGGCCCAAGGACCTGCCGGTGCTCATGCGCAAGGTCGGCCAGTTCGTGGCCAAGATGCGCGCCATGGCCGCCGAGTTCCGCGCCAGCTTCGATGAAATGGCCCGCCAGTCGGAGCTCGACGACCTGCGGCGGGAGGTCGAGGCCATGCGTTCGGGCGCGCCGTTGAAAGCCGCGGTGGGGCTCGGCAAGGATTCCGAGACGCAGCAGGTGTTCGACGATATTCACGCCGGCCTGCGGGGCGGCGAGGCGCAACTCCACCCGCCCATGGGCTACCAATATCCGGCGAGTTCCGAGCCCGCGCCGCCCGACGCCGCGCCCACGCCGTTGGAAACAGTCCCGCCCGAACCAGCCGCGCCTGAACCGCCCGCGCCCGGATCGGCCAAGCTCGAACCGGCGACGCCCAAGGCGCCGTCTTGAGTCTGCCACGCGACGAGATCGAGATCGAAGCCTCGCGGGCGCCGCTTCTCGACCATCTGATCGAACTGCGCCGGCGGCTGATCGTCTGCGCCGCCGCCCTGATCGTCGGCTTTCTGTTCTGCTTCGCCTTTTCCCGCGACATCTACATT
>JBBRPN010000094.1:0-9728 GCA_038227925.1 Caulobacterales bacterium | reverse complement strand
GCCACAGATCGTAGTCGCTCAGGGTCGGGGCGCCCACGAAATCCTGGCTCAGCCCGACTTCGTAATAGAGCGTCGATGTCCGGTCGTTCCACATCTTTTGCAGCCAGTTCAGGCCGAACCTGGCCTCGGCGGTGAAATCCGCCCCGCCCCGCGGCCCCAACTGGCTAGGAAAATCGCGCAGGCCGGTCAGCAGGGCGCCCACGGTGAAGCTCGTGGTCTCCACGTATTTCATATAGTCCCCGGCATCCCACCAGCCGCCGCCGGCGTCGATGATCTCGCCGGTGGGATGGAGTTTGCCGATGACCAGATCGCCCTTCGTGAGGGGCGGGGTGGTGTAAACCGACGCGGCCGCGTCGTTGAGGTGGCCGGGCGCCGTGCGCAGGGCGCTTGGGATGAAGTCTGGGCCGTCCCGCTCGGTTTGAAAGAAGGCCAGGGCGTTGCTCATCGCCCCGGCGTACAAGGCCTTGGGTTCATCGACGGTGAAGCGTTTCGGCCGCGCCGACCCGTCGCTGAGCGAAAGGCTGTATCGGCCGGCGCGGGGAATCGAAAATTCCAGCGGCGTCACCACGAACGCCCCCCAGGTCCCCGACGGCCGCCCGACTGGCCCGGTCGCCACCAGCTGGCCCGATCGGTCCCGAACCTCGAATGTCCCGCCCGCAGCGCCGGTGCTCGCCGCCAGGTAGGCGCGCGCCGTTCTGCCCGCCTCATAGCCGACCTGGTTCACCCGCAAATAGCCGGTGACGGCGCTCTGCGCCCAGGCGGAAAGGCCCAGGCTCCAAAGTGCGATCCCCAGGGCGAGCGCAAGGGCGTGGGTCCGTCGGCTTGGCGATCGATCCAAACGGTGCCCCATGGTCTCACTCCCTGGCGAACATCGAACCGAACCGCGCGACCGACCCCTCCCGGCGCTGTCGGCAAAGCCGGCGCGGCGGGTCCATCCCGCCCGCGGCGCCACGTTCGCCGGAATATACCTCGGCCACAAGCCCAAGCGTGCGAAGGGTGGATGTCCCCGTTTGGCTTCCGGCGGAAGGCGGACGCTGTCAGCTTCGCTTGCGAATCCAGCGCCGACATTCGGCGAGCGCGGATCAGAGGGCTGTCTTGGGGGCGAACGCTCCATGGGAGGGCGCGCGAGGTATGAAATGGGGTAGCGGACGCCGGCCTCCATCGCCCGAAAGAAACTTGGGGCCCCGGGATCTCCCGACTACCCGCGCCCGCTAACGCTTTTCCGAGCAATTGACATTTTGGGCTTCGGCGAGCAGCCGACTCAGGGTATTCTGGCTACAGGCCTGACTTGTTTCCTTTCGCCGTGGCCTTCGTCGCCTCGTTTCGCCTTCGCCCCTGGGGTGCGCACACCGCGTCGCCGAGGGCGGGGAACCTGGTTCTCACCCGGCATCGCAAGGTGCGCCAGGGTTTGGATCGCGCTGGAAAGGAGGAAGCAGTATGTCGCTCGGAATGCTCATCCAAGGCCGATCCATCAGCTTAAGTGACGGAGGGCCGGCTGGCGGGGACGCATTTCGCGCTAAGATTGAGGCGCGTTCACGTTTTGTTCTACGCTTAACGACGGGACGGATTGCGATCGCGGGGTTTCTCGCCATCTTCGTGATGGCGGGCGTGACGTTTGAGGGTTCCATCCGCGCGAATGCGGCGGCGACCCTAGAACGTCGCCTCGTTTCGCCTTCGCCCCTGGGGTGCGCACACCGCGTCGCCGAGGGCGGGGAACCTGGTTCTCACCCGGCATCGCAAGGTGCGCCAGGGTTTGGATCGCATTGCCAAACTACCCCGAGGAGCTAAGCCTTGGTACTCGGGGGGACTGGCCGGAGGCGGCTACCGACCTCCCTTTCGACCGCATCAATTAGAAATGTGTGGCGGTATAGCCGGGACGCCACCGCCAAACCCGCAGCGCCGGGCGTCGATGGCATCCGGGCCGCGAAGTTTTCCAGCGACATCGCCGACCATGTCGAGCGCATTCGCCAGGAAATCCGCGCGGGCACCTATCGCTTCAATCGGCTTCGACTCGCGCCGTTGCCCAAAGACTGCGGCGCCTATCGAATACTGGCAATCCCGACGGTCCGTGATCGACTTGTCCAGCGAGCCCTCTTGAGGCACCTCGAAGCTGACGTGCATTTTCAGCCGTCGTCGGCCATCAGCTACGGCTTTGCCAAGCAACGGACGTTGGCTGACGCGCAGCGCGCCGCCCTTAGTCTGCGTCACGCCAAGCCATGGGTCCTAAAATGCGATATTGTTAGTTTTTTCGACCGTATCCCGCGCAGCCACCTGAAGGCGCTTATCACGCGAAAGGTGGGCTGGAAGGTGATCGCCGGGTTGTTGTGCCAAGCGGTTGATTGCGAACTGCACCTGCCCACGCTCGAGGATATTGAGTTGGTTCGCGAAAACGGAATCCAGTCCGGTATCGGTCTAAGGCAGGGCATGCCGGTATCGCCAATGCTTTCCAACCTGCTTCTCAAGCGATTTGATGAGCGTTTGGAGAAACGAGGGATCGTCGCGGTTCGGTACGCAGACGACATCGCGGTCTTCGCGCAAAGCCGGTCGGACTGCCTGGCGGCACTCGCCGCAATTCAGGAAGACCTCGCGGAGATCGACCTTCAAGTCCCCGATTTGATGGATGACGGGAAGACGAGCGTCCTCGGACCGTCGGAGGTCGCTGAGTTCCTTGGCGTCGACATCCGCCGCGAGGACGGGGGATACAGGCTCTGTGCTCCAATGAAGAAGCTCAAGAGGATTGAAGCAGCGATGTTGGGAATGGTGCAGGTCAAGTCGTGCATCGAGCAGAAGCGCAACATCGGGCACGTGGTGAGAGCCCTGGATTCCTTTACCATCGGCCACGCCGCCTCGATGGCAGTCCTCAATGATGGTGGAGCTTTCATGGCCCGCTTAGAGGCCGCCAAGCGGCATCAGTTACGCGCGCTCCTGATCAACCTGTTCGGCAAGAGCTTCGTCGATGGTCTTAGCCATGACCACCTCGCGATCTTGGGCGTAGAATCCTTCAATTAGCGGGGCTTAAGCGGCTGGAGAGCAGGCCTTCGAAACGTCCGAGTTGAGTCAAACATGGCCATTCGGAAAGCGCGGATCAAAGGGCTGCCTCGGAAGCGGGCATCCCTCAGGATGGCGCGCAAGGGCCAAAGTGGGCTAGCAAACATCCGGCTTCCGCCACCACGAAAGGCCCGACCCCCATGACCCCCAAAACCGGCGGCTGCCTCTGCGGCGCGGTGCGTTATGAGCTCTCCGCCGAGCCGATCGCCCAGGTGGCCTGCCACTGCCGCGCCTGCCAGCGGGCGTCCGGCGGCTCGCCGACCCTGGCCTTGGTGGTTCCCAAGGCGGCGCTGACGGTCACCCAGGGCGAGCCGCGCGTCTACTGGTCGGCGGGCGACAGCGGGGCCAAGGTCGGGCGGGCCTTCTGCGCGGCGTGCGGCGCGCCGCTGTTCTCCGAGCCGGCGGTCAACGCCGATATCGCCGTCATCAAGGTCGGCAGCCTGGACGATCCCTCGGCCTTCGCCGTGCAGGTGGACATGTGGATGGCCGCCGCCCAGCCCTGGCATCGGCCGCACGAGGGGGCGGCCCGGTTCGAGGGCAATCCCACGCCGCCGTAGCCGATGGCCCTTCGCCACGACTTCGCTTCCGACAATGTGGCCGGGGCCATGCCCGAGGTCATGGAAGCCCTCGCCCGCTTCAACGGCGGCTTCGCGGCGAGCTATGGCGACGACGCGGTCAGCGCCCGCGCCGGCGACCTGATCCGGGCGTTGCTGGACACCGACGCCGAGGTGCATTTCGTCGCCTCCGGGACGGCCGCCAACGCCCTTTGCCTCGCCGCCCTGGCGGCGCCGCACGAGTCTGCGCTGGCGCACGAACACTCCCATGTCGCCACCGACGAGACCGGCGCGCCGGGCTTCTTCGGGGCCGGGATGGGCGTGGTCGGCCTGCCGGGGCCGTCGGGGCGGATCGACCCGGCGGCATTGGCAGCGGCCCTGGACCGGCCCGACGATCCGCATTGGCAGTCGCCGGCCGCCCTGTCGCTGACTCAGGCCACCGAATACGGCGCGCTCTACGGCGAGGCCGGTCTGGCGGCCCTGATCGCGCCGGCCAGGGCGCGGGGGCTGAATATCCACCTGGACGGCGCGCGCCTCGCCAACGCCGTCGCCGCCGGCTTCGTCCCGAAAGCCGTGGGGCGCCTGGGCGTCGACACCCTGGTCCTGGGCGGGACCAAGGCCGGCGCGACGCCCACCGAGGCCATCGTCCTCTTCGACAAGGCCCTCGACCGCCGCTTCGGGGCGCGGCTCAAGCACGCCGGCCAGTTGGTCTCCAAATCGCGCTTCCTGGCCGCCCCATGGATCGGCCTGCTGGAGAGCGGCGCCTGGGCCGCCCGCGCCGCCCACGCGGGCGCCATGGCCCAGCGTCTCGCCGCGCTCATGCCGTTCGACATCGTCCATCCGGTGGAGGCCAACGCGGTGTTCGTGGCCATGGACGAGGCGGCCCTGACGCGGCTGGGCGAGGCCGGCTGGTCCGTCAACCGGGTCCTCGATGGCTCGGCGCGGTTCATGTGTTCGTGGGCCACCACGCCGGAGGCCATCGACGAACTGGGCGCGGCGCTGAAGGCGGTGGCTTGAATCGATTGGCGTCCGCGCTTTAATGACCGTCAGGGCCGACCAGAAACCTTCAGCTCAGGGCATCCCATGGCGCGCAAGAAATACCAGAACATCCTGGAGACGGTCGGCGACACGCCGGTGGTCAGGATCAACAAGCTGGCCCCCGAGGGGATCGAGCTGTGGGTCAAGGTCGAGGCCTTCAACCCCTTGGGCTCGGTCAAGGACCGCCTGGCCCTGGGGGTCATCGAGGCGGCGGAAAAGTCCGGCGCCCTCAAAGCCGGCCAGACGGTGATCGAGGCGACCAGCGGCAACACCGGCATTGGCCTGGCCATGGTCTGCGCCCAGAAGGGCTATCCCCTGGTGGTGACCATGGCCGAGAGCTTCAGCATCGAGCGGCGCAAGCTGATGCGCTTTCTGGGGGCCAAGGTGGTGCTCACCCCGGCGGCGGGGCGCGGCATGGGCATGGTGGAAAAAGCCATCGAACTGGCAAAGACACACGGCTGGTTCCAGACCCGCCAGTTCGAGAACGAGGCCAACGCCGATATGCACTCGCGCACCACGGCGCGGGAGATCGTGGACGCCTTCGCCGGCGAGCGGCTGGACTACTGGGTCACCGGCTACGGCACCGGCGGCACCTTGAAGGGGGTCGCGCGGGTCCTGGCCAAGGAGCGGCCGGAGACCAAGATCGTGGTCTGCGAACCCGAGGACGCTCCGCTTCTGGAGAGTGGCGTCGAGCAGGCGCGCAACCCCGACGGCTCGCCGGCCAGCGGCCACCCGGCCTGGAAGCCCCATCCCATGCAGGGCTGGACCCCCGACTTCATCCCCAAGCTCACCGGCGACGCGGTGGCGGCGGCCGACGTGGACCAGATCCTCGCCATCGCCGGGCCGGACGCCATGCGTTGCAGCCTGGACTTGGCGCGAAAGGAGGGCATTTTCGTGGGCATCTCGTCGGGCGCCACCTTCGCCGGCGCCCTGCGCGTCGCCGCCGAGGCCCCGAAGGGCTCGGTCATCCTGGCCATGCTGCCCGACACCGGCGAGCGCTACCTCTCGACGCCACTCTTCGCCAGCGTCGGCGTGGACATGGACGAGGCGGAGCTGGAAATCTCCCGCTCGACGCCGGGGTTTCAGGTGGGGGCGTGAGAGGCTTGCCGCCGCGGCTGTCGATGGCGGCGACAGCGGCGCTCTGTTGCGGCGCGATGGCCCCGGTGGCGGCGCCCCCCGCCCCTCCCGCGATCGTCTATACCTGCCCCGGCGGCGAAACGGTCCGCGCCACCTATCCCGACACGCGCACCGCGAAGATCGAATACCAGGGGCGCGCCCACACCTTGAAGATCGCCGTCTCGGCCGATGGCGCGCGCTACGTCGGCGACGGCCTGCAATGGTGGACCAAGGGCATGACCCACGGAACCCTCGCCACCCTCCTCCCCGGCCGGACCTACGCCGAGCCGGGGGCCGATTGCGTGGCCCCGGGTTAAGAGTCCGTGTCGAATTTCATAGCCCTCTTTCATAGCCCTCGCCCCCATTCTTATGGGGGAGAGGGTGGGGTGAGGGGTCGAGCCGATGCGACGTTTCCATCGGGAGGGCTTCGTTGCTCGGCGACACCCCTCACCCAACCCTCTCCCCGCAAGCGGGGCGAGGGCTGAAAGCTAAACCAGCTGCGCCTTGCGCAAGGTCTTATAGGCCCGGATCACCCGTTGGAGTTTGTGCTCGGCCGAGCGGTCGCCGCCGTTGGCGTCGGGGTGGCAGCGCTTGACCAGTTCGAGATAGCGCAGACGGATGGCCGGGCCCAGGGCGGCGGCGTCGAGATCGAGGTCGGCCAGGGCGCCGCGCTCCAGCCTGCCCAGGCGGCGGTCGCGGGCGGCCCGATCGTCGTCGCGAGGCTTGCCGGCCCCGAAAATGCCGAACGGGTCGCGGAAGAAGCCGCGATTGCCGGCCGCCTCGCGATTGCGCGCCCCGCCCTTGAACGACCAGGTCGGCCGCCCGCCCGTGACCAGGTCGTCGGCCATGCGGGCGCGAATCTCCCCCTCGCTCATGCCGGCGAAGAAGTTCCAGCCGCGGTTGTATTCGGCGGCGTGGGGCTGGCAGAACCAATAGTAGTCGCCGAGCAGGTCCCGCGACTTGGGGGCGCGGATCGCCGCCGGCGCGCGGCAACCCTGGCGGTCGCAGGCCCGCTCGCCCGCCTTCAGGGCGTTGACGTCCGCCTCGCGCGCCTCCTCCTCCGGCTGGGGCGGCCGCACGCGGATGTCCACGAATCGCGGGCGGTAATGAAAGGCGGTGGCCATGGGTCAGAAGTATGAGATTGATGGGTGGCAGTTCAAGAATTGACTTGTTGATTAAAAGGAGGTTCGGGCATGGGCGCCGTCGCCGAGGCCATGGCTAGGAAGCTCACCGCCGCCCTTTCTCCCACCACTCTGGAGATCGTCGACGATTCGGCGCGCCACGCCGGCCACGCGGGCGCCCGCCCCGGCGGCGAGAGCCATTTCACCATAACCATCGAATGCGCCGCCTTCAGGGCGCTCGGCCGCGTCCAGCGCCAGAGGCGGGTCCACGATGTCCTGGCCGAAGAGTTGGCCGGCCCGGTCCACGCCCTGTCGTTGAAGCTGCTGGCGCCGCAAGAGGCCTAACCGCCCAGGGCCTCGCCGAGCGCGCGGGCCAGGTCGGCGGCTCGAAAGGGCTTTTGCAGCACGGTCGCGCCGGCGTCGGCCTCGCGCAGGCCGCTCTCGCCATAGCCGGTGGCGAAGATCGTCGGCACGCCTCTGGCCCGCAGGGCGTCGGCGACCGGAAATACCGGCCGGCCGGAAAGATTCACGTCCAACACCGCCGCGTCGATGGTCTCCTCCCCGGCGGCCAGGGCGAGCGCGGCGTCCAGGCCGTGCGCCGGGCCGACGACGGCGCATCCCAGGTCGGCGAGCATATCCTCCACCAGCATGGCGATCATGGTTTCGTCCTCGACCACCAGGACGCGGCGGCCCTTCAGGGCGTCGTTTTCACTCATCTGACTGGGACTTCCCGTTATCGCCCGTGGCGCATTCTAGAACACGCGCCGCCGAGACGCCACCGCCCGTCGCCCCGTCAGTCTTCGTCTTCGCGCGCCAGGGGCTGGCTCACGCGCAGGGCGGTGATCTGGTTCCTCTGGCGGCGCAGGATCTGGAACCGATGGCGATGGAAGAGGAATTTCTGGCCCGGTTCGGGGATGGCGCGCGCCTCGTGGATGACCAGGCCGGCGACCGTCACCGCGTGGTCGTCGGGCAGGTCCCAGTCCATCGCCCGGTTGAGGTCACGCACCGTGACCTCGCCGTCCACATGCACCGAGCCGTCGGCCTGGCGCCGGACGCCCTGAACCGCGTGGTCGTGTTCGTCCTCGATTTCGCCGACGATCTCCTCGAGGATGTCCTCCAGGGTCACCAGCCCCTGCAGGCCGCCGTATTCGTCCACCACCAGGGCGAAGTGCCGGCGCCGCTTCAGAAAGGCGTTGAGCTGGTCCTTGAGGTTGGTGGTCTCGGGGATGAACCAGGGCTCGCGGCCGATGGCGGCGGCATCGAGGCCGTCGATCCGCCCCTGGGCGGCGGCCACCGCCTTCAGCAGATCCTTCGAATGCAGGATGCCGACGATGTTTTCCGGCTCGCCGCGAAAGAGCGGCAGGCGCGAGTGCTCCGAGGCCAGAACCCGCGCCACCAGGTCGCGCGGCGGCAGGCCGGCGTCGATCATCGACATCGACTTGCGATGGACCATGACCTCGGAGACATCCATGTCCGAGAGATCCAGCACCCCGCCCAGCATCCGCCGGTCGCGGCTTCCCACCGAGCCTTCGGAATGGTGATATTCGACCGCGCCGCGGATCTCCTCGTGGGCCGCCAGAACATCGACCCCCATGTCCAGATCCACCCCGAACAGGCGCAGGGTGTGGCGAACCACCCACTGCACGGCGTAGATCACCGGCCCCAGGATGCGCACCATCAGGAGCATGGGAGCCGAAAGGGCGCGGGCCACGTCGTCGGCGCGCACGATAGCCAGGGTCTTGGGCAGCACCTCGACGAACACCACCACCAGGACGGTCATGATGGCGGTGGCCAGGGCCACGCCCCAGCCGCCCGGCAGGACGCGGGTGATGAACTCGGTCGCCAGGGCGGAGCTGAGGATATTGATCACATTGTAGCCGATGAGCACCGCGCCGATCATGGTTTCCTGATCGGAGAGCAGGCGGTTCACCCGGCCGGCCTTGCGGTCGCCGTCGCGCTCGAGTTGGTGCATGCGCCCGCGGCTGGCCCGGGTCAGGGCGGTCTCGGCGGCCGAAAAGACCGCCGACACCGCCAAGAGCGCCAGGATGAGCAGGGAGACGGCCCAGATGGCGGCGATCATGAAAGAGCTCCTTCGGCGAGCAGAAAGGCGCGCAGGGCGTCGCGACCGACGTCCCTTTCGACGAAGGCCCGACCGATCCCGCGCGCCAGAATGAAGGCGGGCGCGCCGCCTCGCGCCTTCTTGTCGCGCGCCATGCGGGCGATGAGGCAGTCCGCCGAGAACGGCCCGCCGGCGAGGTCTTCCAGCCGCGTCGGCAGGCCGGCCGCCGCCGCCGCGCGCCCGGCCCCCGTCGCGTCCTTAGCGGGGCAAAGCCCGAGCGTGGCGGAAAGGCGGAACGCCATGGCGCAGCCCAGGCCCACCGCCTCGCCGTGCTTCAGCGTCTCGCCGAAACCGGTCTCCGCTTCCAGGGCGTGGGCGAAGGTGTGGCCGAGGTTCAACAGGGCGCGCGTCCCGCCCTCGCCTTCCCGCTCGTCCCGCGCGACCATGGCCGCCTTGATCTCCACCGATCGGCGCACCGCATGGGCGAGCGCCCCGGGTTCCCGCGCCAGCACCTCGACCCCGTGAACCTCGAGCCAGTCGAAGAAGGCGCCGTCGCCCATGAGGGCGTATTTGAGCACCTCGGCATAGCCGCAGATCATCTCGCGCGCCGGCAGGGTGTCCAGCACCGCCACGTCGGCCAGAACCAGGCGAGGCTGGTGGAAGGCGCCGACGAGGTTCTTGCCGCGCGCCGTGTCGATGGCGGTCTTGCCGCCCACCGAGGAATCCACCTGGGCCAGCAGGGTGGTGGGAATCTGCACCCAGTCGACGCCACGCTGGTAGATCGCCGCCGCG
>JBBRPN010000093.1:0-9815 GCA_038227925.1 Caulobacterales bacterium | reverse complement strand
GGCTCGATCGTCGCTCCCTCCGCCTCGGCGATCGCCGCCAGATTGCCGACAATCACCCCCGGCTCGACCCGGCGCAGATCGAAGCGCTGGCAGCGCGATAGGATGGTCACCGGCACCTTGCGGATCTCGGTGTTGGCGAAGATGAACTTGGCGTGCGGCGGCGGCTCCTCGAGAGTTTTCAAGAGCACGTTGAACGCCGTCGTCGAAAGCAAGTGAACTTCGTCGATGACATAGACCTTGTAGCGCGCCTCGGCCGGCGCATAGCGCACCCCGTCCAGCAGTTCGCGCATCTCGTCGGCCTTGGTGCGGCTGGCGGCGTCCAGCTCCAGCACGTCGAGATGGCGCCCTTCGATGATGGCCCGGCAGTGGCGGCCCTCCACGGCCAGATCGGTGAAGCTGGGTTGATGAACGCTGTCGCTCTCATAATTCAGGGCCCGCGCCAGCAGCCGGGCGGTGGTGGTCTTGCCGACCCCGCGCACCCCGGTCAGCATGAAGGCGTGGGCGATCCGCCCGGTGGCGAAGGCGTTCTTGAGCGTCCGCACCATGGCCTCCTGACCGATCAGGTCGTCGAAGCTCTGGGGCCGGTATTTGCGGGCGAGGACGGTGTAGGGCGCGGGGGGCGGCGTGTCCGGGGGCGAGGCGCCGAACATGTCGGAGGTCGCCTTGTCGCGCTCGCGCGGTTCGGTGTCGAGCGTGAGGTCAGTGTCGGTCATCGAGGTCCGGGACTGGCAGGGCGCGGTGGAGACCGGCAAACGACCCGGAGTAAATCCCGTTACGGCTGCTTCCTTCCGGACCTGACCGGGTTGGCGAGGCCTCCGCCCATCGCCGATCTCCGCTCCCTATATCGCGTGGCGGGCGGGCCGGCGCAAGCGGGGGCATGACGCGGGAAGGGCGGCGCCTTAAGAAGACCCGCCATGCCCCTTGCCGCCTTCACCAACACCTTCGCCGGCAATCCCCTGGACCGGGCGAGCGACCGGCGCGCCGATGCCGACTGGCTGGCGGAGAAGCTCGCCGCCCCCGACTCCGTGGCGCTCGCCGTCTGGAATGGCCAGCCTTTCGTGGAGGACGCCGAGGGCGGCGGCGCCCAGATCGCGTGGCTCGCCGCCGACCGGGCGCGGGCCTTGTCGGGCGGCCCCGAACACCTGCTTTTCCTGGGCCTTTGGAAGGGGGCGGCGGTCTTCGCCGTCGATCTGGAAGGCGGGGCCGATCCCGCCGACGGGCCGCTGGAGGGGCTCGGCCGCTTCGAGGATCTGCGCGCCATCGCCCTCACCCTGACCGCCGGCGACGCGGCCATCGCGGCCACCGGCAAGTCGATGTTCGAATGGCGCCGCAAGCACCGGCACTGCGCCGCCTGCGGCGAGATCGCCGAGATCGCCGACGGCGGCTGGAAACGCATCTGCCCGGCCTGCCGCGCCCAGCATTTCCCGCGCATCGACCCGGTGGTGATCATGCTGGCGGTGAGGGAGGAGGCCTGCCTGCTCGGCCGTCAGGCGGCGTGGCCGGAGGGCATGTATTCGGCCCTGGCCGGCTTTCTGGAGCCGGGCGAATCCATCGAGGAAGCCTGCGCGCGCGAACTTTTTGAAGAGGCGGGCCTGCGGGCGACGCGGGTGCGCTATCATTCCACCCAGCCGTGGCCTTATCCTTCGTCGCTGATGATCGGCTTGATCGCCGAGGTGGAAGAGGGCGAGGCGGTGGCCGACCAGATCGAGATCGACGAGGTGCGGTGGTTCACGCGGGCCGAGGCCGGCGCGCTGGTTCGGGGCGAATTGGCCCACGCCAAGGCGCCCGGCGCCGTGGCCATCGCCCATCAGTTGATCAAGGCTTGGGCGCAAGGGGACTGAAAGATCGTGGCCATGGACAAATCCTTCGTCGAACGCTGGCTGGAAGTGACGCTGTTCGCGTCACGCTGGCTCCTGGCGCCTTTTTACCTGGGCCTGGTGGTCGCCCTCGGCGGCCTGCTGATCGTGTTCTCGCGGGAGCTGTTCAGCGAGATGTCCCGCGTTTTGAGCATGCAGACGCAGGACGCGATCCTGATGGCCCTGTCGCTGATCGATCTTTCTCTGGCGGGAAATCTCATTCTGATCGTTACCTTCTCGGGCTACGAGAATTTCGTGTCCAAGATCGACGCCGCCAACCAAAGGGACCGACCCGATTGGATGGGCAAGGTCGATTTTTCGGGTCTGAAGATGAAGGTGATCGCCTCGATCGTGGCGATTTCGGCCATCGCCCTGCTGCGCGCCTTCATGCAATTGCTCGAGCCGGATTCCGTGTTCGATCGCGGCAAGCTGATCTGGCTGATCGTCATTCATTTGACGTTCGTCGCCTCGGGCGTGTTGCTCGCGACCATGGATTGGATCGCCTCCCGCGTCGAGATGGCCCACACCCATCACGAACCTTAAGACGCGCGCGGGCGGACTGGCCCCGCTGGCGCGCCTTACCTCTTCACCCGAAAGGGATCGGCGGCGAACACGCCGAGGATCTCGAAGTGGTCGCTGAAGAAGGCCAGTTCCTCGAAGGCGCGGGCGAGGGCGGCGTCGCCTGGCCGGCCGTCCACCTCGGCGTAGAAGAAGGTGGCCGTGAACACGCCGTTTTCCATGTAGCTTTCCAGCTTGGTCATGTTGACGCCGTTGGTGGCGAAGCCGCCCATGGCCTTGTAGAGGGCGGCCGGAATGTTGCGCACCCGAAAGGCGAAGCTGGTGACGCAGGCCGCGCCGACGTCGGGCGCTGGCGGATCGGGATCGGCGGACATGACCAGGAAGCGGGTGGTGTTGTGCGCCGCATCCTCGATGTCAACCATCAGGATGTCGAGACCGTAGAGTTGGGCGGCGAGGGCCGGTGCGATGGCGGCCCGCGTGGGATCGGGGTGCTCGGCCAGGGCCCTGGCGGCGCCGGCCGTGTCGCCGGCCGGCGCCGTCGCCACCCCCAGGCGCCGCAGCGCCCGCCGGCATTGGCCAAGGGCGATCGGCATGCTGGCCACCGTGCGCACGTCCTCGATCCGCGTTCCGGGATTGGCCATCAGCTGGAAGCGGATCGGCTTGAAACGCTCCCCGACGATCCTGAGGCCCGACGAGGGCAGCAGATGGTGGACGTCGGCCACCCGCCCGGCGATGGAGTTTTCCACCGGAATCATGGCCAGGGCGCAGTCGCCGAGCTTCACCGCCTCGAAGGCGTCCTCGAAGGCCGGATGGGGGACCGGCTCGTGGTCCGGGAAATAGGTCCGGCACGCCTCGTCGCTGTTGGAGCCCGGCTCTCCCTGAAAGGCGATCCTGGGTTGTTCGCTCATCGGGCGATCTTAAGGATTGGCGCGGGCATGGGCTCGCGCGGCCTCGAGATCGGCCGGCGTATCGACGGAGATCGGCGCGGCGTCGATGACCGCGGCCCACATGGAAAGGCCCAGCTCCAGGGCGCGGAGTTGCTCCAGTTTCTCTCGCCGCTCGAGGGGCGAGGGCGGGGCGGCGGCATAGGCGACGAGCGCGGCGCGACGAAAGGCATAGAGCCCGACATGGCGCCACACCGGCCCCTCGCCGTAGAGGACTCCACGCGTGAAATAGAGGGCGCGGCCGGCCGGGGCGCGGTCACCAATGGCCAGCACCGCCTTGACCACGTCGGGGTTGGCCCGGTCGCCGGCGGTCGCCTCCAGAGCAACCAGGGTGGCGACGTCGCACCCCGGCTCTTCGTTCAGCAGACCGACGCAGGCCGTCAGCGCCCGAGGCTCGACGAACGGCATGTCGCCCTGCAGATTGATGACCACGTCATGGCGCCCGTGCGGATCGAGCTCGGCGAGCGCGGCGACGATGCGGTCGGAACCGGAATGCAGCAGCGGATCGGTTAGAACCGCGCGGCCCCCCGCCGCCGTCACCGCCTCCACGATCGCGGCGTCGCCCGCCGCCACGACCACCGGTCCGATATCGGCGGCCAGGGCGCGGCGGAGCACCCGGACGATCATCGGCACCCCCTCGATGTCGGCGAGCGGTTTTCTCGGCAGCCGGGTGGCGGCCATGCGGGCCGGAATGAGGACGATCGGGTTCATGGATCAACGGCCGGCGGGCGTGGCCCAAAGGGGCGTTTGCGCCAGCGCCGGTAGCGTGTAAGAGACGCCAACGCAACAGGGGCGGCCCCTCGGGTTTTCGGCGCCTCGCGTCCACGAATCACCCACGGGGCCCAAGTCCAGAATGAGCGATCTTTCCACCAATAAGATGCTCGCCGCGGTGCTGGCCACGGGGCTCGTCATCGTCGGCCTCAACGCGGTCATTCCCGAGATCTTCCAGAAGACGCCTCCGGCCAAGCCGGGGTATCTGATCGCCGTGGCCCCCGACCTCGCCGGCGGCGCCGCCGAGGCGCCCGACGTTCCGCCCGACTGGGGGACGGTGATAAAGACCGCCGATCCGGCGGCCGGCGAAGCCAAGACCGCCGCCTGCAAGTCCTGTCACAACTTCGACCCGGTCGGTACCAACGGCATCGGCCCGGGCCTCTACGGCGTCCTCGGCCGCAAGCCGGGCAGCCATCCGGGTTTCGCCTATTCGCCGGCCATGATCGCCTTTTCCGCCAAGCAGCCGATCTGGGATTTCGACCACATCTATGAGTTCATCGCCGGGCCGCAGAAATATCTGCCGGGCACCAAGATGACCTTCATCGGCCTCAAGCAGGCGCAGGACCGGATCAACGTCATCGCCTATCTGCACACCCTGGGCTCCAGCCTGCCGATCCCGGCCCCCAAGCCGGCGGCCAAGCCGGCCGTCCCCGTCGGCCCCGCGGGTCCCGCTGGCGCCAAGGCGCCCGGCGCGGCGGCGGCCGGCCAGCCTCCCGCCGCACCGGCCGGCGCGCCGGCCTCGGCCAAGCCCGGAACCCCGACGCCGGCCGCCGAACCAGGCAAGCCGGGCGGCCCGGCGTGAGGCGACTCGGGCGTCGCGGCCTCGCCGCCGCCCTCGCCCTGGCCCTGAGCGCCCCGCTCGCCCACGCCGCGCCCGCCCCGCGGGTTCAGGTGGCCAGTTTCAAAGATCTTCCGACCCCCCTGCCCCTCCCCTACGACGCCGCCGCAAACGCCCAGGCGGACGTGGCCGCCGCCAGTGCCAAGGCGCGCGCGACCGGTAAGCTGCTGCTGATCGATCTGGGCGGAAACTGGTGCGCCGACTGCCGCCTGCTGGCCGCCGTCATGCGCCTGCCCCAGGTCGCCGCCTTCATCGACGCCCACTACGTCTTGGTGACGGTCGATGTCGGCCGCATCGATCGCAACCTGGACATTCCCGCCCGCTATGGAATCGCCAAGGTCGATGGCGTGCCCAGCCTGCTGGTGGTGGGCAAGCATGACCGCCTTCTCGACGCCGGCCACACCGCCGCCCTGGCCGACGCCCGCTCCATGACCCCCCAAGCCCTGGCCGACTGGCTGGCCCGCTGGACGAACTAGCGGCGGATTGTTCGGCCGAAGCGCGCGGCGCTTGTCCTTGCGTGGCGTGCGCCGCGCCGTTAGGTATCGCCGCTTCGCTCGCTCGGGACCCTCTCGACGGTCCCGCCTCGTGGCCTAAGGAGAGGTGGCTGAGCGGTTGAAAGCACCGCACTCGAAATGCGGCATACTCGCAAGGGTATCGAGGGTTCGAATCCCTCCCTCTCCGCCACGCACTACTACTGTAGTGCATTAGTATACATAGAGATATACAAGCCACGGTAATTACGGTCATACTTCATAGACAACGTATAGTCTGGCGGCTAAAACTCCACACTACTGAGCCGATTTCCCGGGAATTTCGCGCCCGCGTCTCCCCGCGTCCGTGATCCAGGTGAGTTTCCCTGTATCAGGGAAATTTGCAGGGAAAAGAGACGATTTCCCGGCCATTCGCCTCTTTTGGGCAGAGCGGTGGTTCCAAATTGTCCAGTCCCCACCGATGCTTAGCCCCTGTGTTACAGCCGATTCCCTGCTCGGGCCCCGAGCAGGGAATAAATTTGGTCTTGCAGGGAATAGGCGAAACCCTTGCAGGGAATCGGTCGATGGGCTGGCTTGCCCAATCAGCAGGGAATTCCAAACATCCGCCGCTGGTCCTCCCAGGCGGCGGGAAGGTCCTGGTGAAGGAAGCGCGCGACGCGGAGGTCGGCGGGCTGGCGACCCTCCAGAATGAGGCGCTGAATGTCGGGCGCCAGGAACGCCAGGCGGCACAGGCGTCTGTGATACGGGCTCTTGGGGGCGGTGGGGATGGCCAAGTGCTCGGGCCGGCTTGGAGGTGGTGTATTACAGCCTGAGAGGAACGCGTGGGCGCCGCGAAGGCCGCAGACGAGAGCGGCGTCGAGATTGTTTTTGCACGACGATTCGCGTCCGGCCTCGTCTGTAATACGGACCCGGCCGCCGTGTCGTTTCAGCTTGGCTGGGAGGGTGACCCTGGCCAGATCCTCGCGCCGATCGGCGGGTGTGTTACAGGCCGGCCGAGCAAGGCTTGGTTCAGCGGGTGTAATACGCTCGGACGGCGCGAGCCTTGCCGCCAGAATCTCGATCTGGCTCTGGGGATCGCTGGCCTGGCTGAAGAACGCCGCTGGTCGGATCACCAGCTGCACCGTGGTGGGGTGAACCTCGATGCGGGCGAGCAAGGACGCCACGCTATGATTCCTTGCGTCTGGGACGCTATGAAAACTTGCGCCCCCGAGCCGCGCCAGACATCCAGCGACCAGGTCCTCGATGGCCGAGGCCGGAACCCGCCGGATGACGCCGTCGCGAAGGTTGCGGCGAGTCCCCGTCTGCAGGGGTGATGACACATAGTAGCGATAGACCCGGCCGCTGGATTTATGGGTGAAGGTCGGGCTCATGGGCTCGCCATCGGCATCGAAGATCAGGCCCCTCAGCGCCATGGTCGAGACCCGCTTGGGCCGGCCGCGATGGCGATGGGCCTGGGATGCGAGCTTCTCCTGGACGGCGGCGAATGTTTCCGCGTCCACGATCGCCCCATGCGCGCCCAGATAGGCCTGACCCTTGTGGGTGATCTCGCCGAGGTAGACGCGGTTCTTCAGCAGGTGGAAGAGGGCCCCCCGGTTGAAGGGCAGGCCCCCGACCTTATTGCCCTTGGCCGACACCCAGGCCTTGGAGAGGAACTTGCCGTCCGCCAGCCAGGCCTTGAGGTCATGGACCGAGCCCAGTTCCAGGTACTTGGCGAAGATCAGCCGCACGGTTGTGGCCTGATCCTCATTGACCACCAGGGCGCGGGTCTGCTGGTCGGTGGGAAGGTCATAACCCAGCGGCGGCACGCCCCCCATCCACATTCCCTTCTTCTTGGAGGCGGCGATCTTGTCGCGGATGCGCTCGCCGGTGACCTCCCGTTCGAACTGGGCGAAGGAGAGCAGAACGTTGAGGGTGAGCCTTCCCATGGAGGTGGTGGTGTTGAAGGCCTGGGTCACCGAGACGAAGGAGACCCCCTGCGCATCGAAGGCTTCGACGATCCTGGCGAAGTCGGTGAGGGACCTGGTCAGCCGATCAACCTTGTAGACCACCACCACGTCGATCAACCCCCGACCGATATCCGCCAGCAGCTTCTCCAGCCCCGGCCGCTCCATGGACCCCCCGGAGAAGCCGCCGTCGTCGTACGCCCTCTTCAGGGCCGACCAACCTTCGCCGGCTTGGCTCAGCACATAGGCCTCGCAGGCCTCCCGTTGGGCATGCAGGCTGTTGAACCCCTGCTCCAGGCCTTCCTCGGAGGACTTGCGGGTGTAGATGGCGCAGCGGGTCTTCTTGGCGATCATCACGCCGTCTCCCGCAGTCCAAAGAACTTGGGCCCATTGCGCTTGACCCCGGTCATGGCGAAGGCCACCGCCGAGAGGCTGGGGTAGATTCCATCGCGCCAGCGGTAGCCTTCCGCGATGCGCTCCACCGCGTGGGTCTCGCCGCGCCACTCCTTGACGATGCGCGAACCCACGCTGACGTGGTCGCTGACGCCGACGGCGGCGCCGTCGCGCAGACGCCGCCGGGTGGCGGGGTCAAGACCCCCCAAGGCCTTGGCCTGGATGCGCCAGGCCAGGGCCAGGCGCACCAGTTCCACCGACCGCAGCTTGGGCGACGGGCCGTAGCGCCGCCGCCACTCAGAGCGCAAGCCTTCGAGGTCCAGGCCTTCCAGGGCCCGCACCTCGTTGGCGATGATCGCCCAGGCGATCACGCCGGGACCTCGGCGGGGACCCGGTAGGTTCTCCCAGCTTCGGTCTTCTCCGAGATGACCTCCAGGCCCAGGCCCTTCTTGATGGCCCCGGACAGGGCTCCGCGCACCGAGTGGGCCTGCCAGCCGGTGGCCGCCATCATCGCTTCGACCGTCGTGCCGCCGGGCTGGCGGAGCAGGTCCACCAAGGCGCCGACCTTGCCCTTGGGCAGCGTTGGCGCTGAAGCCGGGGCGGCCGCTGGTTCAGCGGCGGCCGTTGCCCGATCGGAAGCTGGGGCGGGCGCCCGGCGGCGGATCGAGACGGCCACCAGCGGGCCGGTGGGGCCTCGCGGCCTGGCGGGCGGCTTACCCGCCGGCTCCGCGCTCGGGGCTTCCTTCGGCGCCTTGGGCGTGGCAGCGTTGCGGCCGGCGGCGGCGCTCTTGGAATCCCCCTGCGCCGCGGCGGCCAGGATCTCGGCCTGGGTGTTGGAAGGCTTGGTCATGTTGTTGTCCTCTGGAAGATGGGCCGCGACCGCCGCGGCCCCTACCAGCGCGAGCCCGGACCGGCCCGGGCGTCTCATCAGGACAGGGTGACCAACGCTCTCTTGAGAGGGGAAGTCCAGCGGCTTGTGGGAGAAAATGCGTTGTCCGCCGTCGGTCGAACGTCCGCTATCCAGAGCGGCGGTTGACGATTGCGATTGGGTCGGCCACAGCGGCGATCTCCTAGCCGGCCTCTTTCAGCGAATGCGGCCAAGACTCCCCAGGCGGCGGCTCCAAGGATGCTCACACAGTCCTCCACGATCTCGCCGATCAGGGCGGCGATCAGGCGTGTGATCCGGGGTGGTCTGCGCGTCCATGGCGGGGCGTCCCCGAGTGGAAACCTGGTGACACGCCCCCCGTGACGGAGAAGTCGAGATGGAAACGACGCAACAGGCTGCAGCCTCGACCCGCAGCGCCACTCCGAGCCGGACTGCTTCGCGCCATGAGCGGACACTCACATGTGCGCAGAGATCAGACGTTGGGTTCAGCGCGTTAGCGCCGATGGCCGATCGCGCCTTGGCTCCCGGGCCGCCTAGTCAAGCGTATGCCAATGGCACGCAACGCTCTGCCCACGAGCAGCGCCACCTTCTAGGCCGCGATCAGTCTAGCATCGGGGCCATGCTTGGCTCAGCCTTGGCCATCGCCCTTTGGTAGGCGGGGCGCTGGCCGATGCGCTTGAGGTACGCCCCCAGGTTGGGATAGCCCTCGATCGATATGCCGCGAAACGCCCGGCTGGTGGTCAGGCAGTAGACCATCATGATGTCGGCGGTGGTGAGGTTAGCGCCACCGAAGAACTGCGCCTGGCCGAGCCTCGCCTCGACCATCGCCCAACCGCGCCTGCTGCGATCATCGACGAAGACCGCGGCCGGATTGCCTTCGCCGCCTCCAGCAAGCACCAGCTGCATCATCAGCGTGGTCATGAAGGTCCCGTTAGACCAGTGAAACCAGAACAGGTGGTCAGCGAAATCGGGATCGTCGCGCCCGGGTGCGAGGCGCCCTCCGCCGTAGCGCGCGCAGATGTAGTCGCAGATCGCGCCGCTCTCGCCCAGCACGAGGTCGCCATCGGTGATCACTGGCGCGATCCCCATCGGGTGCAGCGCCTTGTAGTCGTCAGGCGCAAGGCGGTTGTCCGCTCGCCGCTCGTACCGTTTGAGCTCGTAGTCGAGCCCCAGC
>JBBRPN010000092.1:0-10042 GCA_038227925.1 Caulobacterales bacterium | reverse complement strand
TATGCCCTTCACCTGCGGATCGGCGGTGATGATCTTGAACGCCGCCGTCACCTTCTCCTTCGACGCGCCGCCGCCCACGTCGAGGAAATTGGCCGGCGCGGCGCCATAGAGCTTGATGATGTCCATGGTCGCCATGGCCAGCCCCGCCCCGTTGACCATGCAGCCGATCTCGCCGTCCAGGGCGACGTAGGAAAGATCGTACCTGGAGGCCTCGATCTCCTTGGGGTTTTCCTCGCTCTCGTCGCGCAGGGCGACGAGCTCAGGGTGGCGATAGAGGGCGTTGTCGTCGATCGACATCTTGGCGTCGAGCACCAACAGCCGGCTCTCGCCGGTGACGATCAGGGGGTTGATCTCCAGCAGGCTCATGTCCTTGGCCACGAAGGCCTTGTAGAGGGCCGGCAGAAGGTCGCGGAGTTGTTTGGCCGCATCCCCGCTCAGCTCCAGCGCCTTGGCCAAGGTCAGAACGTGATGCGGCCAGGGGCCGGTGGCCGGGTCGATGGAGAGGGTGACGATCTTCTCGGGCGTCTCGCGCGCCACCTCCTCGATATCCATGCCGCCTTCCGTGGAGGCGACCAACGACACCCGGCTGGTCTCCCGGTCCACCAGCAGCGAGAGGTAGAGCTCCCGCTCGATGGCCGCCCCCTCTTCGATGTAGAGGCGCCGCACCACCTTGCCGGCCGGCCCGGTCTGGTGGGTGACGAGGGTCATGCCCAGCATCCGCCCCGCCTCGGCCCGCACGTCCGCCAGCGACCTCACCACCTTGACCCCGCCCCCCTTGCCCCGCCCGCCGGCGTGGATCTGCGCCTTGACCACCCACACCGGCCCGCCCACCCTCTCCGCCGCCGCCACCGCCTCATCGACGGAAAAAGCGGGAAAGCCGCGCGGAACGGGAGCCCCGAATTCGGCGAGGATCGCCTTGGCCTGATGTTCGTGGATGTCCATCAAAAGGGGCTTTCGATCGCGGGAGGCAGGGGCGCGGCGGTTATAGGGAGGGGGGCGGACGGGGGCAAACGGACCTGCCAATCGGCCGAATTTTGTCCCTCGTCATGTCGTGCCGCCGACCAGATTCATCGCACCGCGGAACATCGCCAGACCATCCGCCGCCACGTGGTTCCGGGCGAGGATTGCAAGTCGAGACGCGGTGTCGTTCGGATCAGCAGCGTTCGGGTGGCGGCTACGGCGGGGGCTTGATGTCGGCAGCGTCCACTGAGCGGCCTTCATCATGACGCCCCGCCCTTCTAACCTCCCTCCGGCGACGGCGGATCGCCCGGCATCTGGTCCGGATCGCCGTCCGACGGCGATCCGCCATCGGATCCATATCCGCCATCGGATCCATATCCGCCATCGGATCCATATCCGCCATTGGGTCCATATCCGCCATTGGGTCCATATCCGCCATCGGCGCCGTATCCGCCGTTCTGCGGATAGCCGGCGTCGGGCGGGGGGCCGCCGGACTCGTCGAACACCCCATAGATCATCTGGACGATCGAGCCGTCGTCCAGGCTGATCAGGGCTAGGTCGGGGCCGTAGCGTATCCACTGGTAGGCGGCCGGCGGCGGCGCCAGATCGTAATAGCCGTAATCCTCGATGAAGTAGTCGGGGGTCCAGTAGACGGCCGGCAGGTAGCCGCCGACCGCATAGCGCCGATAGTGGTAGCCCCTCGGCCACGCATAGGCGCGAACGGCGAAGCGCGCATAGCTGTGGCCGCGATAAACGAACCGGCCGCCGCCGCGGCTTCTGGGCGGCCGGGCGTGGGCGGCGCGCGATTGTCGGGCTCTGTCGGCGGCGCGATGGGCGCCGCCCGGTGGCATGGCCGGCCGCGCCCGCCACGCGTCGGCGGGCCTTCCGGGGCCGCCGAAACGGCGCTCGCCGAACGGGGCGGTCCTGTCGTTCGATCGGGGCGAAGCGGGCACGCCGCCGCCGCCGAAACGCCGTTGAGAATTAGAAGCGCCGGACGGCCCCGCGCCCTGTCCGCCGCCGTACCGGCGCTGCTCCTGGCCCTGACCCTGATAGGATTGTCGCCCGCCAAATCCCCGCTGCGGCGATTGCGGGGGGGCAAAGCCCCTCGGCTGATAGGACCTCTGGGCCGGTTGGCCGCCGCCGGGGCGAAAACCGTTCTGGGGATAGGACGGCCGCCCGCCGCCGGAGGGCTGGCGCATCGGCATGTTCGGCGCCGCGGCGCTCCGCTGGATGGGCGGGGCCTGCGGGGCGGGGCGGGGCTGGGCCATCGGGCGCGGCGGCGCGTTGGATTGGCAGTTTTGACGCGGCGGGCAATTGCCGGCCCACGCCAGAACCGGCGTCGCCATCAGAAGCACCGCGCAGCCGATCAAAAGTCGCATCACCCCTCCCAAACCGAGCCTGGAGGAACAGTTAGAACGCATCCGGGGGTTTTGGAAGATCAATATCCGCGGCAAGCACGATCTGACCCTGGTACGGGAACTCGCCGAAGATGGGCCTGCCGCCGAGGGACTGGCCTTGGTTCGCCAAGGAGGCTCAAACCCTGGAAATCGGCGACGATGCGCCGCCGTTGATGTGAAGCCGATTCGCCCGCTGGCGCCGACGTCGCTCAGGCTGCCTTGCCCATCACGGCGGTGGCCCGGCGCTCCAGCTTGCCCCAGCCGACGCGGTAGCCGCGGATGGCGGCAGCCACCGACTTGACCACCACGAAATACATCAGCTGGCGGTAGCCGAAACGCTGTATGGGCAGCCAGATGAGATCGCGCCACGGGGCCTTGCGCTCCAGCGCCATGCCCAGGGCCCCGGCCGACAGGTCGAGGAATATGAAGGCGGCCCAGTAGAAGAGCGAACGGAAGAAGTCGTCCGGCGACCATTCCACCGGATGATAGGCGCGGCTGTAGAGGGCCCAGGCCAGGCTGGAGACGATGGCCAGATCGACCAGCGGCGCGGCGACGGTGAGGACGATCTGGAAGAGCCAGATCTGCGGCAGGGCGACGAAACCGAGCACCGGGCGCCTCGGGTTGAATAGGCCGGCCCGGTGTTTCCACAGGCATTGCAGGGTGCCGAAGGACCATCGGAAGCGCTGGTTGAGCAGGCCGCGCACCGTGTCAGGCGCCTCGGTATAGGCCCGGGCCGAGGAGTCGAACTCCACCCGCCAGCCGGCCCGCTGGAAGGCCAGGGTCAGATCCTGGTCCTCGGCCAGGGTGTCGGCGGGATAGCCGCCGAGCTCGGTCAGAGCCGCTCGCCGCCACGCCCCCACCGCGCCGGGCACCACCGTCACCGCCCCCAGGGCGGCCAGGGCGCGGCGTTCGAGGTTCTGGGCGGTGATGTATTCCAGCGCCTGCCAGCGGGTGATCAGGTTCAGCCGGTTGCCGACGATGGCGTTGCCGGCCACCGCGCCCACGCGCGGATCGGCGAACCAGCGCGCCAGCCTGGGCAGGGTGTCGGGCGGAAACAGGGTGTCGGCGTCCAGGGCCACCACGATATCGCCATGGGTCCGCGCCAGACCCCGATTGAGGGCGCTGGCTTTGCCGCCGTTGGGGAAGGAGAGCAGCTTCACGCGAGGCTCGCCGTCGTAGGCGGCGCGCACCGCGGCGGCGGTGTCGTCGGTCGAGCCGTCGTCCAGCACCAGGATCTCCAGGCGTTTCCAGTTGGAGGCCAGGATGCGGGCGACAGAGGCGACGATGACCTTTTCCTCGTTGAAGCAGGGAATGAGCACGTTGACGAATGGCCCGCTGCCCGGATCGAGCATGGGCGGCGCGCGGCCGGGGGCGCGCAGGCGGTGCCAGAGGGAGAGCCCGCCCAGAAAGGCCAGCCGCCCCAAGCCCAGCACGATGGCGATGAGGAACAGGGCCTGCATGGCCACGTAGAGATAGCGGAAGAAGCCGAAGCCCAGGCGGTCGATCCACAGCTCCACCGAGGAGCGCGAGGTGGGCGGCAGGGCGTCGGCGCGGCTCATGCCGGCCAGTTGGTCCACGGTCACCAGCCGGTAGCCGTGCGCCCGCAGGGCGTCGATCAGAACGGGGAGCGCCTCGACGGTGCGGCTGCGGTCGCCGCCGGCGTCGTGCAGCAGCACCACCTGGCCGGCATTGGGCCCGGTGTCGGCCAGCCGCGCCAGGGTGCGCTGGACGATCAAGGTCGGGTCCGGCTTCTTCCAGTCGTCGGGATCGATGCGCAGGCCGACGATCAGATAGCCCAGCCGCTGGGCGACCAGCAGCGGCTCCACTTCGCCGGGCGTCGAGGGTTCGGCGTCCCCGAAATAGGGCGGCCGAAACAGGCGCATGGACTTGCCGGTCAGCACCTCGAAGAGGCGTTGGGTGGTGTTGATCTCCAGATCGGTCTGGGCGAGTGTCGTGGCGGCGATGTTGGGGTGGGTCCAGGTGTGGTTGCCGACCATCTGGCCCTCGCGCACCTCCCGCTGAACCAGCCCCGGCTTGGCCTGCATGTTCTGGCCGATGACGAAAAAGCTGGCCGCGGCATGCCTGGCCTTGAGGATGTCCAGGATCTTCGGCGTCCAGCGGCCGTCCGGCCCATCGTCGAAGGTCAGGGCCACCCAGCCCGGATGGGCGCCGTAGCGGTCGATGACATAGGAGGTGGGCATCACCTGATAGGCTTCGCCGGAGATCAGGCCGGTGTCCGGATCGACCTCGATGGAGCGCCGGCCGCCTTTGGGCGAGGCGTCCACGTGCAGAACCTCGCCGGTCCCGTCGAAATCGACGCCCACCCCCGGCGCGATCGCCTCCAGCCCGACCGGCCTGGCCGAATCGTAGGGCTGGCGGAAATAGCGCCACACCGCCGGGTCTTCGAACCCCATCCGCCATAGGGCGTAGCCCATGGGCCGAAACGCGTCCGAAACCTTGATCTGGTTGAACAGGGTGGCCGCGTCCAGGAACCAGACGATGTGCTTGCGGCCGTTGTCGTCGTCATAGGCGTAGTTGGGGTTGAGGGCGTTGTCGTCCAGGGTGACGGCGGCCGCCGAATCGTGGGCGGTCTGGGTAGCGTCGTAGAAGCCCACCGCCTCGGCGCGCCCCGGTCCCTTGGCGTCCTTGACGGTCCAATCATAGCCATAGGCGCCAAAGGCGATCACCGTGCGGGTCCGGTCGAGCTGGCCCAGGTCGCGGGCCAGGGTGGCCTCGAACCAGTCCTGCGAGGCGGTCGGACCAGGATCGCTGGTGCCCCAATGCTCGTCGTAGGCCATCAGCACCACCGCGTCGGCGGCGGCCTGGAAGCGCTTCAGGGACCAGTCCTGCTCGTCGAACGGGGTTGAGACCCATACCTCGCGTCCGATCGGTTTCAGCGCCGCCCGCGCCCGCGCCAAAAAGGCCGGGTAGCGGGCCAGGGCCGCTGGCGTGAGGTTCTCGAAGTCGAACACATAGCCGGCCCACCCGTGCTGCTTGGCCAGGACGACGAGATTGGAGATCAGCGCCGCGCCGGCGGCGGGATTGATCAGCATGTTGCTGGCCAGCGGCCCGTCGGAGATGTCGTTGTGGCCGTTGTGGACCATGGGCAGCACCGAGGTGGGCGTCTTGGAGCCGGCGATGATCGCCTCGGCCTGGGGATCGGAGGTCACCGCGACGCGCCCCAGCGATCCGTTCAGGAGCACCCATTGGGGGGAAACGACGTCGAGCTGGTCGATATGCCGCTTGAGCGACACCCGCGAGCTCTCGTCCCAACTCACATAGAAGCCCACCGCCAGGGGCCGCGCCCGCCCGCCGGCCGCCGTCTTGCTGGGCCTGGGAACGCGCCGCCAGCCGGGCGTCCCCTTGAGCCGGTGGGCGCTCTCCACATGCAGCGCCTGCAGCACCTGCGGGTCCTTCAGGGTGAGGCTCGGCAGGCGGGGCGCGAAAGCCAGGGTAGCGAAGAAGCCGGCCACCACCAGGGCGGCCAGGGAAATGGCCAGGCCGACGCCCAGATTGGCCCGCCGGGCGCGCCGTCCGGTCGGATCGTGAAACACGAAGTCGGCCATGAACGAGCCTTAGGTCGCTTCTCTTGCGCGGATGGCCGCCCCCGGCGCGGAATGTGGCCTAAGGCGGGCGCGATGCAAGGCCCTGGGCGATTGTGCCGCGCTAGGGCGCGGCGAGGAGGCGGTTTCAGGCGCCGCTGGCTGGGGAACTAGGACTCGAACCTAGAATGACGGTACCAAAAACCGCAGTGTTACCATTACACCATTCCCCAGCGGACAGGGCCGGTCGGACGGCCCTGGCGCGAGGGCGGTCAGATAGCGCACGGCCCCCCCGCTGGCAACGCCGCGCCCTTGCTTGCGGGCCTCCAGCCCCTCCTCTATAAGCCGCGCTCCAATCTTCGGAGTGTGGCTCAGTCTGGTAGAGCACCGCGTTCGGGACGCGGGGGTCGCAGGTTCGAATCCTGCCACTCCGACCAACTTCCCGAGTCGGTTCAACCGCTTGATTCCGCCTCGACGCGGGGCCGTGAAACCCGGTCGGGTCGCCGCCCCGGAGCCCGGCTATGAGACGGGTTTTCGTTCGGCGGGGCGACAAACCCGCCGCTCACATCTCCAGGCGCGCGAACATCTCGGCCATGCGCTTGCGCGCCGACGGATCGCGAAACGGAAAGGCCTGAAAAAACTCGGCCACTCCGAGCCCGGGGCGCCGAAGGCGGGCCGACCGCGCCCAGAACAAGGCTCGTCCCTCATCGCCGTTCAAACCGTGGGCGAGCGCGGCGAACATTTCGATGAGCGGATGCGCGCGTGGCGCTCGCGCGGCGCGATCGGCCCAACGAGCGGACTCGACGGGCTGATCGAGCACCATGTGTGAAAAAGCCCTGACCCCGAGCATGCCGTAGAGAAGTGGGTCGAGCGGACTGAGTTTCAACGCGGCATCGACGTCCATCCGCCCCTCCACGGCTCGACCCAGCAGCGTTACGGCCCATGCGCGCGAATATTTGCCCTGGGCGTAGTTGGGGTTGAGTTCGATCGCGCGATCCAGCCACGGCAAGCTGGCCTCCAGATCCCCGTGAAGCCAGGAGGCGCGACCCATGACGAGATTGCAGAACGGATCGAACGGATCGTGCTCCAGGCTTTGTTCGGCATATTGATGGGCGAGCTTCGTAGCTCCCGCCAAGTCGTCGGCCAGACTTAGGAAAGCATTCTGGAAATGCGTGAAGGAGAGCCCCGCATACGCCCGCGCGAACCCAGGTTCCATTGCGATCGCGCGCTCGAAGAAGGTTTGCGCGCGCGCGTTTCCGTCTCCGCAAAACCGGTACATCTGATTGAGGCCAAGATGATAGGCGGACCATGCATCGAGATTCTCCGGCGATTTCAGCCCGGCGCGCCTTGCCTCGTTGAGGGGAATCCGCAGTTCGAGGGCGTTGACCACGGAATGGACGATCTCCGCGCGGATTTCATGGACCGCGGCGATGTCGGCGCGGAACGTCTCGCTCCAAACGATCCCGCCGTCATCGGTGTCGCAGAGCTCGACCCTGACGATCATCAGAGCGTTATCGACCTCGATCACGCCCGACAGGCAATACCGAGCGCCCAGTGCGACCTTGACGCGATCGAACTTCGCGTCCGCCCCACGAAACTGGAATGAGGAGCCGCGCGCGATCACGAAGAGCCAGCGCAGCCTTGACAGCTCCACGATGAGATCGTGGGGCAGCGAATCCGAAATTTCCCCATGAGACCCAGCAACGCTCACCAGGGCGAACGGAAGCACCGCGATCGACGGTCGCGCGATCTCGCCGGCGGCCGGCGGGTCGATTTCCAATTCGCGCGCCGCTTGGGCGAACGCCGGTTTCGCCGGATTTATGGTTTTCACCTCACCCACGAAGCGAAATCCCAATCGATGCAAGGTGCGGATCATGCGCTGCGCGCCGCCATCATCGCCAATCGCCCGACGAGCCGACTTGACGCGACTGGCGACCGCCGCGTCGGAGACAATCCGTCCCTTCCAAATCCGCTCGATGATTTCGTCCTTGCCGACGAGGCGCTCTCGGTTTTCGATGAGAAGGCGCAGCAGAGCGAATACTTGCGGCTCCACGGGGATCGGCGCGTCGCTCGACCGGAGCTCGCACGTCTCGGTGTCTAGCTGATATCCAGCAAAAACATGGATCATTGCCGCGAGTTAGCACATCTCCGAGACTCCTCCAGAAAAACTCCATGGCGTCTGCAAGGATTGCGTCTCGCATGTCGGTATTTCCCCCCTCGCTCCGGGGCGAACCGCTCCGGGAACAGACGAAGGAGACGAACTATGCCACTCGTGACAATCGACGTGATCAAAGACGTGTTCACCCCCGGCCAGAAGCGGGACCTGATCGAGAAGGTCACCGACGCCATGGTCGCCGTGGAAGGCGAAGCCTTGAGAGGGGTGACCTGGGTGCGCGTACAGGAAATCCAGCAGGGCGACTGGGGCATCGGTGGAAAGACGCTGACCGCCGCTGATGTCCACATGCTCGCCCAAGCGAAGGCCGCCTGACCCCTGCCTCGCCGCCTGGCGTCCAACTCGGTGACAGGCGGCGAGGCTTCATCAAGCCGCTTCGCTATTCGACAGGACTCGGCGCCGCCGCCAAAGTAGAGGAGGAAGAATGCTATTCTCCCTCTTCCCAGGCGCGGGCCCCTTTCATGAAGCAGTTCCTCACCACGGTGGCCGGCGTGCTGGTCGGGCTGACGCTGTTCGCGGTGGCCGCGCCGCTGCTGCTCATCGCCCTCCTTGTCGGCGCGACGCGGCCCGCGCCGATGGCGGCGCGCAATGTGCTGGTGCTGGATCTGCGCTCCGGCCTCACGGACCAGGAGGCCCAGAGCCCCCTCGCCCTCATCGAGGGCAGGGGCCTGTCGGTGATGGGGATCGAAGAGACCCTGCGGCGGGCCGAGGGCGACGACCGGGTGGGGGGGCTGCTGGTTCGCCTGCCCGAGGCCGGCATGGCCCCGGCGGCGGCCGACGAGCTTCGAGGCGCCTTTAAGCGCTTCCGCGCCGCCGGCAAGCCGATCCTCGCCCACAGCCAGGGCCTCTACGCCGCCGGCCAGGTCGCTTCGACCTATGAGCTGGCGGCGGCGTCCGGGAACGTGTGGATGCAGCCGGCCGCCTCGTTCCAGGCGGTCGGAGTGGCGCGCCAGGATCTCTTCTTCAAGCGCCTCTTCGACACCCACGGGGTGATCGCCGACTATCAGCAGCGCTACGAGTACAAGACGGCGGTCAACCCCTGGCTCTACGACGACTACACGCCGGCCCACCGGGCCTCGGAACTGTCGTGGATGGGCTCGGTATATGACAGCGCCCTGGCCGCCGCCGCCGCCGACCGGGCCATGGCCCCCGCCGTCCTGAGATCGGCGATCGAGGCCGGCCCTTGGTCGGCCGAAGCCGCCAGGGCCAAGGGCCTCATCGACCGGGTGGGCCAGGTCAAGGAGGCCGAAACGGCGATTCTCGCCAAGGCCGGGCACGGCGCCAGGCTGCTGGATTTCGGCGACTACGCGGCCCGGACCCGCGGCGGCGGCGCGAGCGGCGCTCCCACCGTGGCGGTGATCGCCGCCGAGGGTGAGATCATGACCGGCCATGGCGCCTCCGCCAGTCCCCTAAGCGGCGGCCAGATCATCGGTTCGGACGACATCGCCAAGGCCTTCTACAAGGCCATCGACGATGACGACGTCAAAGCCATCGTGTTCCGCGTCTCGTCCCCCGGCGGTTCGGACACCGCGTCGGAACAGATCCTGGCCGCCGTGCGGGCGGCCAAGGCGGCGGGCAAGCCGGTGGTGGTCAGCATGGGGACCTATGGCGCATCCGGCGGCTACTGGATCGCCTCGCAGGCCTCGCGGATCGTCGCCGAGCCGACCACCCTCACCGGCTCCATCGGCGTCTTCGGCGGCAAGTTCGCCCTCGGCCCGGCCCTGGCCCGGTTCGGGGTGGACGCGCGGGGACTGAAGGTGGGCGGCGACTTCGCCGACGCCCTGGCCATGGGCGCGCCGATGACGCCCACCCAGCGCGCCGCCTTCTCCGCCTGGATGGACGGCATCTACGACGGCTTCATCGGCCGGGTGGCGCAGGGCCGGGGCCTGACCGCCGAGCGGGTGCGCGAAATCGCCCGCGGGCGGGTGTGGACCGGCGCCCAGGGCAGGGGCCTGGGGCTGGTGGACGCC
>JBBRPN010000091.1:0-10042 GCA_038227925.1 Caulobacterales bacterium | reverse complement strand
GGTTCGACCCTGATACATTCCTGACGGATTAGCCCGGAGACATTCCTGACAGTAACCCGGTCGGTGGAGGAACCGCCGATGCCTTGGAGTGTGCTGTCCGTGATGGATCAGAAGATGATGTTCGTGGCCGATATTCTTCGTGGGGAGGAGCCGATGACGGGGCTCTGCGCCAGGTACGGCATATCTCGGGAGACGGGCTATGTGTGGAAGCGGCGTTTCGATCTGGAAGGGCCGGCTGGTCTCGAGCCACGCTCGCGGGCGCCGCTTCGACATGGCAGGTCGACGCCGGCGGCGGTGACGGTTCGTCTCATCGAGCTGCGCAAGCGCAAGCCCTACTGGGGACCGAAGAAGCTCCTGAAGGTGCTGGCCCAGGAGGATCCGCGCGTAACCTGGCCGAGCGCCAGCACGGCTTCGGAGATCCTGCGCCGCGAGGGCCTCGGTCGGCCGCGCCGGCGCCGACGCGGGGCCTTGCCGCTCGAACAGCCGTTCGGCGCGATCGAAGCCGCCAACGACACCTGGTGCATCGATTTCAAGGGTTGGTTTCTCACCGGCGATGGTCGGCGTTGTGATCCGCTCACGGTGACCGACGCCTTCAGCCGTTATCTCCTGGCGGTCCAGATCATGGCGCCGGTCACCCCGGCGGTGGAGGCCTGGATGGACCGGCTGTTCGAGGCGCACGGGCTGCCCGGCGCGATCCGCAGCGACAACGGAGCGCCCTTCGCCTCGGTTGGCGCCGGTGGCTTGACCCGGCTGTCGGCCAGATGGGCGAAGATGGGCATTGGGCTCGAGCGCATATGTCCGGGCCATCCCCAGCAGAACGGGAGTCACGAGCGGATGCACGGAACGCTCAAGCCCGAGGCCTGCGAACCGCCGTCGGCCACCGCGGCCGACCAGCAAGTCCGCTTCGACGCCTTCAGACGGGAGTTCAACCACGAACGCCCTCACGAGGCGCTCGATCAGCGCCCGCCGGCGACGCTCTACGCCTCCTCTCCAAGGCCCTTCGTCGTTCCCCGAGGCGACCTCGACTACGGAACCGAAGAAGTCAGGCGCGTCCGGTCCAACGGCGAGATCATGTGGCGCGGCGGCAAGCTCTTCGTGTCCGAAGCCATCATCGGCGAGGCCGTGGGCGTCGCGCAACGCCCCGATGGTCATTGGACGGTCCGCTTCGCCGACGTCCCGCTGGGCCTGATCGACAGGATGACAGGAGAAATCGTTCGTTTTGGTGCGAGGCGGCCGCCTCGCACCAAAACGAGCACAGAAGAGCCGAAAAAACCGTCAGGGATGTAACCGGACAAACTGTCAGGAATGTATCGGGTTGCACAGGTTACGGCGCCAGGGGATTTCACGCCATGTTTCAGCGGCTTGACGCAAACCAGGGGACAAATCGGATAGCGGGTAACCCCTCACCCTCCCACGCCCAAGATCGGGCGCGGGCCCCTCCCTCTCCCTTTGGGAGAGGTGTTCCGTGGCCGACCTTTCAAAGCGCGCGACACCGGATGGGAGATGTGTGCACGCCGTAGCCCTTTGGGAGAGGTGTTCCAAAGACCGGCCAGCGTGGTGCATTGGGACACGCGCCAGAAGCGAAAAGAGGGCATTCATGTGAGCATTCCCATGCCCGAGCGCCCCGCCATCCACGTCCGCCATGAATCCCGTCCAGGCGGCGCCGTGGCCTTCGTCACCCTCGACAATGCGGCGAAACTCAATGTGCTGAACTCGGCCCTGATGGACGCTTTCGCGCAAGCCTTCGAGACCCTCGCCGCCCGGGACGACCTGCGCGCCGTCGTCCTGACCGGCGCGGGAGACCGGGCCTTCGTCGGCGGGGCGGACGTGGATGAGATGGCGGAGCTTGCGGGCCCGGACGCCGCCCGGGCCTTCATCGACAAGATCCACCGCTGCTGCGCGGCGGTGCGCGCGGCGCCGGTTCCGGTGATCGCCCGGATCGGCGGATACGCCCTGGGCGCGGGGCTGGAGCTGGCGGCGTCGTGCGACCTGAGAGTGGCGGCGGAGGGCGCGGTCTTCGGCATGCCGGAGGTGAGGCTCGGCATCCCCTCGGTGGTGGAGGCGGCCCTGCTGCCCGGCGTGGTCGGCTGGGGCCGGGCGCGGGAGATGCTGCTGCTGGGCGAGACCTTCGACGCCGCGGCCGCGCTTCGCATGGGGCTGGTGGACGCCGTCGTTCCGGCCGCCGATCTGGACGCCGCCGTCGAGGCTCGCCTCGCCGCACTCCTGGCCGCCGGCCCTCGCGCCGTCCGCCTGCAGAAAGCCCTGATCCGCGCCTGGGAAGACCTGCCGCTGAAAGACGCCATCGCCGCCGGGATCGACGCCTTCGCCGCCGCCTTCGAGACCGACGAGCCGGCGAGGATGATGGCAGCCTGGCGGGCAAGGCGCCCGCGGGCGTGAGCCCAGTCGACAGGATCGCGCCGGTCGCGGAAGGCAAGTTCAGGGCAACAAATGGCAACATTTGGCAAGATTTGGGGACCGATTGACCGCGTCACCCCCGCCCCCGCGCGCGGTCCAGCACCGCATAGGCGCCGGCCAGGTTCTCGCAGGCGGCACGCAGGATCGCGCCCTGGGCGTCGGGGAGGCGCTCGCCGGTCTCCCGGGCGACCACCGCGCGCCAGTCGGCCGGGCGGCCCAGCACGACGTCCGCCTCGGCCAGGGCGCGCAGGAGCCGAGCGCTGGCCGGCCCGGCGAGGCCGAGCGCCGCTTCGATCCGCGCTCCCGCGCGGCGGCGGATGTCGGTGAAGTCCGCCGGGTCGCGGGAGCGGTCGACGCGCGGCGCGAACCCCCCGCCCGCGCTCAGGGTGCGATGGAGCACCGCGAGGTCGTCCTGCAGGCGGCGCACGGCGTCCAGGGCGCCTTGGCCGAGGCGGCCCCGGGCGCGGAAGAGGTCGAACACATCGGCCCGGCGGGCGCGGGCGACGCGGCCAGCGAGGTCGGCGCGGGTCTCCACCGCGGCGTTGGCGGCCAGCGCCAGGGCGGCCGGATCGAGGCCCCAGGCGGCGGGGTCCCGCGCCCGCTCCCGCTCGGCGGCGCGGCGCCGGGCGATCTCGATCGGGTCGGAGGGACGTGCCTTGCTTCGCTTGCGGGCCATTGCGGTCAGATCCCTCGCCGCCGCAGGTCGCGCTCGACCTCCTTGATCGGCGGCGCGGCGGGGCCGCGCATGGCGGCGGCGTGGGCGGGGCAATAGGTCGCCACGCCGCAGGGGTTGCAGCAGGACCGGGTGGTCCAGCCTTTCCCTCCCACCGGAAAGGCGCACTCTCCCGGGGTTCGCGTGAGCCACGGCCGAGGCGTTGTGGCGATGCGTGCCGGGCGTAGGGAAGCGGGACGATGGGGCATGCCCGTAGGATTGCATATTGCAATTCATGGCGCAAGTGAAGCTTTGCATTTCGCCTAACGACTTTTCCGCAGGTTCTTTGCACTATGCACCATGCCCAGAGACCCTGAGCGCAACTACCTCAAGGCGTGGCGCGACCACCGGCGCATGACTCAGGTCGAGCTGGCCGAGGCGATCGGCACCACGGGGGCGGTGATCAGTCTCCTGGAATCCGGCGACCGGGGCCTGTCCCCCAAATGGCTGCGCAAGATCGCCCCGGTCCTGGGCACGCGGCCGGGGCATTTGCTGGAGATCGATCCGAACGACGTCTCCACCGACATACTCGATATCTGGGCCGACATTCCTCAGGACCGCCGCGAGCAGGCCCGCGATGTGCTGAAGGCGTTCCGGGCCAAGGCGGCGGAGGCCAAGACCGCGCCGCCATCATCCGAACGCGCCCGCGAACCCAAGCGCCGCCGCGGCCGCCAGGCACCATAGGGGATTGAGCCGGACGGCGCAGGCGACGGCCGCGCTCGCCGCGGTGACCGCCGCCAGCCGCCAGTCCAGATCCGCGGCCCGCGCCAGCAGCCAGGCGCTGGCGCTCACCAACCCCACCGTCAGGGGCGCCAGGCCGCCGGCGAGCGCGGCCCGCCAGGGCGCGTCGCGATAGCGGTCCCACACCTTGGCGACGGCGAAGGCGAGCAGGCACGAAGGCGCGCACATGGCCGCCGTGGCGATGAGGGCGCCGGCCAGGCCGGCCGCCTTCCACCCCACCAGGGTGGAGATCATGAAGTTCGGCCCCGGCGCCGCCTGGGCGATGGCGAACAGGGCGGCGAAATCCGCGTCGCTCATCCAGTGGTTGACCACCACGGCCTGGCGATGGATCTCCGGAACCACCGCATTGGCCCCGCCGAAGGCCAGCAGGGAAAGGGTGGCGAACTGGACGGACAAACCGGTCAGGGTATCCGACAACGGCTTCACGGCTTGGCCCTCCAGGCCGCCGCCACGCTGAACGGCGCCAGGGCGATGAGCACCCAGGCCAGGGGAAGGCGCGCCAGGGTGACCCCGGCGAAGGCCAGGGCGATGAACGGCGCCGCCGAGACCGGCCGTCGCTGGATCAGGGGGAGGGCCATCCGGGCGCCGGTCGCCGCCACCAGTCCCGCGGCGGCCGCGCCCAGGCCGACGATGGCGCCATGCAGCCGCCCCGTCTCGCCGTACCGGCCGTAGAGAGCGCCCAGGACGATCACCAGGGCCACCGGCGCGCCGACCAGGCCCGCGAGCGCCGCCAGGGCGCCCTTGACGCCGGCGAACCGCGATCCCACCACGACCGACAGATTGACGATATTGGGCCCGGGCAGGGACTGGCAGAGGGCCAGGGTCTCGGTGAACGTGTCTTCGTCCAGCCAGCCGCGTTTCTCAACCAAGGTTCGCCGGGCGAAGGGCAAGACCCCGCCGAAGCCCTGCATGGCGATGGCCAGGAAGGCGAGGAACAGGGCCGCGGAGGTGGGCGCGGGCGGCGGCCCGGGCGGAGCGTGATCCATGTCACGGCTGTGGCGCCGCCGGTCGTGATTCTCAAGCCCGACCCGAAACGCCGGGAAGGCGTATCGCATTATGCAATTCCTGGCTTGACCGGAATATTACATTACGCAATTATCTCGACCTGGATCGGGATGCCCTTCGATGACAATATCCGACCCGCGCGCCGATCGGTTGCGGACCCTGGACGCCGCCCGGGAGGCCTTCGTCGAAGCCTGCGCCGGGCGATTCGAGGCCGGAAGGGCCGCGGCGCTGGGCGAGGTCGAGACCCTCGACGCCCTCGCCCGCGCCATCGCAAAAAGCCTGGCGTCATGGCGACCCGTCTTCCAGCGCCTAGATTTGGCCCGCGTCGCCGACCTCGAAATCCGCCGCGCCGGGGCCCTCCTCATGGAGAGCGTATTCGACGAAGTCATCGAGCCCGACGCCTGGCGCGTCCTCCTCGCCGCCCTCGATCTTGCCGAACCCGGCGCGTGAACCACGCCCCCTATCGCCACATCGGCGGCGCGGTGATCGCGGACCACGGCGCCATTGCCCTGGCCCAGGCCCGCGCCCTCATTCAATTCTACGAACGGGAAGCGCGTTTCAATCTGAGGGCGGGATTAGCGGCGGCGGCCCGCCTCTGCCGACGACGCGCCGCGGCTTTGAACGCAGCGCTCGACGCCGCCACGCTGTGGCGCCGCGCCGCGGGCTGGCGAGACCCGGAGGCCGCGGACCGGGCGCACTTCACTCGGCGACGCTCTGTTTAGCGGGCCGGGGCGGCCGTTCTTTGGAACACCACTCCCAAAGAGAGGTGTTGGTGGTAGGCTTGGCGCTCTGGGGAGGATTCGGGATGCAAGCCAAATTCACCTACGCCATCAAGTTCGTCGGCGACATGGACGCGGCCGTCGCCTTCTACCGCGACACCCTGGGGCTGACGGTCCGGTTCTCGACACCGTTCTGGAGTGAATTCGAAACCGGCGACGTGACCCTGGCCTTGCATCCAGCCTCCGAAACCAATCCGGCCGGGCGGGTCCAGATCGGCTTTTCCGTCTCCGACCTGCCGGCGATCCATGCCGCGCGGGCCGAGGCCGGCCTCACCTTCACCGATCCGCCGAGGGAGGAGCACGGGACCCTGCTCTCGCGCATCCTCGACAGCGAGGGCGCGGAGATCTCCCTGAGCGGCCAGGCGTGACGCCGTTCACGCTCGAGGCGAGCGACGGCGCCGTGATCGCGGCCTGGCGCTCCTGGCCGGCGGGCGAGATCAAGGCCATCGTCCAGATCGCCCATGGCATGGCGGAGCACTTCGGGCGGTACCGGCGCCTGGCCGACCGGCTGACCGGCGCCGGCTACGCGGTCTGGGCCAACGACCATCGCGGCCACGGCGCCTCGGCCGACGCGCACGGCCTGGGGGATTTCGGGCCGGGCGGGTTCCAGGCCCTCGTCGACGACATGGCCGCCCTGACCCGGGTGGCCAAGCGGGAAACGCCCGGCGCGCCCCTGGCGCTGCTCGGCCACAGCATGGGCTCCTTCGCGGCCCAGCTCTATCTTTTGGAACACGCATCCGACCTGGACGCCCTGGTTCTTTCCGGCACGGCCGCCCTGGACAAGCTCCTGGAGAGCCTGCTGGCGGGCGGCGGGCCGGTCACGCTGGACCTTCTGAACGCCGGGTTCGAGCCGGCGCGGACGCCCTTCGACTGGCTGTCGCGCGACGAGGCTCAGGTCGACGCCTATGTGGCGGACCCGCTGTGCGGCTTCGTTCTACAGGACCGCGCCATGGCGTCGGTGTTCGAACTGGGAAGCGGGGCGCGGGCCGACGCGCGCTTGGCCCAGGTCGCCAAGGATTTGCCGATCTATGTCATCTCCGGCGAGCGCGACCCCGTCGTGGGGCCGGGCCAGGGGTTCGCGCGGGCTCTGATCGACAGCTACCGGGCCGCCGGCCTGACCAGGATCGAACACCGCGTCTATCCCGGCGGCCGGCACGAGATGTTCAACGAAACCTGCCGCGAGGAGGTCGAGGATGACCTGATCGCCTGGCTGGATGGGGTGTTCGAATAACTCCACCGCCGGGTTCAGGCGGCCCGGAACGGATCGCGGATTTGCATTCGCCCGTCAATCCGGACGCCGTCCCCCATGTCCTCCGACCAGAAGACGGCGCAGTTGGCCGAAAGGGCGGTCGCGATCAGCAGCGAGTCATACATGGAGTAGCCATGACGTTCGGCGATCCGCAGCGCGTCCTCGTGGGTGACGAGGTCCATGGGCAGGATCCTGGGGCAGACCGCGCGAATCGACGCCAGGGCGACGCGGACCTCTTCCCAGATCCACCCCAGCTTGCGCCGCGCCACATTGGCGAATTCGTTGAGGCTCTGAACGCCGACCAGGCATCCCCGCCCCATCAAAGCCTGAGCGGCGACGGCCTTGGGATCGAGGGAAAAGGCGTAGACCAGGATATTGGTGTCGAGAAATTCTTGCGCGCCCCCGCTCACCGCGCGTTCGCTTCCTCGCGATCGAATTTCCAGCCCGGGGGCAGCGCCTTGCGAAACGAGCGAATGCGCTCCATCGCCCGTTCGCGCGTCTTGTCGCGCGCGAGGTCGAAGGCCCGGCGGCCGGCGACCTGGATATCGACCTCATCGCCATCCTTCAAGTCAAGGGCGTGGACCACGGCGGCCGGAAGCCGAATCGCGAGGCTGTTGCCCCATTTCGAAACCTGCATCGCCTCACCTCCGTGGAATATACTTGTTGAATGTATATCCACCTCCTCGGCCGGTCAAGGATTTCTCCCCCCGATGCTATTCCGCCGCGAAGGCCAGCGCCGCGCCGGCGGTGTAGGCGGTCTTGGCCGCCAGGGCGGCCTTGGCGGCTTCGTATTCGGCGGCGAGGCGGGCCACCAGTTCAGCGGCCGTGGGGATGGATTTGACCGCGCCGATGCCCTGGCCGCAGCCCCAGATGTCGCGCCAGGCCTTGGCCTCCTGATTGCCGCCGGAGCCGAAGTTCATCTTGGAGGGATCGGCCTGGGGAAGATTCTCCGGATCGAGGCCGGCGCGTTCGATGCTGGGGCGCAGATAGTTGCCGTGAACCCCGGTGAAGAGGTTGGTGTAGACAATGTCCTCGCCGCCACCCTCGACGATCATCTCTTTGTAGGCGGTCGTGGCGTTGGCCTCCCGTGTGGCGATGAAGGCCGAGCCGATATAGGCGAGATCCGCGCCCATGGCCTGGGCCGCCAGCACCGCGCCGCCGGTGGCGATCGCCCCGGAAAGGGCGATCGGCCCGTCGAACCAGGCGCGCAGCTCCTGGACCATGCCGAATGGCGAGAGCCGGCTGGCGTGCCCGCCCGCCCCGGCCGCGACCGGGATCAGGCCGTCCGCGCCCTTCTCGATCGCCTTGCGGGCGAAGCGCTCGGAGATGACGTCATGCAGGACGATGCCGCCCCAGCCGTGGACCGCCGCGTTGACGTCCTCCCGCGCGCCAAGTGAGGTGATGACGATCGGCGCCCGGTATTTGGCGCAGAGCTCGACGTCGTCCTGGAGGCGGTTGTTGGTCTTGTGGACGATCTGATTGACCGCGAAGGGCGCCGACGGACTTTCCGGATGGGCGCGGTCCCAGTCGGCGAGTTCCTCGGTGATCCGGGCCAGCCACTCGTCGAGCTGGGAGAGGGGCCGCGCGTTGAGGGAGGGAAAGGCGCCGACGATCCCGGCCTTGCACTGGGCGATGACCAGATCGGGGCCGGAAATGATGAACAGCGGCGATCCGATCACCGGCAGGCGCAGGCGGTCGCGGAGCACGGGCGGCAGAGACATGGAAGGAGCTTCCCTTGAATGTGAATCGACATGTGGGCTCCTTAGAGCGCCCGAACAAAACTGTCACAAAAGCTGACTATGAGGACGCCGGGCGGCACGGGCGGCGAATCACGGAGGCGACACGGCCGCCAAGGGCTTGGCCACGGTGACGGTTTCGCCCACTGTCACGAAGCTGATACCTCCGGGCCCTCCATCCCCTGTCGCGCGGGCCAGCCCGCGGGGCGCCGAGACAAGGAGACGACCATGTTGAAGAGACTTTTCGCCGCGGTGATGGGCGGGTTTCTCGCCGCCGGCGCCGCGAGCGCGGCCAACCTCTCCGGCGCCGGGGCCACCTTCCCCGCGCCGGTCTATGCCAAATGGGCGGAAAGCTACAAAGCCCAAAGCGGCGCCGCCCTGAACTACCAGGCCATCGGCTCGGGCGGCGGCATCAAGCAGATCAACGCCAATACGGTGGACTTCGGCGCTTCCGACAAGCCCCTGAAGCCCGACGCCCTGGCGGCGGGCGGCCTGGTGCAATTCCCCACCGTGGTCGGCGGCGTGGTGCCGGTGATGAATTTGCCGGGGATCAAGCCCGGCGAGGTCAGGATCACCGGCCCGATCCTGGCCGACATCTATCGCGGCATCCGCAAGAAATGGAACGATCCGGTGATCGCCTCCTTCAACCCGGGGGTGAAGCTGCCGAACCTGCCGATCACCGTCGTGCACCGTTCCGACGGGTCGGGCACCACCTTCCTGTTCACCAGCTATCTGGCCATGAAGGCCCCGCACTGGGCCGCCGGCCCCGGGGCCAGCGATTCGGTGAGCTGGCCCACCGGCATCGGCGGCAAGGGCAACGACGGGGTCGCCGCCTTCGTCAAACAGACGCCCGGGGCGATCGGCTATGTGGAATACGCCTACGCCAAACAGAACCGGATGACCTACGCGGTGATGCAGAACAAGGCCGGCAAGTGGGTCTCCCCCACCGCCGCGGCCTTCGCCGCCGCCGCGGCCGGCGCCAAGTGGCAGGCCGCCCCCGGCTTTTACCTCCTGCTGCTCGACCAGGCCGGCGCCGGCGCCTGGCCGATCACCGGGGCGACCTTCATCCTGATGCATTCCAAGCAGACGAGCGCCCAGACCGGCCACGACGTCCTGGCCTTCGTCGACTGGGCCTACAAGAACGGCAACCCCGCCGCGGCGGCCCTGGATTATGTGCCCCTGCCCGACGCGGTGAAGGCGCTGGTGCGACGCTCCTGGCTGAAGATCGTCGGGCCCGACGGCAAGCCGGTCTACCGGTAGGGTTGGGCCGATTGCGTTGAGCGTTCATTTCCTGACTTGGTCGCACGGCCCCTGGCCCCCTCCACACCTTCGGGGTCCCCCTCCCCCGCTTCGCGGGGGAGGATTGAGAATTGTAGATCCTCCCCCGTGCCTCTTCACGGGGGAG
>JBBRPN010000090.1:0-10350 GCA_038227925.1 Caulobacterales bacterium | reverse complement strand
GGCAAGGTGCGCTTCGAGGATCTGGTCGAGGGCATCTCGGTGCGCGAGGAGGCGGACGAGGCGACCGGCATCTCCAACCGCGTGGTCATCGATTGGCGCGCTTCCACCCGCGGTTCCGATCTGCGCCCCAGCGTCGCGGTCCTGGACGCCGACGGCGCCTACAAACGCCTGGCCAACGGCGGCGAGGCCCGCTACCTGCTGCCGGTCGGGGCCATCCTGTCGGTGGGCGACGGCGACGAGGCCAAGCCCGGCGAAGTGCTGGCCCGCCTGCCCACCGAAAGCGCCAAGTCCCGCGACATCACCGGCGGCCTGCCCCGGGTGGCCGAGCTTTTCGAGGCTCGCCGTCCCAAGGATTGCGCGGTGATCGCCGAGATGGACGGCCGGGTGGAATTCGGCCGCGACTACAAGAACAAGCGCCGCATCAAGATCACCCCCGAAGAGGGCGAAGCGGTGGAGTTCCTGATCCCCAAAGCCAAGCACATCGCGGTCCACGACGGCGACTCGATCCGCAAGGGCGAATACATCATCGACGGCAACCCCGACCCGCACGACATCCTGCGGATTCTCGGCATCGAGGCCCTGGCCGATTTCCTAGTCAATGAGATTCAGGAAGTCTACCGCCTGCAGGGCGTGCCGATCAACGACAAGCACATCGAGACCATCGTCCGTCAGATGCTGCAGAAGGTCGAGATCATGGAGCCGGGCGACACCGGCCTCTTGAAGGGCGACCACCTGGACAAGCCCGAGGTGGACGAGGAAAACGTCAAGGCCACGGCCCGCAAGGGCGGCCGGCCGGCGCTCACCCAGCCGGTGCTGCTGGGTATCACCAAGGCCTCCTTGCAGACCCGCAGCTTCATCTCCGCGGCCTCGTTCCAGGAAACCACCCGCGTCCTCACCGACGCGGCGGTGCACGGCAAGCGCGACACGCTGGAAGGCCTCAAGGAGAACGTCATCGTCGGGCGCCTGATCCCCGCCGGCACCGGCTCCTATCTGCGCGGCTTGCAACGCATCGCCGCCAAGCGCGACGAAGTCCTGGCCGCCAGCCGCGCCGTGCCTCTGGTCATGGAGCCACTCCCGGAGGCGATCGCGGAGGCGGTTGAAGCGGAGAAAGTGGGGGCGTAGAGGGGCTCGTCGCCCGATTCGCGTCAGGGGGTCCAACCATGGCTGTCGCCGCGGGTCACGGCGCGCTTTCGGACGTTGAGGCGAGGGCGCAACTGCGCAAGGCGGTGATCGCCGCCGACGATCGAGTGGTACGACTTCTTTATCTATGGCACCCCCGCCGGGCTGATTTTCCCCAAACTCTTCTTCCCCACCCAAGATCCCTTGACCGGGACGCTGGCGGCGTTCGGCACCTATTTCGTCGGATTTCTTGGCCGGCCGATCGGGGCGGCGATCTTCGGACATTACGGCGACCGCATCGGCCGCAAGGCGACCTTGATCGCCACCTTGATGTTGATGGGCGCGGCGACATTCCTCATCGGCTTCGTCCCCAGTTACGCATCGATCGGGGCCTGGGGCGCGGTCATCCTGATCGTTCTGCGCATGGTTCAGGGTATCGGGGTCGGCGGCGAGTGGGGCGGTTCGGTTCTGATCTCGATGGAATGGGCGCGCGGCGCCCGCAACCGCGGCCTTGTCGCGTCATGGCCGCAATTTGGCGTGCCGGCGGGCCTGTTCCTGTCGAACCTAGTGATCCTCGCGGTGAGCGCCTGGTCGGGCCCAGGATTCGCGTCCTGGGGCTGGCGCGTGCCGTTCTTCCTCAGCATCGTCCTGATCGGCATCGGCCTGTGGATTCGCCTGGCATTCTCGAAACGCCGGTCTTCCGCGGGCTCGTCGAGGCGAAAAAGATCGAACGGGCGCCCATCTTCGAGGTGATCCGGAAGCAACCGCGCGAGATCATCCTTTGCGCCCTGCTGCGCATGGCCGAACAGGCGCCGTTCTACATCTTCACCGCCTTCGTGTTCGCCTATGGCGTCGGCGCCTTGAAGATGTCGCGCGACCTGATCCTGGCGGCCGTGCTGGTCGCCTCCTGCGTGTCTTTCATCACCATCCCACTGGCGGGCCACATCTCCGATCGCATCGGTCGACGGAAGATGTTCCTGATCGGCGCGGCGGCCACCGGTCTGTTCGGTTTTGTCTATTTCGGCATGCTGGACAGCGCCAATCCGTTGGCGGTGTTCATCGCCATCGTCCTGTCGTTGATTCCAACCAGCATGACCTACGGTCCGGAGGCGGCGTTGATCGCCGAGGCGTTCACCCCGCGTCTGCGTTACAGCGGCTCCTCACTCGGCTATCAGCTGGCCTCGGTCGTCGCTGGCGGCCCGGCGCCGCTGATCGCCACCGCCCTGTTGGCCGCCTATCATACCCCCTATGCCATCGCGATCTACATTGCCGCCTGCGCGGTGGTAAGCCTAGTGTCGGCGAGCCTGATGCCCGACTACACCGGCAAGGACATCTCGGCGGAATATGCCGCCACGATCTGAGGGCGACCCGTCGATCCTGGCCCTGCGCCGCCGATGCGCGGGGTCTCCACGCCATAGTGGCTGGCGCGCCGGCGCGGTCCTCGCAGGAATATGCCCGCCGGCCGTTGTGGATGGCTCGCCGGGCGGCGAGGAGGCTCATTTGGGCGTTGTCGTCGCGCTCGTGGTGATGGGCGCGTGGCGAGTCTGCATTGGTATGACCCTGGCCGGGACCGGCGGCGCCGCGACCGCCGGCGGCGAGGACGCCGTCGCCCTCTCGGCGGGCGGACTGGCGTCGGCATCGGGCGGCGTCGCCGAATCGCTCTGAGCCGACATGTCGTCGGTGTCCGAGGTTGAGGGCGGCTTGGCGTCGTCGGACGCCGCGTCGGTGTCGGGGGCGGTCGCCGAACCGGGGTCGGGCTGGGCCCAGGCCCTGTCCCGCGCCGTCGCCGCCAGCGGCGCCGCCAGAACCGCCAACACCATACCGAGAGTCAAGGCTCGGAACGTCATCGTCTCATCTCCCTGCCGCCCACCCAATCTCGCGCCACTTTCCGCCGATGGCCGCGAAACACAAGAGGCTTTCCGGCCAAGGTTCAGGCCACCGGCCACAGCCGCGCCAGGCGCGCGGTGAATCGAGGGTCGTGTCGAAGCGGGTCCATGAGGGGATCGCTCTTGAGCAGGACCAGGCCCGCGTCGCCAATCCGAAACGCGGTGTCGAGCGCCGCCATCGCACCGTCTGCATCGCCCCACTGAGCGCGGACCTGCGCCAACTGATAGGCGGAGGTGTCGCCGCCGTCGGCGATCAGGGCCTCGAGCGCCGCCCGCGCCCCCGCCGCGTCGCCCAGCCGCCGAAAGACGATGGCCTGGCCGGTAAGCCGCTCCCAGCTTTCGGGCTCTAAGGCGTATTCGCTCTTCGCCTCCGCCAACCGGCCTTGCAGCAGCAAGGCCTCGCCGATCGCGGCGTGCGCGCCGTTGACGCCGGGGCTGAGTTCGAGGGCGCGGCGCATGGCCCCGATCGCCGCCGGATATTGTCTGGCCGCGATCAGCCCCAGGCCCAGGGTCTTGTAGACACGGGGGTTCAGCGGATCGAGCCCCGCGGCGCGCCGCAGGGCTCTCAAGCCCGGCCCGACGTCTCCGGCGAGGCAACTGAACTGACCGTAGCCGGTGAGTACGTCGGCGTCGCCGCCGCCGGTGGCCAGAGCCCGCCCATAGGCCTGTTTGGCGGCCGCGAAATCGAGGCTGCCGCTGACCAGGGCCGAGGCGAGGGTGGTCTGCGCCAAGGCGAGGTTCGGGGCGATTTCCACCGCCCGCCGCGCCGAGGCCAGCGCCGCGTCATAGGTGGCGCGCATGGCGTCTGGCTTGGCGAACTGGATCGCGATGGCCAGCAGGGTCCGGGCCCGCGCGGCGTGGGCGAGGGCGAAACGGGGGTCGATGGCGATAGCGGCGTCGAACTTCGCCAGGGCGTCGCGATAGCTGGACTCGTCGGCGGTGGCGTCGAACAGCCGCCGTCCGCGCAAATAGAGGTCGTAGGCTTGCGGGCTGGCGGCGGCTCCGGCGCCGAACGCGGCGATGTCGCCGGCCAGCAGCCGCACCTTGAGGGCCTGGGCCACCGCCTCGGCGATCCCGCTCTGCACCGCGAAGATGTCCTTCGTGTCGCGGTCATAGGTCTGCGACCAGCGCTCGAAGCCGGACTTCGCATCGACCAGTTGGGCGCTCACCCTCACCAGGGGCCCGTCGCGCCGCACCGCGCCGTCGAGAATATAGGCCACGCCCAGCTTGGCGGCGATCGCGGCGCTATCTTCCTTGCTACCCTTGAATTTGAACGACGAGGTGCGCGCCGCCACCTGAAGCTGTTCGAGGCTCGCCAGTTTACCGAGCAGTTCTTCCGACAGGCCGTCCGAAAAGTAATCCTGGGCCGGATCGCCGCTCAGATTGGCGAACGGCAGCACCGCGATGCTGTTGGCCGGCGCCGAACGGGCTGGGACGGGCGGGCTCCCGCACCGGACGCCGACCGCCGCGCAGCGCCGCGCCGGCGACCTGACCAGCGCCCAGCCGGCCGCCAGCGCCAGCATGGCCGCCAGGACCGCGGCGGCGAGGCCCGGACGCGAAAGAGAGCGTCGGCCGGCGCGCGCCGGCGCGCGCGGTGTCGGGCGCGGACCTCCGTCGATGAGCGCCTTGGTCGCCGCCAGGACATCGGCGAAGCGCGGGTCCCGCCGCGCGCCGCGCCAACCGACCAGGGAGAGCACCTGCTGCTGGCCAAATCCGAGCGGCGGCGCGACGGCGTCGAGGGTCACCGGCAGATAGACACCACGACGGTCGGCGCGGGTGGCTTCGTCCTGGACGAAGCGCCCAGCCGGGCCGACGGAATGGACGCTCCACACCACCACCACGCAGGCGGCGGCGTCGAGCTTGGCCTGGATGACCTCGCGCCAGGCGGCGCCGGCCTCGATATGGGCGTCCCACCACACCGACAGACCCTCGCCGACCAGCCGATCGACCAGCGGTTTGACTCGGGCGCGGTCTTCGGTCTTGTACGAGATGAAGACTTGGCTCATCGACTCCCCCCGGCGGCCAGGGCGACGGCGGAAGCCGCCTTTGTCACTTGGGGTCTCCGGCGTTGTGCTTGAAGACCTCGCTGGACGCCGGGCCGTGGGCGATGCCGCCGGGGTCGGCGGGGGCTCCGACCGTGGCGGTGGCGTCGCGATATTTGCTGTCGGCTCCCTCCCGCTCGGCCGCCTTGTCGAACTCGGCGCGCTTGGTTCTGGAGATGGTGTCCAGCGCCGGGGCGTGGGCAATATCCACCCCGAACCGCTCGTTGCAGTGGGCGCGTTCGGCCCCGCTCAGACGAACGGCCTCGGCGTTGGCGCAGCCGACCAGGGTGCCGCGAAGGCCGGGGCCGCCGCTGGGCATGGCGCCGTAGGGATAGGGGCTCAGGCCATTGAGCCGAGACGTTCCGGCGGCCCCGGCCGCCACCGCCGGCGCCGCGCCGCCGGCGGCCGATCCAGGCCTGCCGGCCGGCCCGGCGGCGGGAGCCATGGGCAGGATCGGGATGCCCGCCGGCGCCGCCTGGAGGGCCTTGTGGATGTTGAGGGGGCTCGGACGCTCGACCGGCGCGGCCTGGGCGGACGCCTGGATCGGCGCCGACTTGACGATGGTCGCCTGAGGCTTGGGGGCCGGGCGCGAGGTGGGCGCGGGGGAAGGGGCCACCGGGGCCGGCAGGGGCGACGGCTTGGGCGGGCTAGGCTTCGCCGGGTTCGGTTTAACCGGCGCCGGCTTGGGCGGCTGCGGCTTGGCCGGCTCCAGCTTCGGCTGCTCGATCTTCGGCGGCGAGGGCTTCGGCGGCGTCGGAGTGGGCTCGGGCTTCGCCTTGGGCGGCTCGACCTTCGGCGGTTCGATCGGCGGCATGGGCGGCAGGGAGACGATTTCCACATTCATCGCCGGAGGCGGCACGATCGCTTCGCGAAACTGGTATTCCGGCGGCGCCTGATTGATGATGATGCCGAGCAGGATGGCGTGGAGGGCGGACGACAGCACCAGGCCGATGGCGTTGCGGCCGTTGTCCCTCCTGCCGCTCAACGTCGCTGCCTCCGCCCCTCCGGCATAGCCTCGAAACCCCATGCCGCGCGCGCCGATGATGGCCGGCCCCAGTGTCGCCGCCCCAGGCCTTGACGGCAAGAGGCGGGGCGTCGTCGCGGGAGGCGCGCTAGGTGGCGCCCTTTGGAGCCTTCGTCGCCCGTCGCGAGTCCGCGATCCCAATCAAGGCGGCGAGCTGCTCGCGGACGTCCTCGTAGATGTGACTCTTGCCGGCTCGAGAGAACCTTCAGGATCGGAGCATTTCTCGGGTCGCCAAATATTGCTCGTCGGTGACGTGCTCCATCCATTCGACGACCTTGCCATCGAGCGCCTCGGCGATGGCGATGTGGGTCATGGCCGTCGTGGGCGTGGCGCCATGCCAATGCCTATGGTTCGGCGGGCACCAGATTACGTCGCCGGCTCGAATCTCCACGACCGCACCGCCTTCGCATTGGGTCAACCCGCAACCGGACGTGACGATCAGCGTCTGCCCGAGCGGGTGGGTGTGCCAGGCCGTACGGGCGCCGGGCTCGAAGGTCACGATGGCGCCGCCCGCCCGTGCGGGCTCGGGCGCCTGGAATGGCGCGTCGATCCGCACCGAGCCAGTGAAGTAATCCGCTGGTCCTCTGGCCGAGGGTTGCGACCCGTTCCGCTGGATTTTCATCGTGGTTCTCCGCTGTTGGGCGCTGATCTCCCGGCGCATTGGTCGAGACAGATTTCCTACCTGTTCTTGCTGGAGGAGCAACGGGCAGTCCAAATTGCGGCGCCCACGCCCGGCCCGCCCGGGATCGTCAGCGGACTCAACATTTCACCCTGGCGAGATCCATGAGTCGGGTATCGGCGGGTTGACGCGCTCGGCCTCGGCGGGTATGGACCGCGCTCTTTGTTGAACCGGCTGTGCCTGGAGGAAAATCCGAAAGGCAGACGCGGTTCGCGAGGCGAGCCTAAGCAAGGACGGCCCGTTCGGTCGTTTAGGTTGGGTGACGGCCCCCGCGGTTTTCCGCGCGGGCCATTCGTTTTTGCGGGCTTTCGCGTTCGTTCGGCCTTTTTCAGGCCGGCGGGCTGGTCTTTGAAACGGTCTGGCGCGCGCGGGCTCATCGAGCCTTGAAGGGAAATATAAGAGCGATATGGATCGTCAGAACATCCGCATCAGGCTCAAGGCCTTCGATCACCGCGTACTGGATCATTCCACCCGCGAGATCGTCAACACCGCCAAGCGCACCGGCGCCACCGTCAGGGGGCCAATCCCCCTGCCGACCCTGATCGAACGCTTCACCGTCAACCGCTCGCCGCACATCGACAAGAAGTCGCGCGAGCAGTTCGAAATCCGCACGCACAAACGTGTGCTCGATATCGTCGATCCCACCCCGCAGACCGTGGACGCGCTGATGAAGCTCGACCTGTCCGCCGGGGTGGACGTCGAGATCAAGCTTTAGGGGAGGCGAAGCCGATGCGCACCGGCGTGATCGCCAAGAAACTTGGCATGACCCGCCTCTTCGACGAGGCCGGGACCCATGTGCCGGTGACCGTACTCAGCCTCGAAGGCTGCCAGGTCACCGCCCAGCGCACCAAGGACAAGGACGGCTATGTCGCCCTGCAACTGGGCGCGGGGGCCAAGAAGGCCAAGAACACCGCCAAGGCCGAGCGAGGCCATTTCGCCAAGGCTCTGGTCGAGCCCAAGCGCTGCGTGGCCGAGTTCCGGGTCTCCGAGGAAAATCTCATCGAGGTCGGGGCCGAATTCACCGCCGATCACTTCCGGCCCGGCCAGAAAGTCGATGTCGCGGGGGTGACGGTCGGCAAGGGCTTCGCCGGGGCCATCAAGCGCTGGAACTTCGGCGGCATGCGCGCCACCCACGGGGTCTCGGTATCGCACCGCGCCCACGGTTCGACCGGCCAGCGCCAGGATCCCGGCAAGGTGTTCAAGGGCAAGCACATGGCCGGCCATATGGGCCAGGATCGGGTGACCACCCTCAATCTGACCGTATTCCGCATCGACGTGGAGCGCGGTCTTATTCTTATCAAGGGCGCCGTTCCCGGCACCGATGGGACGTTCGTGCGGATCAGGGACGCGGTGAAGAGCGCCGCCCCCGCCGATCTGCCGACGCCCGGCGCGATCAAGGGGGCATCCAGGTCACCCGCTGAAACACCGGCCGAGGATTCGCCGGCGGTCGCCGAGGGGGCCGAGACATGAAGATCGATGTGATCGCGCTGGACGGCGGCAAGGGCGGCTCGATGGACCTGCCCGACGATATTTTCGGCATCGCCGAGATTCGCGGCGACATCCTGCAGCGCTGCGTCACTTGGCAACTGGCCAAACGGCGCGCCGGCACCCACAAGATCCAGGTCCGCAACGAGGTCTCGCTGACCGGCAAGAAGATGTACAAACAGAAGGGCACCGGCGGCGCCCGGCACGGCTCGCGACGGGCCGCCCAGTTCGTCGGCGGGGCCAAGGCGCACGGGCCGGTGGTCCGCAGCCACGAGATCGGCCTGCCCAAGAAGGTCCGGGCCCTGGCGCTCCGCCACGCCCTGTCTTCCAAGGTGAAAGCCGGAACCCTGGTCGTGCTGGACGCGGCGAGCGTGGCCGGGCCCAAGACCGCCGCCCTGCGCGACCGCTTCGCCGACCTAGGGCTGAAAAACGCCCTGATCATCGCCGGACCGCAAGTCGAGGCCAATTTCAAGCTCGCCGCCCGCAACATTCCCAACGTGGACGTGCTGCCCGACGCAGGCCTCAACGTCTACGACGTCCTGCGCCGCGAGACCCTGGTGCTGACCCGGGCGGCGGTGGAGGCCATCCAGGCGCGCTTCGCCGGCAAGGAGGCCGCGTGATGGCCGTGACGCCCCGCCACTACGACACCATTCTCGCCCCCCTGATCACCGAGAAGGCGACCGTGCTCTCCGAGCAGAACAAGGTGGTCTTCCGCGTCGCCCTGGGCGCCACCAAGGATGAGATCGCCGTCGCCGTCGAGGAGTTGTTCAAGGTCAAGGTGACCAAGGTCAACACTCTGATCCAGAAGGGCAAGACCAAGCGCTTTCGCGGACGCCCAGGCCGTCGCTCGGACGTCAAGAAGGCCATCGTGACCCTGCAAGAGGGCCAATCCATCGACATCACCACGGGGCTTTGAGATCATGGCTCTGAAGCACTTCAATCCCACTTCGCCGTCCCGCCGGGCCCTGGTCCTGGTCGATCGCTCCGAGCTTCACAAAGGGCGCCCGGTCAAGGCGCTCGTCGAAGGGCTGACCAAGTCCGGCGGTCGCGGCGGCGGCGGTCGCATCGCCGTGCGTTTTCGCGGCGGCGGCGCCAAGCGGCTCTACCGGATCGTGGACTTCAAGCGCCGCAAATGGGGCGTGGCGGCCACCGTGCGGCATCTCGAGTACGACCCCAACCGCACCGCCTTCATCGCCCTGATCGAATACGCCGATGGCGAGCTGGCCTACATCCTGGCCCCGCAGCGCCTGAAAGCCGGCGACGAGGTGATCGCCGCCGAGAAGGTCGATGTGAAGCCCGGCAACGCCTCGCCCCTGCGCGGAATGCCCATCGGCACCATCGTCCACAATGTCGAATTGAAGCCCATGAAGGGCGGCCAGATCGCCCGCTCGGCGGGGGCCTACGCCCAGCTCGTCGGCCGCGACGCGGGCTACGCCCAGATCCGGCTGGGGTCGGGCGAGCTGCGCATGGTCCAGGACACCTGCATGGCCACCGTCGGCGCGGTGTCCAATCCCGACCACATGAACGAGGTGCTCGGCAAGGCCGGCCGGGTTCGCCACAAGGGTCGGCGCCCGCATGTGCGGGGCGTCGCCATGAACCCCATCGATCACCCGCACGGCGGCGGCGAGGGCCGCACCTCCGGCGGCCGTCACCCGGTCACCCCCTGGGGCAAGCCCACCAAGGGCCGCAAGACCCGATCCAACAAGGCGACGGACAAGTTCATCATCCGCAGCCGTCACGTGAAAAAGGCCCGCTAGGGATGACCCGCTCGGTTTGGAAAGGCCCGTTCGTCGATGGCTATCTGCTGAAGAAGGCGGAAGCGGTCCAGGCGACCGGACGCAAGGACGTGATCAAGACCTGGTCGCGGCGCTCGACCATCATGCCCCAGTTCGTCGGCCTCACCTTCGGCGTTCACAATGGCCAGAAACACGTCCCGGTCCTGGTCGGGGAGGACATGGTCGGCATGAAATTCGGCGAGTTCGCGCCCACCCGCTACTTCCCCGGTCACGCCGCCGATAAGAAGGCCAAGAGAAAGTAGCATGAGCAAGCAAGCCAAGGAGCGGCGGCTGAAACCGGCCGAGGCGATGAGCAAGGTGCGCACCCTGCGCACCGGCG
>JBBRPN010000089.1:0-10461 GCA_038227925.1 Caulobacterales bacterium | reverse complement strand
ATGGCCGGCGACAGGCCCTCGATCAGGTCCACGTCCGGCTTGCTCATCAGCTCCAGGAACTGGCGCGCATAGGCCGACAGGCTCTCCACATAGCGCCGCTGGCCCTCGGCGTAGATGGTGTCGAACGCCAGGCTGCTCTTGCCCGAGCCGGAAAGGCCGGTCAGCACCACCAGCTCGCCGCGCGGGATGTCGACGCTGACGTCCTTGAGATTATGCTCGCGCGCGCCACGCACGCGAATGAAGCGGGTCTGTTCGTACATGGTTTCGCTAAAATCCGCCCGCGCCGCCCGCGAGCCAAGCCCCTTGATTTAGTAACCGGAGTCGCCGATCGCGATTATGCCGTTGACGTAGCAAGGAATTGAGTTATGAAAGGCGAGCGTGACAGGTCGGTGGTTAGTCCTTCGTGTGGCGACGATCTCGCCGCCGTTGGCGTAGTGACGGCTGAGATGGTGGCCGCTGGGCTCGCTGCGCTTTGGCCTTGCGAGCTTCGGCCGTATCAAGACGAGGAGGAAGTGATGGCTCGAGTCTTTCAAGCCATGGTGAACGCTCAGGATGGTCGGGCGGATGCACGCGAACTCGCCATTCAATGTCAGCTACAAGACATGACAAGCGCGCCGCTTGATCCCTAACGGATTCAAGTTCGGCCACGGGCCGCTGTTTTTCGCCCCTGATCCTACGTGCGGTCGCTGGACCAGCCGAGAGAATGACTGTGACGTCGTTGGTATCGGGCCTTGTCCTCGCTTCCTTGAATTTGAAGGGACCCATTTGATAGAAAGCGTGAATAAAATCATTTCGTCCCTTGGATACACTCTGAATTTCCGCCAAAGCGTGTTCAACAAGCCAGAGAACATCCTCATCGGCGGTGCGGGCTTTAATTAGTGCGCTCCAAATGTTGGCATTATCTGCGACCTTTGACGATCCCATTATTATGTTTGTCGTAGCTCGATCGGCGTTGATAAGCCCGTTGACGGTGGCGGCCATCGCCTCGTCGATCTGGCCGATGATTGCCGTAAGTTCGCCAAGCGTCCGCAAATCACCCTCTGATAGGGGAATATGATAGGCTGGCTTCATGACCGCTGATCCCCCCCTAGACCCCAAGCGCGGTGACGAAATTCTCGCGCGCCTACTCAAGACGCCGCCGCAACCCAAGCGCAAGCCGAAGGCGGAGTCAAAGCTGTCCGCCAAGGCGAGCTAGCCTTTCGTCCGCCAGCGCGAGCGGCGGCGCTTGCGCGTGGTCTTAGGCGGCGATGACGTATCCGCCGTCAGTCCGCCGATAGGTCAGGCGCTTGCCTTGGGCGCCTTCAAGGACGATCCGAGCGCGGGCGGTATCGTCAACGCCGGTCGCGATGCGGTTCGAATAGCGGAAATCGAATTCCGCCACATAGCGGTGAAGGTGTTGCGAGCCGCAGTGCTGATAGATACCGCGCATTCCGCGCTTGAAGATGGAATAGAAGCCTTCCGCCGTGTTGGTGTGGATCGTCGGGTCCTGGATCGAAACGTATTCGCCGCGTCCGTGATTGACGCGGCCATGGTCGGCGAAATTCCAGCCGATGTAGCGATACATGCTCGCTTCGTCGGTCATTAGGCGAGCTTCGCGGCTAATATTGGCCTCCAGGATCGGCGCGACGTTCGATAGCTTGAAGTCCGCCATGACGCGGCTCACGGCGCGGCCGGTGTCGCGGTCGATCAGGCTCATAATGCAATGCTTGTGGCCAACGCCGGCCTTCGTTTCGCGGCCCGGCTTCACGCCGTAGTAGGTTTCATCCACTTCCACCGCACCGCCGCCTCCACCCATGGGCGGGGGATCGCCAACCGGGCGCATGGCCTCGCGGATACGATGCGCCATGAACCAGGCGGTCTTGTAGGAACCAAAGCCCAGCATTCGAAAGAGCTGGTGAGCCGAAACGCCCTTCTTGCTCGCGCCCATAAGGTGCGAGGCGAGAACCCATTTATGAAGCGGGATATGCGAGCGCTCGAAGATCGTCCCGACCGTCACCGTGAAGGGCTTGCGGCAATCCTTGCAGTTGTGAACGCCGGGGCGCGTCGAGTGGCCTTGGAGCTTGGTGACGCGCTGGCCGTGGCAACGCGGACAGATCGGGCCGTTTGGCCACAAGACGCTTTCCAGATGCGCCCTGGCGGCGTCTTCGTCATGGTAGATTTTCGCGGTGATATCGAGCATGGCCTTGGCCCCGGTTTGGTGAGACCTTTATGCACGATCTTTCATGCTACGTCAACGGCATAATCGCGGTCGCCGATACAGCAAGAACAAATCACGAACCGACGCGGAACCGCCGATCGGATCGACGATTGATGCGGGGCTGCGGGAGATGACAACGAAATCATCACCTTCAGTAATTAGCCGGAAGCCCACCGGCAGCGCGACGGAAGATCGGGCCATCCCAAACGTTGCGCCGTCTCCAGGCGAGCGACTGAAAATTGGAACGGCGCTGGCCGAATTTGGACGGCGTTGGGGCGGCGTGGACCTCAAGCTTGTTCGAGACCCGTCGCCCACATACCCGGCCATGTTCAAATCAGACCGCTCACGTAGGATCCTCCGATGAACTGGCGCGCGGCCCTGGCCCCCTCCACCGCTTCCCCAGAGGGGTTATGGCATTCACACATCTTAAGTCCTCGCCCCCATTCTTATGGGGGAGAGGGTTGGGTGAGGGGGTCGCGCCGCCGCTTCAGCCTCTCGGGAGGAGAGCCGCCACGCGGAGAAACCCCCTCACCCAACCCTCTCCCCGCAAGCGGGGCGAGGGCTAAGCCGGCAAACCGTGAACGCGTTAGTCCAGAGGGGAAGGAGAAGTTAAGCTGTTGTCGCATTTAACTTTCTCTTCCCGTTGGCGTGGGGGAAGTCCGGCCGAAGTCCGGGATGGGGGCTCCCGACCGATGCGGAGCATGCCGCAAGGGGAGATCCTAACATGACCAAGGTCGTCGCTTTCTTTCAGCCCGGCTGGGCCGACTGGGAAGCCGGCTCGGTGCTGGCGCTATTGCGCGAGCAACTCGGGGCCACGGTCGCCATCGCCACGCCGGACGGGGCCGGCGAACCTCCATAGTTACGCTGCGAGCGCGCTCTCGCCGGCCGCCACCACATCAATCACGACGATACCGATCTTTTGCCCTGTCTCAACATATCGGTAGGCGTCCGCAATGGCCGCGAGGGGGTATCTTCGATCGATGATCGCGCGAAATTGGCCTGCCTCCATGCGGCCCTTCAGGAAACCAACAAACCCGCCGATGCGCCTTGGCGCCGGGACAACAACCCGGTTGCTCCCTGTGATCGACGACCATATCGCGAGCGCCAAGTTCTGTCCCCAAGGCCCGAGATCGGTGGCGGCAAAGATTCCGTCGGGCTTCAGCAGCTTTCGGCATTGGAAAAACGAAGTTTTTCCGACCGCATCCACGACAAAGTCGAAACTCTCACCGGGATGCGTGAAATCGTCGGCGGTGTAATCGATGGCGCGATCCGCACCGAGGGATTTGACAAGCTCAAGATGCCGAGTTGCGACGACCGCCGTCACCAGGGCGCCAGAAGACTTCGCGAGTTGCACCATCGCCGTGCCGATGGCACCAGAAGCGCCGTAGATCAGAATTTTGTGGCCGGCCCTGAGTTTGATCTTGTTCAAAACCGCGTTCGCGTAGAATGCGCCCTCGCAGACCACCGCCTCTTCAAATCGCGCGGCCGCCGGCATTGTCGCGACCGTCCTTTCTGGGACGCAGACATATTCCGCTTGAGCACCGTTGCTCGTAGATGGGCACATGCCGAAAACGCGGTCGCCTGGCCTGAACGAAGTGATCGCGGAGCCCACGGTTTCAACCTCCCCGGCGAAATCCAAACCGAAGATCGTCCGTCTCGGCCGGCGGAGGCCGGTAAAGAATCGCATGAAGAAGGGGTTGGCTCGAAGATCGCCACAATCCGTCCTGTTGACTGTCGCCGCATGGACCCGGATCAAGACCTCGCCTACCGCGGGCGTCGGTCGCGGCGCCTCGCGTATCGTCACAACGTCCGGTGATCCGTAGCGTGTGATGACAGCGGCTCTCATGAGGTAATTGTCTACTCTTTGGGCCGACGAATTGCGACCTAGGCGTGGTCTGGCGGGGCGGTCGTTGGCGCCACTCACATTCGGCGGCCTCTCGCCCGCCCTCACCCCGCCCCGCGATCCCAGATCGACTCGAACGCCCCCTCGCCCATGAGCCTTCTCGCCGGGCTGTCCTTGTCGATGTGGCCGATCAGGCCGCGGTAGACGCCGTAGCCGATCAGTTCCTGGAGGCGGGGCTCGAAACGGCGCACCAGGCTGGGCGGGAGGCCGAGCTGCTGGTTCTCCTGCTGGCGGATGAAGCCGGCGCAGTAGTTCATGGCGACGCCCGTGCGCCGAGTATCGGTCATGTTGGCGCCGCCGCCGTGCCACAGGGCGCCGTCCCAGATCAGCACACTTCCCTTGGCCATCTCGGCGGGAAGGGTCTCATAGGCGCCGCCGTATTCGGGGCTCTCCCGCCGGTGGCTGCCCGGAACCAGGCGGGTGGCGCCGTTGGCGGCGGTGAAGTCGGTGAGCGCCCACATGGAGTTGCAGACGATGGGCGCGTGCGGTTTTTCCAGCGGGATGACCATGTCGTCGGCGTGGATCGGCTGGGCGGCCTCGCCCGGATCGATGGCGATGGAGGAGAGCGAGGAGATCAGGCAGCCCGGATCGAGCACGCCTTCGACGATCGGCAGGACGGCGGGTTGACCGGAACCCGCTCGAAGGGCTCGCCCCTGGCCAGGAGGTTGTAAAGGCGGACGGTCCGGCGTCCCTCGAAACCGTTGTCGGCCGGCCGCGCGCCAAGCTCCCGCTCCAGGCGGGTCAGGGCGCCGCTCAGGGCCTCGACGAGGTCCGGTTCGATGGCGTCCTCGACCACCGTATAGCCCAGGGTTCGAACCCGTTCGATGTGGCCGCGCGCCGTCGCCTCGTCCATGCCGTCTCTCCCATTTTCGACGGCCAAAATAGCACACCCCGCGTCCTGATGGCGCGGCCGTCTCGCGCCGCATTGCCCCGCCGTTTTGTTTTGCTATAAGCGCGGCGCCCGACGATCGAAGCGGGGTGTGCGGCAAAAGGGTGTGAGGCGTTGATGGCGGGGGCTGCGGCACGTTTGAAGGACCCGGACTACCGTCCCTCCGCGGACGAGCCGTTCATGAACGAGCGGCAACTCGAATACTTCCGGCAGAGGTTGCTCGACTGGAAGGACGACATCCTTCGCGAGACGCGCGAGACGGTGACCCACCTCCAGTCCGACACCGAAAATCACCCCGATTTCGCCGACCGCGCCTCGTCTGAAACCGACCGGGCGCTGGAGCTGCGAACCCGCGACCGCCAGCGCAAGGTGATCGCCAAGATCGACGACGCCTTGCGCCGCATCGATGAGCGCGCCTACGGCTACTGCGAGGAATCGGGAGAACCGATCAGCTTGGCGCGTCTGGAAGCCCGCCCCATCGCCGTGCTCGGCCTGGAAGCCCAGGAACGCCACGAACGCCGCGAGCGGGTGCATCGGGACGACTAGCCGGCCCATGGCCACGGCGCCGGCCAAACGCTAGAAACACGCCATGTCCCGCCGCTTCGTCGTCGCTTCGGTCCAGGCCAATCCCACCGTCGGCGATGTGGCCGGCAACGAGGCCAAGGCGCGGCGGCTGATGGCCGAGGCGACGACGACGGGGGCGGATGTCGCGCTGTTTCCCGAACTCTTCCTGATCGGCTATCCGCCGGAGGACTTGGCGCTCAAGCCGGCGGCGGTGCGCGCGTGCCGCGAGGCGCTGGAGCGTCTGGCGCGGGACACCGCGAAGGGCTGCGACGGCTTGGTCACCCTGCCGTGGGCCGGCGAGGACGGCCGCCCCCGCAACGCCATCGCCCATATCGCCCGGGGCGAGGTCCAGGGCGTGTCGTTCAAGATCGATCTGCCCAATTACGGGGTCTTCGACGAAAAACGCATCTTCGTCCCGGGGACCGAGGCGGGCCTCTATGAGGTGGGCGGCGTCAGGATTGGCGCGCCGGTGTGCGAGGACATCTGGGGACTGGCGCCCTGCCGCGCGCTGAAGGCGCGGGGCGCGGAGATGCTGCTGGTTCCCAACGGCTCGCCGTTCCGCCGCACCGCCGACGACGAGCGCCTGAGTGTCGCCCGCGCCCGGGTGACCGAAACCGGTCTGCCGCTGATCTATGTCAACCAGGTCGGCGGTCAGGACGAACTGGTATTCGACGGCGGCTCGTTCGCGCTGCAGGCCGACGGCGCGCTTTGCATGTCCCTGCCGATGTTCGAGCCGGCCCTGGCCTGTTCGACCTGGGAAAAGGCGGACGGCCTCTGGCGCTGCGTCGAGGCGCCGCTCGCCGACTGGCCGCGCGGACCGGAGGAAATCTACCGCGCCATGGTGCTGGGCCTGGGCGACTATGTGCGCAAGTCGGGCTTTCCGGGCGTCCTCCTGGGCCTCTCCGGCGGCGTCGATTCGGCCCTCTGCCTGGTCGTCGCCCGCGACGCCCTGGGGCCGGAGAACGTGCGCGCCTTCATGCTCCCCTCGCGCTACACCAGCGCCGAAAGCCTGGAGGACGCCGCCGCCTGCGCCGGGGCGGTCGGGGTCGCCCTGGAGGAGATCGCGATCGCCCCGGCGGTCGGGGCCTTCGAGGCCATGCTAGCCGCGCCCTTCGGCGGCCGGGCGCCGGACATCACCGAGGAGAATCTGCAGGCGCGTGTGCGCGGCGTCGCCTTGATGGCCCTCTCCAACAAGCTCGGCCTGATGCTGATGACCACCGGCAACAAGTCGGAAATGGCGGTGGGCTACGCCACCCTCTACGGCGACATGTGCGGCGGCTACAATGTGCTCAAGGATCTCTACAAGGTCGATGTCTACGCCGTCGCCCGCTGGCGCAACGCCAACGCCGTTTACGGCGGCCCGACCGGCCCGATCCCGCCGCGGATCCTGACCAAGGCCCCGTCGGCGGAACTGCGCCCGAACCAGACCGACCAGGACAGCCTGCCGCCCTACGAGGAGCTGGACGCCATCCTCCACGGCCTGGTGGAAGAGGACGCCACCCTAGACGAGATCGTCGCCGCCGGCCACGACGCCGCCACCGTGGAACGGGTCCAGCGCCTGCTCTACGCCTCCGAATACAAGCGCCGCCAGGCCGCGCCGGGCGTCAAGATCGGCGGCAAGGCCTTCGGGCGGGACCGGAGGTATCCCCTGGTCAATGGGTTTCGCGATAGGGTGAGAGGCGCCGGTTAGGTCAGCGCCGTCACCCCGGGCGCGGTCATGGACGCCGCCGGCATGGCCTGGAGGGTCGGCAGCACATCGGCGATGTCGTCCACGGCGCGCCAGCAGCCCGCGAATTCCACCGGCAGCAGCCGCTGCTCGGTGAATTGCCTGAACAGGGTGAAGAGCGGGTTCCAGAAACCGTCCGGACTGTAGAAGACGACGGGCTTGGCGTGCAGGCCCAGGCGCCGCCAGGAGAGGAGTTCTATGGCTTCCTCCAGAGTGCCGATGGCGCCGGGCAGCACCGCGAAGGCATCGGCCGCCTCGAACATGGTCATCTTGCGTTCGTGCATGGAGGCGACGATGCGGGTCTCGACCATCGGTGGTGGGCTTTCCGCCGGGACTAGAAACGCCGGGATGACGCCCAGGACCCGGCCGCCGGCCATGTGGGCCGCCCGCGCGCAGGCGCCCATCAGGCCAACGCCGCCGCCGCCATATACCAGCCGAACGCCTTCGCGGGCCAGGATTTCGCCCAGGGCGGCGGCGGCGGCGAGCAGAGCCGGATCGGCGCCGCCGGACGATCCACAAAAAACGCAGATGCTGTCCAGGCGCCGGGACGGGCTCGACATTATCTCTCGTCTCCGGGACAAGAAGCGCGCCGCCGCGCGGTTCGAGCGGTGATAGTCATGGGAAAGGGCGGACGATTCAAGTCGCTCCACGGTTGAACATCGCGGCCGGCGCCACCCTGGCGGTGGCGCTGGCGGCGTGCGGGCCGGGCGGGCGGATCGGCCTCGCCCCGCCGCGCGCGGCCGATCCCTCCGCCGCCGAGCGCGCCTATCTGCCGCCCCCCTCGATCCAATCCGCCACGGCCCTTACCGGCGGCCGGGTGCTCCTGGCCGGCCACGCGGCGCCGGGCGGACGGGTTCGGCTGGCCACCCCGGCGGGGCAGGCGACGGTCACGCCCGCCGACAAGAACGGCCGCTGGCGGATCGTGCTGGCCCCCGCACCGACGGTGCGCCTGTTTGGCCTCTCGATGATCGAGAGCGGCCGGACGATGCAGGCCGAGGGCTATCTGGCGGTGACCCCGCCAGGCGCGGCGGCCCAGCTTCGCGCCGGGGCCGGCGCGCGTGTGCTCGCCGCCGGCGGGGCCCTGCGCATCCTGGCGGTGGATTTCGACCGCAAGGGCGGCGCCGCCATTTCCGGAACCGGCGCGCCGAAAACCAGTCTCGACCTACGCGTCGATGGCGCCGAAAAAGGGCGGACCCAGACCGACGGCCTCGGACGCTTCACCTTGGCCCTCGATGAGCCGCTGAGCGCCGGCGACCACGGGCTGGAACTGGACGACGCCGGCGCCCGCACCCAGGCCCGCATCGCGGTCTCGCCGGCGCGGCCGTTGAGCGGCGGGCCATTTTCGGCGGCGACCGCGCCGTCCGGGTGGCGCATCGACTGGCTGACGCCGGGCGGCGGAGTGCAGACCACCCTGCTCATCGCGACCGCGGCGAGCGCGCCGTGAGAGAGCTCAATCCGAGCGGCGATCGCCGGATGGCCAAGCCGGACGCCATTGGGACGCCGGAAGCGAAATTCGACTTCTGGAGCTCCATGGCGGACCTGGCCCGCCTCGTCCTGCGCTCCAAGGCCAAGGGCCTGAAGACGCGCTTGGCGGTGGCCCTGGCTCTGGTCCTGATCGGCAAATGGACCGGCATCATCGGCCCTCTGTTCATCCAGAAGGCCATCGACCAGCTCAACCGCGGCCGCCCGACCGATCAGGCGGTGTTCGTCGCCTTCGCCGGCTTCGTCATCGGCTGGGTGCTGCTGCGCTTTATCGCCGGCACGGCGCCCTATCTGCGCGACGCCATCTTCACCTCGGTCTCGCAACAGGCCCTGGCGCGGTCGGCCACCGAGGCCTTCGCCCATTCCCTCTCACTGTCGGTGAATTTTCATCAGGGCAAGCAGACCGGCGCCCTGGCGCGGCTGATCGACCGCGGGGCCAGATCGGCCGATTTCCTGCTGCGCAGCGTGGTCTTCAATCTGGGGCCAACCGTGTTGGAACTGGCCATGGCCGCCTACGTGCTGACCACCCGGTTCAGCTGGCGCCTGGCCGGCGTGACCATCGCCACCATCCTCATCTACGTCACCTTCACCTTCACCATCTCCGACTGGCGCATCAAGCATCGCCGGGCCTTGAACGACGCCGACTCCGACGCCGCCGGCCTGGCCGTCGACGCCCTGATGAACTTCGAAACCATCAAGACCTTCGGCTCGGAGCAGCGGGTGGTCGATCGCTATGGCAGGACCCTGGCCGGCTATGTCCGCGCCGCCGTCCAGTCCAACAACTCCCTGCAACTCCTCAACGGCATCCAGTCGGTGGTGCTGAACCTCGGCCTGGTGCTGATCGCCCTGCTGGCGGGCCAGGACGTGCTGCACGGCAAGATGACCCTGGGCGGCATCACCGCCTGCATCCTCATTCTGCAGCAGGTCTATGCGCCCCTCTTCATCCTCGGCTTCAACTACCGCGAAATCCGCCAGTCGTTCATCGACATGGAGCAGATGCTGGACCTGCTGGCCGTCGAGCCGGAAATCGTCGATGCGCCGGGCGCCCGGCCCCTGCCGCCGGCCTCGGGGGCCGGCGCGGAACTGGTTTTCGAGGCCGTCTCCTATCGTCACGACGCCCGGTCGGTGGGCCTGGAGGACATCAGCTTCACCACGCCGCCGGGCACGACCACCGCCCTGGTGGGCCCCTCGGGGTCGGGCAAGACCACCACGGTTCGCCTCGCCCTGCGCCTCATCGATCCCCAAGGCGGCCGGGTGATCCTCGACGGCATGGATCTGCGGGGCGCCAGCCTGGCTTCGCTGCGCCGGGCGGTCGCCTTGGTGCCGCAGGACGTGGCCCTGTTCAACGACACCCTGTGGGCCAACATCGCCTTCGCCGATCCGGGCGCCGGCGAGGACGCGGTGTGGGCGGCGGCGGCGGCGGCGGAACTGGCCGCCTTCATCGAGACCCTGCCGCACCGCATGGAGACGCGGGTGGGGGAGCGGGGCCTCAAGCTCTCCGGCGGCGAGCGCCAGCGGGTGGGCCTGGCCCGCGCCCTGCTGGCGGACCCCCGCCTGCTGGTGCTCGACGAAGCCACCAGCGCCCTGGACGGCCGCACCGAGGCGGCCATCCAGGCCACCCTGCGCAAGGTGCGGGCCGGCCGCACCACCCTGGTCGTCGCCCATCGCCTGTCCACCATCGCCGACGCCGACCAGATCCT
>JBBRPN010000088.1:0-10590 GCA_038227925.1 Caulobacterales bacterium | reverse complement strand
GTCGCGCTGACGTGGTGAAACGTCCCGTAAAGGCCGCGCTTCAAGATCGCGAAATAGCCTTCGGCGGTGTTCGTATGCGTGAAGCCGCCGTCGCGGACATATTCGCCGATGGAATGATTGACGGTGCTGTGGCCGGCAAAGCCGCCCGTCATGACGGGATAGACCTTGGCTTCGTCGGTCATAAGGTGCGTCGCCGCGTCGATTTGAGCGGCCAGGACCGGGCGAAGCGTCTTCGCGTTCACGGCCGCAACATGGTGGCCGCGAACCTTGCCGTCGCGCTCCACAAGGACCACGACAGCTTCCTTGTTCGCGCCGCCTTGCGAGCCCGGAAGGCGCTTGCGAGCGTGTTTGTTCTTTTCTTTCCCGCCGACATAGGTTTCGTCAATTTCGACAACCTTGTTCGCCCCGCCAAGCGGCGAAGCGCTGTCATCAAAAGGGCGCATGGCCTCGCGGATGCGGTGCGCCAGAAACCATGCCGTCTTGTAGGTCAGGCCCAACATGCGATGCAGTTGGTGAGCCGAGACGCCCTTCTTGCTGGCGGCCATCAGGTGGAAGCCCAGAACCCATTTGGCCAGGGGGATATGAGAGCGTTCCATCACCGAACCGACTTGGACCGTGAAATGGCCGCGACAGGCGTTGCATTGGAACAGGCCGGGGCGGTGCGAGCCTCCTTCAAGGCGCGTGATGTTTTCCGTGAGCGCGCCGCAATGCGGGCACGTCGGGCCGTCCGGCCAGCGGATCGCTTCAAGATGAGCGCGGGCGGCGTCTTTGTCGTGAAAGATGGGGTTCGTCAGGTCGGTCATCGGTATCTCCAATGACCGGATTATGCGCCTAGAGCGCGGCTATGTCAAAGGGATAATTCCCATCGGAATTGAACGGATTGTTCAAACTTAGCGGATTACGGGACACTTGCCGTCTTGTTTGCGACAAGCCGTGTCTCGTGGAGGCTCTTGGTGAGCCGGATCAGAACGTAGCGTACGGAATGCTGCTTAGGCGATTCGAGGAATTTTTCGAGCGTCGCAATCAAACCGCCCACTCGATCAATATGATGCGATCCAGTGCTCCTGACATTATTCTGAAGGACGTGGAATTCTTGGCGGCCTTCGGGATGTCTTTGGCGGAAACGCTTGAGCAAAATATGCCGCAGCGGCCGGGGAGAACGAATCTGAGTGAATTTCTCTGACTGGGCGCGACCGTCCCTGACCGTCCGCGAAAGAACGTCCCGATCGACCAGACCCGGGGGATGCTGACCCACGCGGCTCATGCCCGCCGCCGGGTTTCCCGGCTACGACGGTTGGTTCGAGCGTGATGCGTTGAGGCGTCTCGGACAACGATCGGCCCTCCAATTGGGAGCCCGCTCCTACGCGAAAATGAAGGTCGACCCGATCCGTCCCAAAAACCGCCCTCATGGCGCCATTTCACAGGGCCTGCTCGGTCAACTAGATCCAGCGCTCGTCGCCTTGTCTTGCGCTCGCCACGTGCCTAGGTTGCCTGCTGTTTCAGGGAGGGAATATCGGTGAACATCCGCGCCGTCATCGCCGCATTGCTGGTCGTCGTCGCGGCGGGACTCTCGGCCGCCGCCGCATCCCCCGCCGTGCCCGCCTACATCGCCAAGGCCGTGGCCGATTCCTCACGGCCCGCCGACGACCGCAAGCTCGACCCCGACCGCAAGCCCGCGCAAGTGCTTGCCTTCGCGGGGGTGCGGCCCGGCGAGACGGTCGGCGAATATCTGCCCGGCGGCGGCTATTACACCCGCCTGTTAAGCGACATCGTGGGGCCGCGCGGCAAGGTCTATGCTCTGGAGACCACCACCTGGGGCCAGGAGAACATCGACGCTACCAAGAAGGCGCTGGCCGAACCGGGCCGCGGCAATGTCTCCCTCGATCTGGCGTCCCTGGGCGCGTTCCATCTGCCGCCCAAGGTCGATCTCTTCTTGATCACCGACAACTATCATGACCTGCATGTGCCGAAATACGCCAACGTGGACATGGCCGCCTTCAACAAGCAGGTGTTCGAGTCCCTCAAGCCCGGCGGTGTCTACTTCATCATCGACCACGCGGCGGCGGCGGGAACGGGCGCCACCCTGACGCCCAAGCTGCACCGCATCGACAAGGCCACGGTGATCGCCGAGGTCACGGCCGCCGGGTTCAAGCTGGCCGGCGAGAGCGACTTGCTGCGCAATCCCGCCGACGATCATACCCGGCCCATTTTCGATCCCGCCATCCACTTCAAGACCGACCAGTTCGTCCTGAAGTTCGTGAAGCCCTGAGGGCTAGGCGGGCGCAGAAGGCCGCTCGCCAGGGCCCATCGCCCTTTGCATTCGGCCGCCGACGGGGTGAATTCCGCTTGGAACGGCTCTAGTCTCCCCTTCATGATCCCTCCCGTCCCCGCCGCCGTCCTCGACCGCCTCAAGACCGCCCTGGGCGACAGCGGCTGGAGCGACGACCCCGATCGCCTCGCCCCCATGCTCGCCGAATGGCGCGAGCGCTGGATGGGGGAGACGCCGCTCCTCGTCCTGCCCCGCACGACCGCCGAAGTGGCGGCGGTGGTGGGAATCTGCGCGGAGGCGGGGGTGGCGATCACGCCGCGAGGCGGGGGGACGGGGCTGGTCGGTGGCCAGATTCCGCACGGCGAGATCCTGCTCTCCACCGAGCGGCTGACTCGGGTGCGCGGTGTCGATGTCCAGGACGACGTGCTGGAGATCGAGGCCGGCGCGACTTTGGCGGCGGCGCATGACGCGGCCCTGGCGGCGGGGCGGCGCTTTCCGCTCAGCCTGGCCTCCGAAGGCTCGGCGACCATCGGCGGCCTCATCTCCACCAACGCCGGCGGGACGGCGGTGCTGCGCTACGGAACCATGCGCGCCCTGGTGCTGGGCCTCGAGGCGGTGCTGCCGAGCGGCGAGGTGTGGAACGGCCTGAAACGCCTGCGCAAGGACAACACCGGCTATGATCTGAAGCAGCTCCTGATCGGCGCCGAGGGGACCCTGGGCGTGGTCACCGCCGCGTCCCTCAAGCTGTTTCCGCTTCTGGCCTCCCGGGTGGTGGCCTTCGTGGGGATAGCCAGTCCCGCCGACGCCATCGCCCTTCTGAACCGGGCCAAGGCCGAGACGGGGGGGGCGGTGGAGGCGTTCGAACTGATCGGCGCCCTGGGGATGGAGCTGGCGCTCGCCCATCTGCCCGGCGCCCGCGCGCCGCTTCAGACCCGGCCGCCGTGGTATGTCCTGATCGAGATCGCCGGCGCGGTGGCGGGCGAGGCGGAAGCGGGGCTGGAGCGGCTGCTGGCCGGCGCCCTGGAGAGCGGCCTGATCGCCGACGCGGCGGTGGCCCAGAGCGAGGCCCAGGCCAAGGCCTTCTGGGCCCTGCGGGAGGGCCAGTCGGCGGCTCAGAAGAGCGAAGGCCCGGCCTGGAAGCACGACATCTCCGTCCCCATCTCGGCCATCGCCGAATTTCTCGGCGAGGCGGGGCGGGCGCTGGCCGCGCGGTTCCCCGGCGTGCGCATCGACGCTTTCGGCCATGTGGGCGACGGCAATATCCACTACGACGTGCTGGGCCCGGCGGGCGGCGATCCCGAAGCCCACGCGGCGGCTCGCGACGCCGGCGCGCGGATCGTCCACGATCTGGTCCACTCTCTGGGCGGTTCGATCAGCGCCGAACATGGCCTGGGAACCATGAAGACCGCCGAAGCCCTGGCCTATAAATCCCCGGTGGAGGTGGCCGCCCAGCGCGCCATCCGCGCCGCCCTCGACCCCCGGCGGATCATGAACCCGCGCGTGCTGTTTTAGGCTTCAAGAGGAGCGACATTTGGCGTCCCCCTACAATCTCGCCGGCCAGGCCGCCGTCGTCACCGGCTCGACCAGCGGCATCGGCCAGGCCCTGGCGCGGGCTCTGGCGGCGCAGGGCGTGAACGTGGTTTTGAACGGCCTGGGCGATCCGGCGGCGATCGAGATGGCGCGAGCCGAACTCGAAAGGGCGACCGGGGTGCGGGTGCTCTATCATGGGGCAGATATGACGAAGGGCGCCGAGATCGCCGACCTGATCGCCTTCGCCCATCGGGAATTCGGCCGGCTCGACATTCTCGTCAATAACGCCGGCGTCCAGCATATCTCGCCGATCGAGGACTTCCCGGCGGACAAATGGGACCAGATCATCGCGATCAATCTCACCAGCGCCTTTCACGCCATCCGCGCCGCCGTGCCGATCATGAAGGCGGCGGGCCGCGGGCGGATCGTCAACATCGCTTCGGCCCACGCCCTGGTCGCCTCGCCGTTCAAGGCCGCCTATGTGGCCGCCAAGCACGGGGTGCTGGGCCTCACCCGCACCGTCGCTCTGGAAGTCGCCCAGGCCGGGATCACCTGCAACGCCATCTGCCCGGGCTATGTGAAGACGCCGCTGGTGGAGCGCCAGATCGCCGACCAGGCCAGGGCGCGCGGCATGAGCGAGGCGGCGGTAATGACCGAAGTCATCCTCGCCGCCCAGCCCACCAAACGCTTCGTGGAATTCGATCAACTGGCCGGGCTATTGCTCTATCTGGTCAGCGACCTGGGGGCCTCGGTGAACGGCGCGGCGCTCAGCGTCGATGGCGGCTGGACGGCGGCATGACGGCGGTTACCGGCGGGCGACCTTGCCCATCAGCGCCAGCACATTGCCATCGGGATCGCGGAACTCCCGGAGCTTCAGATCGTGCGTCTCGGTGCGCTGAACGGTTGCCGCCGGACCCAGAAAACGCACCCCCAGAGCTTCGAGCCGCTCGCCCGTCCGGTCGATTTGCGGATCGTCGAAATAGAGGATCGACCCGCCCAGAGGTTTGGACGCGTCGGCGTCCAGCCCGATCATCAGCCGGACTCCGGCCAGGTCGAAGAAAGCCATGGCGCCGGCCTCGAACAGAAATGGCAGGCCCAGCACGTCGCGATAGAAGGCGATGGCTCTGGGCAGGTCTCGTGTGGTGAGGCTCACCTGGGCCAATCCGCGGCCGGCGAGGATCGTGGAAGCTGTGGGCAAGGCGGTCTCCTTTTCATGCGGGCGGCCAAAGCCGGCCCCGGCGATAGCAGGACAAGGCGCGGCGCCCGAAATTCGGCTTCAATTCGCGGATCGCGCCTGATAAACTTAGCTCACACAAATATTAGCTTGGCTAAGGTAATCGAATTGTCGCGGTCTCGTCAATCCCCGGATCTGGCCGCCTTGGCCGACGCCCTGCACAGCGCGGCCATTCGGCTTTTGCGCGGCCTGCGCAAGGAAGACGCCGTCGCCGGAGTGACGGGCGCACAATTGTCGGTCCTATCGGTCCTGGTGTTCGCCGGTCGTCAGAGCGTCAGCGCCCTGGCCCGGGCGGAACAGGTCAGCTTGCCGACCATGTCGCGACTTCTGACCGAGATGGAGAGGCGGGGTCTTGTAGCCAGGACGAGCGAATCGCCGGATCGGCGCACGGCGTGGGTGGACGTGACCGAGGCGGGGCGCGCCCTGCTCCTGGAGGGTCGGGAAAAGAGGCTGGCCAAGCTCGTCGGATGGCTGGAAGGATTGACCGCGCCGGAGCGGGACCTGCTTCACCGATCGGCCAAGCTGATGCTGAGACTGGGTGAGCGGGACGAGACGTAGCGCCGGGCCTTCCCTTGACGCGCGGGTCGCCAAGCGGCTTTTGACCCCTCTACGGACTGTCGAGATGCGAGGGAAGGAAAGAGCCAATGGCCTATGCGCCGTTCAATCTGAAGGGCAAGGTCGCCCTGGTCACCGGCGGCAACCGGGGGATCGGCCTTGGCATGGCCAAGGCCTTGGCCCAGGCGGGGGCGGACGTCGTCATCTGGGGCAGCAACGCCCAGCGCAACCAATCGGCCGAGGGCGAACTCGTCACCCATGGCGTGCGCGTACTCGCTCAGACCGTGGACGTGACCGACGAAGCCGCCGTAGTCGCCGCCATGGCCGAGGCGGCCCTGGCCATGGGCCGCATCGACACGGTGATCGCCAACGCCGGGATCGGCGGCGGGGCGCGGTCGTTTTCGGAAATGAGCATCGAGGTGTGGCGCCGCGTGATGAGCGTGAACCTGGACGGCGCCTTCTTCACCTGCCGCGAGGCCTGCAAGCACATGGTCGCCCGCGCCCAGGGCGGAGACCCCGGCGGCTCGATCGCGGTCACCGCTTCCTTGGCCGCCATCGAGGGGGCGGCGCGCAACGAGGCTTATGCGGCGACCAAGGGCGGGGTGATTTCGATGATGCGGGCCATCGCCGTGGAGCACGCCCGCCATGGGGTGCGGGCCAACGCCATTCTCCCCGGCTGGATCGCCACCGACATGACCGCCGCGGCGCAAGGCTCCCCGGCCTTCGCCGAGAGGGTCATCCCCCGCGTTCCCATGCGCCGCTGGGGCGAGCCGGCCGATTTCGGCGGCATCGCCGTCTATCTTGCCTCCGACGCCTCGAAATACCACTCCGGCGACACCTTCGTCATCGACGGGGGTTATTCGATCTTCTGATTGCCGCGCCATGGCGGAGCCTCGCGCGCCGCGCTAGTCTCGACCCCCTCGAAATCCTCGAAGGAATCCCCCGTGTTCGCCATCTTCCCCATCGCCATTGTCATTCTGGCGATCTTTCTGGCCTTCGCCACCATCAAGATCGTGCCGCAGGGCTATGAGTACACGGTCGAGCGGTTCGGCCGCTACACGCGCACCTTGAAGCCCGGCATCACCATCCTCATGCCGTTCATGGAGGCGGTGCGGCGCAAGGTCAGCGTCATGGAGCAGGTGCTGGATGTGCCGCGACAGGAGGTGATCACCAAGGACAATGTCACCGTCCAGGTGGACGCCATCGTCTTCATCCAGGTGATGGATGCGGCGGCGGCGGCCTATCGGGTCGCCAACCTCAACTACGCCATCGGCCAGCTCACCATGACCAATCTGCGCACCGTGGTCGGCTCCATGGAGCTGGACGAGGTGCTCTCGCAGCGCGACCAGATCAACACCCGCCTGCTCACCGTCATCGACGAGGCGACCGGCCCGTGGGGCGTCAAGGTGGCGCGCATCGAGATCAAGGACCTGCAGCCGCCGCCGGACATCACCAACGCCATGGCGCGCCAGATGAAGGCCGAGCGGGAGAAGCGGGCGGTGATCACCGAGGCCGAGGGCGAGCGCCAGGCCGCCGTGACCCGGGCCGAGGGCGCCAAGCAGTCGGCGATCCTGCAGGCCGAGGGCCGGCGGGAGGCCGCCTACCGCGACGCCGAAGCGCGCGAACGCTCCGCCCAGGCCGAGGCGGCGGCCACCAAGAGCGTGTCGGACGCCATCGAGGCCGGCAGCGTCAACGCCCTCAACTATTTCGTGGCCCAGAAGTATGTCGAGGCGTTCGCCAAGCTGGCCGACTCGCCCCAGCAGCGCACGGTGATAGTCCCCACCGACATGGGCTCGATCGCCGGGTCCATCGCCGGCATCACCGAGCTGATCAACGCCGCGCGGCGCGGCGGCGCGGGACCCGATGTTTCGCCGCCCCCGCCTCCGCGACGGCCGGCCCCGCCGCCGGCCGGGAGCTGAAAGCGATGGAGACCGTGAGCGCCTTCTTCGCCCACCCGTTCTGGGTGTGGCTGGCCGTCGGGGCGGCGTTTCTGGCCATAGAGGTCGCCACCGGTTCCGGCTGGATGCTGTGGCCGGCGGCCGCGGCCGCCCTGGTCGGTGTGGTCAGCCTGTTCCTGCCCCATTTCGGGGCGGCGCCCGAGATCGCCCTCTTCGCGGTCTGCACGGTCATTCTGACCTTCGTCGGCCGGCGACTGCTGAGGTCCACCGCGCCCGGCGGCGCGGATATCAACGACTCGCACGGCCGGCTCATCGGCCACCGGGGCCAGGCGTCGGCGGCTTTCGCTTCCGGAAAGGGACGCGTCTTCGTCGACGGCAAGGAATGGTCGGCCGAACTCGCCGCCGGCGAAGCGATCGACGCCGGGACGCGGGTGGAGGTCACCGCCGTCCTCAGCGGCGCGCGGCTGCGGGTGAAGGCGGTCTAACGGAGGGCTACGCCTCGACCTTGGCTCTGGTCTCCAGCAGAAAATCATCCGGGTTCGGCGCGACCGTGGCGTTCCAGTAGTCGACCAGCGGGAATGGCCAGTTCTGCGACACCCGGCCGGTGGCGTTCTTGTACCAGCTGGTCACATGGGGCGACCCCCAGGCCATCAGGGCGTTGGCGGCGTCGACCCGGACGTTGAAGGCGTCGTGGACCTCGCGCTTGACCTCCATGGTCGCCGCGCCGGTCTCGGCCATCAGCTTGAGCGCGCCGACCACGTAGCGCACCGAGCACTCGGAAAAGAAGATGATGCTGCCGTTCACCACGATGTTGGTGTTGGGGCCATAGAGGATGAAAAGGTTAGGAAACCCCGGCGCGGTCATGCCCAGATAGGCGCGCGCGTCGCCGTTCCAGGCCTCGTGGAGTTCGACCCCGCCGCGGCCGACGATGCGCATGGGGTTAAGAAACCGGCTGGCGTGAAAGCCCGTGCCGTAGATCAGCACATCGGCGCAATGCTCGACGCCATCCTTGGTGAGGACGCCACGGGGCGTGATCTTCTCGATCGGCGCGGTGACCAGATCGACGTTGTCGCGTTTGAGCGCGGCGATCCACACGCCGTTGTCGACCAGTGGCCGTTTGCCGCCGAACGGATAGGCGGGAATGACCTTTTCCAGCAGCGCGGCGTCTTCCGGCGCCTGCATGCGGATGGCCTGGGCGAGCAGCTCGCGCAGTTCGGCGTTGGCGACGCCGACCGCCTGGGTGGGACCTTGCCAGTCGCGATCGGCCTTCACCGCCTCGTAGACCCCGTCGGTGAGGGTCCAGAACAGCCAGAACCGGTACCATTTGCCGTAGAAGGGGACGTGCTCGAGCAGCCACTTTTTCCCCTCTGGAACGTCGTGGTGATAGTGGGCCGAGGGGATCATCCACGGCGGGGTGCGCTGGAAGATCTCCAGATGGGCCACCTTGGGCGCGATGGCCGGGCCGAACTGATAGGCGCTCGCGCCGGTGCCGATCACCGCGACCCGCTTGCCGGCCAGTTCGACATCGTGGCGCCAGCGGGCGGAGTGGAAGCTTGGTCCCTCGAAGGTCTCCATGCCGTCGATGTCGGGGTACCGCGGCCGGTTGAGCTGACCGACGGCGCTGATCAGCGCGTCGGCTTCCAGCGTCTCCAGGGTCCCGTCGGGCGTCTTGACCGTGACCCGCCAGAGGGCGGCGGCTTCGTCGAACACCGCCTCCTCCACGGAGGTCTCGAAGCGGACATGGCGGCGCAGGGCGTACTTGTCGGCGACGCGCCGGAAGTAGTCCAGCAGCACCGGCTGGGTGGAATAGTACTGCGGAAAGTCGTGATTGGGTTCGAAGGAGTAGGAATACATGTGGTTGGGGTTATCCACCCGGCAGCCCGGATAGACATTCTCCAGCCAGGTGCCGCCCACGTCGGCGTCCTTCTCGATGACCGTGAAGGAAACGCCCGCCTGTTGCAGGCGGATGGCGGCGAGCAGGCCGGACATGCCGGCCCCGACCACGATGACCCGCATCCTGGCGGCCGCCGCCTGGAGTTTGGGCCCGTCCCAGTGCGGCGTCTTGGTGTCGACGCCGCCCAGCCCCAGTTCGTCCATCAGGAACGGGGCATAGTGAGAGGGGATGTCCGCGCCGGCCACGAAGTCCATCATCTTGCGGATGGTTTCGGCGGATGGCGACGGGGGGAGCGGCGCGCCGGCCAGGTGCGCCTGGATGGCCGCCTTGGCGCGGGCGCGGATGTCGGCCTGCACCCGCGGCGAGTAGCCGCCCTCGCGGGGCTCGGCGAGGTGATTCAACGGCTCGTAGGCCGCCCTTCGCTCGGGCGTGAGCAGGCCCCCGTCGCCGGTCAGATGGACGAGGCTCATCAACAGGGCGGGCAGGTGCGCCTCGGCGAGGGCGCGGTCGATGGTCTGGGAATCGGAGGTTTCGAGGGTCATGGCGCTTCCTTTGTCCATGGACCTTAGCGGTCTTCCGCCCGAGCGGGAAAGCCCCTAGGCGGAGCGGCCACGCGCCTCGATGGGCCAGATATCGACCAGGGTGTCGCCTTTCACGGCGTGATAGGCCTCGTAGAGGTTGACCGTCGGATCGCAGTGCGGCGCGGCGAAGGTCACCACTTCGCCCAGCCGCGGCGGCGCTTCACCGGAGGGGGGAATCACGCAGCCGTGCTCGTCGCCCATGAAGTGATACCCCGCTCCGGCCGCCGCGCCGGCCAGGATCGGCGGGGCCCCGGCCTCGGTGGCGAAGGCCTTGAAGCCGGCGTCGACGGTGGCCATGAACGGATGGTTGGCGCTGATCACCCTGGCGTCGACCATCAACGCGGTCTCGAAGGGCGAGGCGCCATCGCCGGCCAGGTCGCAGTCGTTGTACTGGCGGTCCATGAACACATAGGAGCCGACCTGAAGCTCGGTCAAGACGCCCAGTTCCGCGTCGATGGCGTGGGTGCCGGTGCCGCCACCGGTGACGATCTCCGGGGCCAGTCCGGCGTCGGTCAGAGCCTGGATGATCTGGCCAAGATACGCGGTGCGCTCGACGATGGCCTCGCGGCGGTCGGCGAAGCCTTCGATGTGCTGCTGCGAGCCGCAGTAGAACTGCACGCCGGCGAAGC
>JBBRPN010000087.1:0-10919 GCA_038227925.1 Caulobacterales bacterium | reverse complement strand
CTACGGCAAGGAAGGGGCGAGCCTCAATCTGGACATCGACCCCAAGACCCATCCGGCGTGGACCGGCGGCAACCAGCATCTGCTCGACCGCGGCGGCCGGGTGTCGCGCTTCACGGCCAAGTACGGCGGGTTCATGAAGAAATAGGGGATCGGCCGATCCCCTCGACCCATAGAGCGCTTTCCGCAAAAGTGGGAACTGGTTTTGCGACCAGAAAGCGCTCAAGTGTTTGAGATAGAGCCTGTTTTCCCGATCGGGTTGATCGGGCCCTATCGGGACAGGCTCTAGGGTGTGCTTGACGCCCGCCTCCACCCGTTCCACCCCTCGCGCCCGATGACCGGCGCCGTCCTCCCCATCCTCGCGAACCGGGATATCGTCGCCCGGCTGGCCAGGCGCTATCTGGCCCCGCGATGGCGAGGCCTCGCCGTCTCCATCCTGTGCGCGGTTGTCTTCGCCGCCCTCTCCGGGCTGCTGCTGGGCATATTGCAGCCGGCGGTGAACGATCTCATCGTCCATCCCAAGGCCGGCGCCGTGCGGACCATCCCGCTGGTCATCGTCGCCCTCGCCCTGGGGCGCGGCGTCGCCCAGGTGCTGCAGGCCACCCTGGTCAACCATATCGGCAACGGCGTTGTCGGCGACATCCAGCTCGAGCTGTTCGGCAAGCTGGTGCGCGCCGATCTGGCCCGCCTGCGCGCCTCGCACACCGGCGGCTTCGTCTCCTCGGTGCTCTACGACGCCGGCCTGATCCGCGAGGCGGCCACCAGCGGCTTGGTGAATTTCATCCAGCAAGCCCTGACCCTCGTTGCCGCCGGTGTGGTGATGGCGAAGACCGACTGGAAGCTGGGCCTGTTCGTACTCCTGGCCGCGCCGGTCGTGGCCCTGTTCCTGCGGCGGTTCCTGCGCCGCGCCACCAAGGCGGCCAGCGGCGCGATGGAGGCGACCTCCAGCCTGTCGAGCGCCATCATGGAAGGCCTGGATGGGGTGCGGGTGGTCAAGATGGAGAACCGCGAGGCCTACGAGGAGGGCCGGGTGGCGGCGGTGATCGCCGAGCGCCAGCGCCATATCCTGAGCGGCGACAACGCCCGGGCGGCGGCGGCGCCCGTGTCCGAAACCCTGACCATGATCGTGGTCGCCGCGGTGCTGGCCTACGAGGGCTGGCGGGCCACCGCCGGAGCGCCGAACGTCGGCGCCTTCACCGCCTTCTTCGCCGCCCTGCTGACCGCCGGCCAGGCCCTGCGCCAGGTCTCCAATCTGCTCACCGTCCTTGGCCAGGGACTGATCGCCGGTCGCCGGCTGTTCGCCGCCCTGGACGTGGAGGCGGAGATTGGCGATGCGCCGGGCGCCGCGCCCCTGGAGCGGGGCGAAGCGACCATCCGGCTCGAGGGCGTGTCCTTTTCCTACGGCGACGGCGCCCCCGTGCTGGACGATGTTTCCCTGGAGGCGCGGCGGGGCGAGATCACCGCCCTGGTCGGGCCGTCCGGGGCCGGCAAGACCACCGTGCTCAACCTCATCCCGCGTTTCTACGATGTGACCGGCGGGCGCCTGACCATCGACGGCCGGGATGTCCGCGACGTCTCCCTCGCCTCCCTGCGCGCCCAGATTGCCCTGGTGACCCAGGAGCCGTTCCTGTTCGACGATACCGTCGCGGCCAATATCGCCTACGCCAGGGAGGGGGCCGGGGCGGAGGAGATCGAAGCGGCGGCGAGGGCGGCGGCGGCCCACGACTTCATCGCCGCCCTGCCCCTCGGCTACCGGACGGTGGTCGGCGAGGCCGGGACCCGGCTTTCCGGCGGCCAGCGCCAGCGCATCGCTATCGCCCGGGCTTTCCTGAAGAACGCCCCCATCCTGCTGCTGGACGAGGCCACCAGCGCACTGGACGCCGAAAGCGAAGCCCAGATTCAGGCCGCCCTCGCCCGTCTGATGGCCGGGCGCACCACCCTCATCATCGCCCATCGCCTGTCCACGGTGCGCGGCGCCGACCGCATCTATGTGCTGGACCGGGGCGCGGTGGTGGAGATCGGCGCCCATGCCTCGCTGATGGCCCAGGACGGCCTCTACGCCCGTCTCGCCAGAAGCCAGGACCTCGAACACATCCCGGCAACCGCCGCCGGATCGGCCGCGTGAAGGACCTGGCGCGCGTGCCGGCGGTTCAGTCGCTGCTGGCCTGGCTGACGGCCGGCTATGTGGAGCTGTTGATCGCCACCGTCCGCTGGCGCATCGACAACCGCGCCGCCGCCGATCTCGCCGTGGCCGCGCCCGAAGGGCTTATCGCCCTGTTCTGGCACGGCCGGATCGCCCAGGGGATGGCCTGTCGTCCGTTGCTGGCGGACAAGCCGCGCCGGGTGATGATTTCCCTGTCGCGCGACGGCGAATTCATCGCCATGGCCGCCGAGCGGCTGCGCATCCCGACCATTCGCGGGTCCACCGGCCGGGGCGATGGGCCGCTCGGCAAGGGCGGCGCCGGCGCCTTTCGCCAGGCGCTGGCGTTCGTGAACGCCGGCGGGGTGATGATCCTGACCCCGGACGGGCCGCGCGGTCCGCGCGAGGTGCTGCCGTCCGGCCCCGCCCGGCTGGCGCGCGCGGCGGGGTGTCCGGTCTTTCTGATGAGTCTGGCGGCGCGTCCGGCCCTGGTCCTCAAAAGCTGGGACAGAGCCGCCATTCCGCTGCCGTTCGCGCGCGGCCAGATGGTGCTGGAAGGCCCCCTGCGGGTGGCTGTCGATGCCGACGAAGCGGCCATCGAGGCGGCGCGCGCCGATTGGCAGGGCCGGATGAAGGCCGGCCAGGCCCGCGCCGAGGCCCTGCTGGCCGGCCGGCCGGCGTGAGCCCGCTGAGCTTGACTTTATACGCCCTCGCCGCCCGGGCGCTCTCGCCGCTCGCGCCGGGGCTGCTGCGCGCCCGCGCCCGGAGCGGCAGGGAGGATCCGGCCCGCCTGGGCGAACGGCTTGGCCACGCCGGCCTGCCCAGGCCCGAAGGCCACCTCGCCTGGCTACACGGCGTCAGCGTCGGCGAGAGCCTGTCGCTGCTGTCCCTGATCGATCGCCTCGGAGCCGAGCGACCCGACGCCCTGGTGCTGGTCACCAGCGGGACGCGCGCCTCGGCCGAGGTTCTGGCCCGGCGGCTGCCGGCCGGCGCGATCCACCAATATGCGCCGGTCGATACCCCCGCCGCGGTGGGCCGGTTCCTGGATCATTGGCGTCCCGACCTCGGCGTGTTCGTGGAGAGCGAGCTTTGGCCCAATCTGATCGCGGGCGCGAAACGGTGGGGAACCCGGCTGGCGCTCGTCTCGGGCCGGCTTTCGCCGGCCAGCGCCAGGCGATGGGCTCGGGCGCCCGGCGCCGCCCGCGCCGTCCTCGGCGCCTTCGATCTACTGTTGGCGCGCGACCAGGCCGCCGCCGAGGCCTTCCGCGCCCTGGGCGTCCGCATCGACGGGGTGGCGGACCTGAAGTTCGCCGCCGCGCCCCTGCCCGCCGTCGAGGCCGAACTGGCGCGGTTGGCGGCGGCGATCGGGGCCCGGCCGGTCATCCTGGGCGCCAGCACCCATGGCGGCGAGGAGGCGGCGATCCTGGAGCGGTTCGCGACGGTGACCAAGGACCGGGATCCCCGGCCGCTGCTCATTCTCGCCCCCCGGCACGAGCGGCGCGGCGCGGAGGTCGAAGGACTGGCCCAGGCGGCGGGCTTCACGGCGGCGCGCCGAAGCGCCGGCGCCGAGCCGGGCGGCGTGGATGTCTATGTGGCCGACACCGTCGGCGATCTGGGCCTCTGGTACCGGCTGGCCGCCCTGGCCGTCCTGGGTGGCAGCCTCGTCGCCGGCGTCGGCGGCCACAACCCCTTGGAGCCGGCCCGGCTCGGCTGCCCGTTCGTCGCCGGACCCCACACCGAGGATTGGCCCGTCTACGGCGCCCTGGAAGCCCATGGCGGAACCGTCCGGGTCGCGTACGCGGAGGGGTTGGACCGGTATTTTCGCGACGCCATCGAGTCCCCAGCCGCCCTCGCCTCGATGGCCGCCCTGGCGCGGCGCTTTGTCGCCCTGAAGGACGCCGAGACCCGCCAGATTACATCGCGGGTGCTGGACCTGCTCGCGCCATGAGGCTCGTCACCCACCGCGGGTGGTATCGGCGCGGCGGCGGCTGGCGGGTCGCCGCGGGCCGCGCGTTGCTGGCGCCCTTCTCCTGGCTTTGGGCGCGGGCGACGGCGCGGCGTGTGGCGCGGGGGCGCGCATACGATCCCGGCGTTCCCGTAGTCTGTGTCGGCAATCTGACCCTCGGCGGGTCGGGCAAGACTCCGGTGGTTCGCGAACTGGCGCGGCTTGCCGCAGGCGCGGGCCAAAACGCGCATGTCCTGACCCGCGGCCATGGCGGACGGCTGCGAGGCCCTCTCCGCGTGGACCCGGCCTCGCACACCGCCGCCGAGGTCGGCGACGAAGCGCTGATGCTGGCGCGCGACCATCCGGTCTGGGTGGCCCGCGATCGCGCCGCCGGCGCCCGCGCCGCCGCCTTGGCCGGGGCGAACCTTCTCGTCATGGACGACGGCCACCAGAATCCGACCGTGAAGAAGACCCATTCCCTCATCGTGGTGGACGGCGAGACCCGGGGCGGCGAGTGGCCGTTCGGCGACGGCGGGGTGTTTCCGGCCGGACCCCTGCGCGAGCCCCTGGGCGCGGGCCTGGCGCGCGCCGACGCGGTGGTGGTTCTGCTGCCCGCCGACCTCGCCGCCACCGACCCGGCCTTGCTGGCCCTGTTCGCCGGCAAGCCGGTTTTGATCGCCCGCCTCAGCCCCATCGACCCGCCGCCGGCCGGCCCGCAACTGGCCTTCGCCGCCATCGGCAAGCCGTGGAAGATGGAGCGGGCGCTGAGGGCGGCCGGGTGCGACCTCGCCCTGTTCCGCGCCCTGCCGGACCACGCCGCGCTGGGCGAGGCCGCCCTCGAATCGCTGGCCGCCCGCGCCCGGGCGCTCGGCGCGGGCCTCGTCACCAGCGAAAAGGACTGGGTGAAGCTGACGCCGGCCTGGCGCGAGCGGGTGGTAGCTTGGCCGGTGAAGGTTCGATTCGAGGACGAGCCGGCCGCGCGCCGCCTGATGGGTCTGAACCCTTAGGCCCCCGCCTTGACCGCGAACTTCCACGCCGCCTCGGCCAGCAGGGGCACGCGGGCCTCCATGGCGGCGGCCTGGGGGCTGTTGGCGGTGCCGTCGCGGACCCGGCCGACGATGCCCTGGATGATCCCGGCCAGGCGGAAGGCGTTGTAGGCGAAATACCAGTCGAGGTCCGGCAGGCCGGCGCGGCCGGTCAGGCGGCAATATTCGGCCACATATTCCTCCATCGTCGGGATGCCGTGCGCCTCGAGGTCCGGGATGGCGGCGATGGCCCCGTTGACCCACTGCATCAGAACATAACTGAAGTCGGCCAGGGGATTGCCCAGGGTGGCCAACTCCCAGTCGAGGACCGCCGCCACGCGGGGCTCGGTGGAATGCATGACCATGTTGTCCAGGCGATAGTCGGCGTGGACGATGGTGGTCTGGTCGTCCTCGGGAACGGTGCGCGGCAGCCAGTCGATCAGGCGCTCGACGCTTTCCAGGCGCTGGGTTTCCGAAGCCTTGTACTGCTTGGTCCAGCGGGCGATCTGGCGGGCCATGTAGTTGCCCGGCCGCCCGAAATCGGCCAGGCCCACCGCCTGGTAGTCGGTGTTGTGAAGCTCGGTGAGGGTCTTCAGGGCCGCCATATGGATGGCGTGACGCTCGGCCGGCGCATAGTCGGGGAGGGACTGGTCCCAGAAGATCCGTCCCTCCACCATGTCCATGACATAGAACATGGTTCCGATGACCGCTTCGTCCGTGCAAAGACCATAGGGGCGGGGGACCGGAAAGCCGGTGGGGTGAAGGGCCGAAATTACCCGAAATTCGCGATCCACCGCGTGGGCGGACGGCAGCAGCTTGCCCGGCGGCTTGCGACGCATGACGTAGTTTCGCGACGGCGTGACAAGCTGGTAGGTGGGATTGGACTGGCCGCCCTTGAACTGGCGCACCCCCAGGGGGCCGGCGTAGTCCTCCACCTGGGCGCTCATCCACTCGGCCAGAGCGCCTTCGTCGAACCGGTGGCTCTCGGCCACCGGTTTGACCCCGGTGTTCTGGGACTCGCGGAGCCGTTCGGCGTCGGCATGATCGTCGGCCATGGCGCGTCCCCGATGCTTGTTCCTGGGCGGCCACTGTAGCGAGCGGCCCTCCGCCTTTTCAACCGGGCAGGCGCCGCGGCCTTCAGCCCAGGGCCCGCCAGCCGATGTCGCGGCGGTGGAAGCCGCCGGGAAGGTCGATCTTGTCGATGGCGCCGTAGGCCAGGTCGCGGGCGGCCTCCAGGGTCGGGCCCCGCGCGCAGACGTTGAGCACCCGCCCGCCGGCGGCGATCAGCGCGCCGTCCTCGCGCCGCGCCGTGCCGGCGTGGAACACCACCACGTCGTCACCGAAATCCGCCTCCGCCCCGTTGATGATCGCGCCCGCTGTCGGGCGGCCGGGATACCCCTCGGCGGCGAGCACCACGCAGATGACCGCCTCGTCGCGCCAGATCGGCGCTTCCACGCCCGCCAGGGCGCCGGTGGCCGCCGCCAGCAGATAAGGAACCACGTCACTCTGTAGGCGCAGCATCAACACCTGGCATTCCGGGTCGCCGAAACGGACGTTGAACTCGATGAGCTTGGGGCCTTGGGCGGTGACCATGGTTTCGCAGAACAGCACCCCGCGGTAGGGCGCCCCTTCGGCGGCGATGCCGACGAACGCCGGCTCGATCAGACGCGTCCTGGCCGCCTCCACCACCGGGGCGGTCAGCACCGGCGCCGGAGCGTAGGCGCCCATGCCGCCGGTATTGGGCCCGCGTTCGCCGTCGAAGGCGCGCTTGTGATCCTGGGCGGCGCCGAACATCAGGCTGGTCCGTCCGTCGCAGAGGGCGAACAGGGAGGCGATCTCGCCGTCGAGATATTCCTCGATCACCACTCGCGCCCCGGCGGCTCCAAACCGCCCGCCCAGCGCGTCGTCGATGGCCCCTTCCGCTTCTCCCACGCTGGGCGCGATAACCACCCCCTTGCCCGCCGCCAGGCCGTCGGCCTTGATCACGAATGGCGCCTCGAACTGGCCGAGCGCTGCTTTGGCCGGCGCGGCGGCGTCGAACACCGCGAAGCGACCGGTCGGCAGGCCATGGCGCGCGGCAAAGGCCTTGGCGAACGCCTTGGAGGATTCCAGCCGCCCCGCCGCGGCGGTGGGTCCGAAACAGGCGACTCCGGCCCGCGCCAGGGCGTCGGCCAACCCCGCCTCGATGGCCGTCTCGGGCCCGACGATGACCAGGTCGGCGGCGATTTCCCGCGCCAGGGCGACCTGGCCCTCCACGTCGGTGGCCGTCACCGCCCGGATCTCGCCCAGCTTCGCCATGCCCGGATTGCCAGGCGCGCAGACCAGGCGCTTCGCCAGCGGCGACGCGGCGACCTTCCAGGCCAGGGCGTGCTCACGCCCCCCCGAACCGACGATGAGGATGTTCATGGCGCCCGCAGTGGCGCCACCCGCCGCGATGCGTCAAGGCGGCCGAATACGAGGACGGCGGCGAGCCGGCCCACGCGGCGGTTCGCGCGCGACTGATCGCCGTGGCAGACGCCGCCGACGCCGCGCCGGCCAGGGCACGGTGCGCTCCACATCATGCCCCCTGGCGCGACGCCTCGGCGGGTGTAGAGTAGAGCGAAGGAACGGTCCGCGTATCCGGCGGCGCGCGCCATTCAAGCGAGGAAACTTAAATGAAATCAAGGATGGCTATCGCCGCCGTCGGTCTGGCGGCTCTGGGCTTCGCGAACTCGGCCGCCGCCTTCAAGTTCAGCCCGGCGATGACGCGGTTCACCGCCAAGGGGCCGGCGTCGGCCACGCTGAATGGCGGGACGCTCAGCGGAACCGGCATATTCAAAGGCGCCATCGACAAGCGTGGCAAGGGCAAGATCACCGCGGTCAGCTTCTGCGGCGCGCACGGCTGCGGCGTCATTGGCGCCGGGGGCCTTCCCTGGGCGATGACGGCCACGGGCGCGACGACGGCCACCATCGCCAACGTGACCTTCACCTCCAGGGCGGGCGATTGCGGACCGGCCAATCTGCCCGTCACCGTCAGCGGCGGCGTGATCAGCTACAGCGGCCCGTTCGACCAATGCAGCCAGGTTACGCTCACCTTGACCACCAAGCCGGCGATCTCGATCGTCCCCTGAGGGTGGCAGGGAGTTTTGCGGCTGGGTTCGCCGGCCGCGATCGGGGCGGCCGCAACGTGTCAGCCCGCCCATTCGCTCGCGCTCACCATCGGCAGATAGGCGGTGAAGGTCGCGCCCTGGCCCTCGGCGCTTTCCACGGTCAGGCCGCCTCGGTGACGGTTGACGATGTGCTTGACGATGGCCAGGCCCAGGCCCGTGCCGGCGTGCTCGCCGCTCTTCTGGCCTTCCACCCGGTAGAAGCGCTCGGTGAGGCGCGGCAGATGAGCGCGGGCGATGCCGGGGCCGGCGTCGCGGACCTTTAAGGCCGCATAGCGACCGCCCTCGCCGCGGTCGGGCGTGAGCAGGGCGCGGTGGGCGGCGCGCGACGATGTCGGCGCCGTGGCGGCGGCGGCGTCGAGGGCCGGAAGAACCTCCACCAACACGGTCCCGCCCTTCGGGGTGTATTTCAGGGCGTTCTCGGCCAGGTTCTGGATCACCTGCAGGATTTGGTCGCGGTCGCCGGGGATCAGCGCCTCGCCGGCGACCGGAAGGGTCGAGCGAAATCCCACCCCCCGTTCCTCGGCCATCGGTCCCAGGGCGTCCAGCACGTCGATGACCGCCCAGGCCAGGTCCACCTCGCCGGAGGGGGGAATGTGCTCGCCCAGTTCGATGCGCGACAGGCTCATCAGATCGTCGATCAGCCGCCGCATGCGCTGGGCCTGGGTGTGCATGATGGCCAGGAACTTCTCGCGCGCCGCCGGATCGTCGCGGGCGTGGCCGCGCAGGGTCTCGATGAAGCCGGCCAGGGAGGCGAGGGGGGTGCGAAGCTCGTGGCTGGCGTTGGCCAGGAAGTCGGCGCGGGTGCGCTCGCCGCGGCGGAACTCGGTTTCGTCGCGAAACGAGACCAGAGCCAGGCGCTCGGGGGCCAGACCCTCGGGGGCCACGCGCTCGGGGCCGCCGGCCAGCGGCAGGGCGCTGACCCGCCAGACCCGCCTCTGGACGCCGCCGGAATCGTAGATCGCCTCCGCCGCCGCCGACCGGAACAGCGCTTCGTCGATGGCGGCCAGGATTTCCGGCGCGCGCACCGCGGTGAACAGCGGCCCTTCGGCGCGCTGGATGCGCAGCAGGTCGCGGGCGGCGGCGTTGGCGAACACGAAGCGGCGAGCGCCGTGGTCGGCCGGGTCGCCGCCGGCCGCCAGCAGAATCGGATCGGCGAGGCGTTCGAGCATGGCCGCGAAGGGCGGCGACGGGTTTTGATCTGAAACCGGCGGCGGGGCGCTCGCCGCCTCCCCGCCGAGGCGCGTCTGGCGCAGCCACAGCGCCCAGGTGAGGGCGGCCAGCGCCGCGGCCCCGATCGCCGCCGGCCCCGCCTTCGCCGCGCCCACGGCCGCCAGCGCCGCCAAAATCGCCACGGCCGCCGCGCCGATCAGCAGAATCATCCCGGCGCCCGCCCCGCCACCGGCGGGCGAATCGCGCCGCGGTTCAGTCATGGGACCGCGTAAATTGGCGATATTTCATCGGTCCCATCCGTAAGGGATGGATGTGTCCGGCGCGTGACAGGCCGCGACATCGTCGTCTTGCCTTGAAAGGCGCCCCATTGCGGACGTAATAAGCGGGCGAAGTCAGATTCCAAAGCCGCCGCGGGTGAGAGTCTCTTTTATGAAACGAAAGTTCCTCGCCGCGGCGGTCGCCCTCGCGCCCTTGCTGGCGGTCGGCGCGGGAAGCGCGCGGGCCGCGACTCAGATCACCACCGCGACCACCCAGCCGGTGGCGACCGCCACCGTCAACGGCGGCGGGCCCGACGACATCGACATCACCAGCACCGGATCGGTCAACCCGACGGCCCCCGGCGCGGCGGTGACCCTCGACAGCAACAACGTGATCACCAGCGAAGGCTCGATCAATTTCAAGGACGTGAGCGACGCCACCGGCATTCTCGTCGATGGCGGCTTCACCGGCCAAGTGACCAACACCGGGGGGATAACCCTGACCGAGTCCTACGTCGCCACCGACACCAACGGCGACGGGGTTGTCGATGGGCCCTTCGCCCAGGGCGCCAACCGCATCGGAATCGCGGTGACGGGGATCGCGCCGTTCACCGGCGGCATCACCAGCACCGGGGCCATTTCCATCCAGGGCAATACCTCCGAAGGCATCTCCATCCAGGCGCCGATTACCGGCGACCTGCTGATGCTGACCGTCACCCCGCCGGCCACCCAGGGCGACCTGCCGACGGTCGCCAACGGCTCGATCACCATCACCGGCGACAACACCGTCGGCGTCCAGGTGACGCCTACCGGCGCGGTCGGCGGCAACGTCCGGATCACCGGTGTCACGGCGCGCGGCGTCAACGCCCAGGGCGTGGCCATCGACGGCGCGGTGGGCGGGACGGTGAATATTTCCGGCTTCGTGAGCGCCTCGGGCTACCGCAACACCGTGCGTCCCACCAATCCGGCCTTCTCCCTCCTTTACACCGCCGACGAACTTCAGCAGGGCGGCTCGGCGGTCAGCATCGGAGCCAATATCGGCAAGGGCCTGATCATCAGCGCCACGCCGGCGCCGCTGAGCACGACCAATCTCGACCAGGACGGCGACGGGGTCCCGGACGCGCAGCAGGGAACCGGCACCATCAACTCCTATGGCGCCGCGCCCGCCCTGCAGATCGGCGCGGCGGGCAAGAGCGTGGAACTGGGCGCGGTGGGGACGGACGCCAACGCCTACGG
>JBBRPN010000086.1:0-11341 GCA_038227925.1 Caulobacterales bacterium | reverse complement strand
CTGCGGCCTCTTCGAGCGCGAGGCGATCGAGATCGCCCGCCTGACCCACGCCGCCGGGGCCTATTTCTACTGCGACGGGGCCAATTTCAACGCCATCGTCGGGCGGGTGCGGCCGGGCGACCTGGGCGTCGACGCCATGCACATCAACCTGCACAAGACCTTCTCCACCCCGCATGGCGGCGGCGGCCCGGGCGCCGGCCCGGTGGTGCTGAGCGCCGCCCTCGCGCCCTACGCCCCCACCCCCTGGATCGCCCACGGCGCGAACGGCTTCGATCTTATCGAACACGCCGGCGGCGAGACGGCCGCCAGCCTCGGGCGGCTGTGCGCCTTCCACGGCCAGATGGGCATGTATGTCCGCGCTCTGGCCTATATGATGAGCCACGGGTCCGACGGCCTCAGGCAAGTCGCCGAGGACGCGGTACTCAACGCCAACTACATCAAGGCGAGGCTCATGAGCGCCATGACCGCCGCCTATCCCGACGGCCCGTGCATGCACGAGGCCCTGTTCGACGATGCCTTTTTGGAGGGGACGGGCGTCACCACCCTCGATTTCGCCAAGGCGATGATCGATGTCGGCTTCCACCCCATGACCATGTACTTCCCCCTGGTGGTCCACGGGGCGATGTTGATCGAACCCACCGAGACCGAACCCAAGCGCGAGCTAGACCGCTTCTGCGACGCCCTCCTGGAGTTGGCCGCCGCCGCCAGGGCCGGCGACGTGGAGCGCTTCAAGGGCGCCCCCTTCCACGCCCCGCTCAGAAGACTGGACGAAACCTTGGCGGCGAGGAAGCCGCGGCTGCGGTGGACGGCGGAGAGCGCGGCGGAGCGGTAGGAGCCGGGCGTCGGCCTATTTGAAGGCGTATCTGAGCGTGGTTCCGAACAGGCGCCCCGCCTCGACGCCCGCCGCCGCGCCCACCCCATGGAGGACCGGGGCGTGGCCGTCGTTGTCGCACACAAAGCCCGCCTCGCCGGCCAGGCCGCCCGCCGCGAGCCGATAATCGACGGCCGTCCGCGCCTCGCCGTCGCCGACCGAGGCGTAGTCGGGGGCGTAACCGCGATCCGCGAACGCGCCTGGGCCAGAGGGGTCGTTGAGCGGCTTGGCGATCACGGCCTTGGCTTGCCGATCGCCCGGTCGGAACCCGTTGACCCGCCAGGATACGGACCCGTCGCCCTGGCGGCCCATCGTCTGCGCGTGAAGGCCGCCGGCCGAGGCCAGTGCGATGAAGGCCAGGAGAGGAAGCGGCTTGAGCATGGCGGCCTGAGCGAGGATCACTTGGGTGTCTTTCACCTTCCGCCGAATATGATCGCTGATCAAGCGGGGGCTCGGGGCGCCCCTCAATTCAACGTAAACGTCGCCTCGCGCCGGCGCAGGTCCACCGACACCCGCTGGCACTGGCTCAGCACGTCCATGCCCAACAGGAGCGCCGGCTGGCGGGCCAGGCCGAAGCGGCCAAAGACCGGCAGCGGCGCGAAGGCCAGCGGCATGTTGCGGATGACGATGCCGCCGACATTGGCCTCGGCGATCACATCCAGCTCGACGGCCATTTTGCGGCCGGTCACGCTGACGATCTCGGTCATCATGTGCGGATCGCCGCCGGCGGGGCGATGGCTGAGCAGCTTCAGCAACGCCGGATTGCCGACCGAAAGCTGCGAGCCGGAATCCAGCACCACGAAGACCCGCACGCCGCGGATCCTGGCGTTCACCAGGATCAGTTGGCCAAAGCGGCCGTGGCCGTGGACCACGATGGTGTGGCCGTCGAACGGTTCGGCCTGGCTGGGCGAACTCGACATCCGCATGGTCTTGAAATCCATGACCAGATGCAGGTTGCGCAAAGCATCGACGCCCAGCATGCCCGCCGCCCCCAGATCCTCGGCCGCCAGGGCCGGCGCCTCGATATGGTCGATGATCCGGCTGCCGATCGCCAGATGGTCGATCAGCACGGTCTGAACCTCGTCCGAGCCGGTGGTCTCGTGCATCAGCACATGCGGCCCGGGCGGCAGGGCCAGGGTGGCGGCCAGTTCGCGCGAAATCACCGTGCGGTCGGAGCCGGTATCGACCATGAAGTCGAAGGGGCCTTGGCCGTTGACCATCACCGCCAGGGTCAGCCGCGAGGTCGGGTCCTGAACCAGCTTCAGGCTCTCGGACGCTCCCGCCCCTTCATCCGGCGTTGGGGCCGAAGCGACGGGGGCCGGCGGGACCAGCGTCGAAGCGCCCGCCGCCGCCCCGCCCGCCCAAGCGGCCAGAACGCCGACCAAGCCTCCCGCCACCGCCGCGGCCTTCATCTTCGCTCGCCTCTCGCGCCGGGGCAGTATGCGCTCATTTGGAAATTTAGGGCGAAATTTATCTGTCCCTGACGGTTTGCCGCGGCTGGCGCCCTTGGCCACGCCGGCGTGGCTTGATCTATAGCGATCTTACCCCGTATTATCCTTTTTCGATAAACCTGGATAAGGTTGGTCAATTTGGACACCCGACGTAACCCCTATGCCCCTGGCGCGGGGACGCCGCCGCCGGAGTTGGCGGGCCGTGACGAGATCATCGAGCGGGCGGCCGTCGCGCTCGATCGCATCCGAGCGGGGCGAGCCGCGCGCGGCGTGGTTCTCCATGGCCTGCGCGGCGTCGGCAAGACGGTGCTTCTCAACCGGATACGCCTGGACGCCGAGGCACGCGGCTTCGTCAGCGTACGCATCGAGGCGCCGGAGGAGCGCTCCCTGCCGGCCCTGCTGGCGCCGGCGCTCAGGACGGCGCTGTTCGGATTGCGGCGGATCGATGCGGTCAAGGCGAACCTGCACAAGGCGATGCGCGCCCTCGCCGGCTTCGCGGGCGCCTTGAAGGTCAAGTATCAGGACATCGAAGTCGGCTTCGAGCTCGAACCGGAGCATGGACTGGCCGACAGCGGCGATCTCGATACCGACCTGGGCGATCTCTTCACCGCCGTGGCTGACGCCGCCGCCGAGCGCGGGACGGCCGTGGTCCTGTTCGCCGACGAACTGCAATATGTCCCCGAGGCGCAGTTGGCGTCGCTGATCATGGCCCTGCACGGCGCCAATCAGGCGCAGCGCCCGATCATCATGATCGCCGCTGGATTGCCCCAGCTCCTGGGCCAGATGGGTCGCGCCAAGTCGTACGCCGAGCGGATGTTCGAGTTCATCGCCATCGACCGCCTCGACGCCGCCGCGGCGCGCGACGCCCTCTGCCTGCCGGCCCGGCGCGAGGGCGTCGAATTCGCCGACGGCGCCATCGCGGTCGTTCTGGCCCAGACCCATGGTTATCCCTACTTCCTTCAGGAGTGGGGCAAGCATAGCTGGAACGTCGCCGACGCCTCACCCATCGACGCGGACGACGCCCGCCGCGCCACCGAGGAAGCCCTGGCCGATCTGGACGCCAGCTTCTTCCGCATTCGCTTCGACCGCCTGAGGCCGGCGGAAAAGCTCTATCTGCGCGCCATGGCGCGGCGCGGCGCCGGCCCGCATCGCTCCGGTGACATCGCCGAGACCCTGGGTCGCAAGGTCGCCACCGTCGCGCCTGTTCGCGCGGCGCTGATCGCCAAGGGCATGATCTACAGCCCCGCCCACGGCGACACCGCCTTCACCGTCCCCCTGTTCGACGGCTTCATGCGCCGGATCATGCCGGCGGGGTGAGTACCGCCGATGGTGGGGAATGGTGGTCGTGTCCGCTTATCTCAGCACCGGGGAATGTGTTTTGAATGTTAGCTTTCGGCAAGTTCGCGATGGGAATGAATGAGATCGCGGCCACTCTTCGGCCTCACGTTGAATCACGATAGTTAGATGCAATGGCCGCCAGATATCGATGAAGGCTTTCAATGCCGCGCCTAACGCTAAGGGTTGAAACCGCCCGACTTACGAACGTCTACGGCGAAATGTTCGCTGGCCCGCCGGATCGTTGGCGGCTGGATATGGCAGCCAAACTCAACCCGTACGAGGATCGGCTTCGCCTATCGACGGGCGAAGAGATGGAACGCGTGACGATCTACGCGAATTTCGATTGTCCCGATGACTCAAGGCGAAAGTGGTTGGCGGAGAAACACGGCGTCGATGGAACCGCACCTGTTGGGCTGCTCTCGTATCAAGCCGCAGTGGAACACGTTTTCGACGGAACGCCAGCAACCATCTTTTTCGAAATTCATCTGACTAAACTTCAGATGGAACAGGCCGTCGAATTCGCTCGTGACGGCCGTTGCCCAACTGTGATCCGTGTCGATGTGGCCGAAGACAGGGGTATGAAATATGGCTGGGAGCCCGATGGAAGCGGCAAGGAGTGGGACACGAAGGAACACCCGCGCATCGCGATCAAAGGAGTGGCTTTCGATATTCCGGCATTCGCTGCAGAACCCGAAACTGAAGAACTACCATCGGGCGGAGTGGTGTCGCTAGGGATCGCTGATCTCCTGCCAGTGCTAAACAAGATTTCTCTGATGATCGGATGGGTGGCGTTAGGCGTGGCGATTCTCGTCGCGCTGTTCTTGTTGCGGCGCTAAATTAATGCAGAAACAACTTGAGAACCTTACCCGGGGACCGGGCGCGGTGCCGCTGCGCCCATCTCGCGGATAAAGCGGCTCGCAATCAGGCGTGCCTCGCCGTAGTTGAACTGAGCCGGTGCGATACCGGCTCCCATCGCGGTCGCGCGCGACATCCGCCGCGAGTAGGTGAGGAGTAGCGCTCCGGGCTTGCTGGCCGCCGGGTCGGCCTTGACCCGGGATATGCCGACGTAGAAGAGCCGCCGTTGCTCCTCGATTTGCGCGACGATCTCGGCCGCCGAGAGGCCGACGTCGGGCTGTTTCGGAAGGAGCCCCTCCACGCACCCTGCGATGAGCGTCACCGGCGCCGAGAGTCCCTTGCTCTTGTGCAGACTCATGATTCGCACATCGTGGACCTCGGACGGAATCTCCGGCTTGGCGATTGCCGTGGTTAGTTCGGTGAGAAACGCTTGTGGTTCGGCGCCCCCGTTCTCGGCTAGGATGCCCAGCGCCAGCGTACGCAGGTCGCGCACGGTCTGGTCGTTCGCTGGGAAGATATCCTCCACGACGGCGGTCATCCCATCTCCTGCCTGAAGCGCGGCCAGCCTCCCGATCTCGTCTCGGACCTCTCTAAACCTCGCCACCAAAGGCGCAGTGTGAGGGAGCCGTGCCGCACCTTGGTCCAGCCTGCAGAGTGCTCGCCAGGGAGAAATGCCGGTCCCCTCAGCATAGGTTCGGAGGCGACGATAACCGGCGCAAAGCCAATTGGCGCTTTGCAGGCCGAGTAACCAGCGGAGCGCCACCCGGTCTTCAGGGTCTACGAACAGCTTGAGGAGCGCGAACCGGCGCTGGGCCTCCTCCGCATCCAACTCCGCTTCGGCATAATAGGATCGAGCCGGGACGCCTCGCGCGCGAAGGCCTTCGTAGATCGGCGTTCCGATCACGCCCCGCTGCGCCAATATGAGGATGTCGCCGGGGGCCGCGCCGTGCGCGATGAACCCTTCGACCGCAGCTACGATCCCGGTGATCTCATCCTCCAATGTTGAATATTGAACGATGCGCACGTCTCCGCGACCGTTTGCAGCGACCGGCGCGAGCGCGCGCGGAACCGGTCGATTGATGTTGTTCGCGATCAGCGCGTTGGCCATCGCGACAACCTGCGTGGGGCAGCGCCGACACTCGTCGAGCGTGAGATCGTCCGCGCCGTTGTGGGCGTCCAACCAGGTGCGGATGCCCTCCGGGTGGGCATGTTTGAAGCTGTAGATCGACTGGTCGTCATCACCGACGATGCAAACCTCGGCTCGATCAGCGAGCAGCGCGACGACGCCCTGTTCGGCCCGGTTTAAATCCTGATACTCGTCAACTAGGATATGCGCATACTCGGATCGCTCCGGGGCGAGCGGGTTCGAATGCAGGTAGTTGTAGAGCTGAGGAATGGCCTCGCCGATCAGCATTGCTCGATGAAAAGTCAACCACGCCAAAAGGTCCCGCTCGAAGGCGACGTCCCCGACGGCTTGAACATAGCCCGGCTCGTCTTGCTGGAGGCGCGCCCAGCCTGCTTCGTAGGCTTTGATCTTTTTCCTGACCTCCCGTACGCCACCATGTCGGTCCGCCAGATCTGTTTCGAGGGGCTTCAGTTCGAAATCGTTGAGCGGGCGCGGAACCCGTCTGGTCGCCGCAAGCACGTGGTTCCGCATCAGAATCCGTAGTGAGAGGCTGTGCAGCGTTACCCCTTCGAGCGCTTCGCAGCCCGCGACCCCCATCCCGACGAGCTCGCGGTGAAGATCTTCCGCGGCGACCCGCGTGAATGTGACAGGAAGGATCGTGCAAGGCTCGACTCCGCTTTCGAGAAGACGCGCTACCCTGCGCTTCATCGCGAACGATTTGCCGGTGCCCGGCCCGGCCACAACGCGGATGCGGGTGTTCGCGGACGACGCAATGGAAAAGACCGGCGAGCCGGCGTCGAGATTGTCTGACCAGGACATGAATCTTTTACCGAAGCCGAGTTCTGGTGTCGCCCGTACGCTCAGATGGTGTCGATCGTCCGGTCAAGCTAGGAAGAGCGCGGTCGGACGATCGAGGTGACAGGTGTTCCTGTCTCCATCTCGCCCATCTTTACCTCGGCACGACTTGGCGCGTGGCCACCCCCTCCACCGCTTCGCGGTCCCCCTCCCCCGTAAGGGACGGGGGAGGATCGGAGAACAGGCGGACGACATGCTTGTCCTATGCGCACCGCCAGTCGCGCATGGCGCCTACGCGATCGCCCGCAACCCGTTCTTCTTTACCACGGTGAGCAGGCGAAGCGCCGGACCGCCAGGGCGCTTGGCGCCTCGCTCCCATTCGGACACCAGGTTTTTCGAGACATTCAGATAGCGGGCGAATACCGGCTGCGACACGGCCTCGCGCTCCCGAATTGCCCTGATCTCCCCCGGCGACAAGGCCGGCGTTGGCGCGAGGCAGGCCTCGTCGAACTCGCGCATGGTCTGCTTGCCGATCGCGCCGCTCTCGTGGAACCCCTCCACCATCTCGTGGACGGCCGCCATCGCCTCGCTCTTATAGATTCGGGGCATCGCCATTCACCTCCGTCAGCCGCCCAGTCTCCAGTTCGGCGTCCATCTGGGCCTCCGAAAAGGCCAAGACGAGCTTCGCCGCCTTCTTGAACGCCGCCTCCTCCTCCACATTGAGGTTCGCCCTGTCGTTCTTGGCGAACCCGAACGCAAACACCGCGCGCCTCTCGACGCGAAAGAAGATCAGCGCGCGGTAGCCGCCCGACCTTCCCGCGCCCGGGCGCGCCACGCGCTGCTTGATGAGGCCGCCGCCGAGGTCGGCGTCGATCAAGCCCGTCTCCGCGCGCGCGACCGCCTCGCGAAGCGCCGTGTCGCTGATCTTCTCCCTGCGAGCGAACTTCCCAAACCAAGCGTTTTTGAAAATTCGCACGGTCTCGACGGCCCCCGCCCATAACTGTCATACTAGGCGCGATATTTCAAGCCCGTTGACGGGCGGCGTTAGGAGACGGCGGCCAAGCGGCGGCATTCTCGGTCACCTACCCAAAACCCTTCCCCAACCCCGCCAGCCCCGCGTCGATCAGCGGATCGGCCTTCGCCCCGGCGATGCGGACGGCCAGCACCGTTTCGGCGGCGTGGGTGGCGAGGTCGGCGGCGGCGGCTTTGACTTCGGCGGAAGCCGCCGCTTCGGCGACGGCGATCTTGCGCACCGCCAGGTCGCGCATGCGGCGCACGTCCTCTTCCAGGTCGGCGGCGGCTTCGGCGCGCAGGCGCTCGGCGTCTTCTCGCGCGGCGGCCAGCATGTCGGCGGCGGCCTTTTCGGTCTCCTGGCGCTGGACGTTGATCTGGGCCAGCAGGGACTTGGCCTCTTCGCGCAGCAGGGTGGCTTCGTCGAGCTGGGCCTGGATCTTGGCCCCGGCGTCGTCCAGCGCCTTCATGGCCATGCCCGGAACCTTGGCCCGCCACAGGATGACGGCGAAGACGATCAGGGCGACGAAGATCCAGAAGTGGGCGTCGGCGGGGTTGGTCAGCACGGACACGGCAGGCGGCCTTTTTCTCTCTTCCCCCCTTGGGGGAAGTACGGCCGAAGGCCGGGATGGGGGCGGGGCCGCGCGCGGTGGTCGCGGCGAAAGCCCCCTTCGGCGCTTCGCGCCACTTCCCCCAGGGGGGGAAGAGAGGGGCGAAGGCGGGTCATAGGCATCATGCCGCCGCCGGGGCGGCGAGCGCCTTGTCGATCTCGGCGGAACTGGCCGCCGCGCCGGTGAGCCGCTCGATCATGGCGGCGGCGGCGCCCCGGGCGATGGCGCGGACGTGGCCCATGGCTTCGCCCTTGGCCGCCGCGATGCGCGCCTCGGCTTCCTCGAAGCCCTTGGCCAGGCGGCCGGCCTCCTCGGCGCGGCGGCGGGCGGCGGCGGTCTTGGCCTCCTTCTTGGCCAGCGCGGCGACCTGGCGGGCGTTCTCGCGAGCCTCGTCCATCTCGCCGGCGGCGGCCTTGGCCTGGCCCTCGGCCTCGGCCTTGAAGCGCCGCGCCTCGGCGATGTCGCCGGCGATCTTGGCCTCGCGGGCGTCGATCGCCCCGCCGACGCCGGGCACGAACACCTTGGCGAACAGGACATAGAGGACGGCGAAGACGACCAGCACCCAGATCATCTGGCCCGGCCATTGGGCCAGGTCGAACTGCGGCAGGCCGCCGGCGCCGCCGGAAGCGGCGGGATCGGCCATGGAGGGCTAGACCTTCACGAACAAGATGATGAAGCCCATCACGAAACCGAAGATGCCCATGGACTCGGCCAGCGCCATGCCCAGGAACAGCCACACCCGCTCGCCGGCGGCGGCGGAGGGGTTGCGGATGGCGGCCTGCAGATAGTTGCCGAACAGGATGCCGAGGCCCGCGCCGGCCCCGATCAGGCCGGTCATCGCCAGGCCCGCGCCGATGTATTTGGCGGCTGTAATGTCCATTTCGAGTGGTGTCCCTTGGTGGTGAGTTGCGGTTGAAGCCTAGTGGCCGTGATCCAGGTTCACGACCTCGTTGAGGTAGACGCAGGTGAGCGCGGCGAAGACGAAGGCCTGCAAAAAGGCGACCACGAATTCCAGCGCCATCAGGGCGACGATCATCAGGAACGACACCGCCGAGCCTATCAGGCCGAGCTTGGCCAGCCCCGCGCCGCCCAGGCCAAAGAGGCCCAGGCCGATGACGAAGGAGGCGAACATATAGGTCACCACGTGGCCGCCCAGCATGTTGCCGAACAGTCGCATGGCCAGGGTGAGGGGGCGGACCGAGAAGGAGATGAACTCGATCACCATCAGGAAAAGGCCCATGCCCGGATGGACGCCCGACGGCCAGAAAAGCTTGAAGAAGCCCAGGCCGTTGCGCGCGAAGCCGACCACGATCACCGTGGCGAAGGTCATCACCGCCAGGGCGGCGGTCACCGCCAGCTGGGAGGTGACGGTGAAGCCGCCCGGCGCCAGGCCGATGATGTTCAAGGTGGCGATCAAGAGGAAGAGGGTGACGACGAAGGGCAGGAAGGCGCGGCCGCGCTCGCCGATGATGCCGCCGGTGAGCGCCCCATCGACCATGCCGTAGAGCATCTCGGCCAGGGCCTGCATCCGGCCCGGCACCAGGGCCCGCTTGGCCGAGATCAGGAAAAAGCCGGAGATCAGCACGGCGGCGATCAGCATGAAGAGGACCGAGTTGGTGATCGACAGGTCGATCAGGCCCAGGCCCGGAATCCGCACCGGCGGCAGCGGCACGATCCTGCTGACCAGGAATTGCTCCATCGGTTCGATCGCCGCCATCGCTTAAAGCTCTAGTCCTTCACTCGTCGTCGTCGTATTCGTCCTTGGCCGGAAACGAAGCCGCCGGACCGGACTTCACCGCCGCCCCTCTTTCGGCCTTGGCGCTAATCCGCGAGGCGGTCTGGACCGTCGCGTAGATCGACAGTCCGGCGCCGATCAGCAGGCCGCCGATCACCCCCCACGGCCCGGTGTGGGCGAAATGGTCGAGCAGCCAGCCCAGGCCAATGCCGCCCAGCACGCCGCCCAGCATCTGGCCCAGCAGGCGGTAGCCGTCGGCCGCCGATTCCCCGATGCCTTGCCCGCCGGGCTTGGCCGCCCGGCCGGCGTCGAATGCATCGAGCCGCCCCTCGAGACGGCCCAGCGCGCCCTGACTCGCGCCCTGGCTCGATTCCTCCGGTTTGGGCATGGACTTCTGATAAGGTCCTTCGGCCGACCCTTGAACAACCCCAACGCGGCCCGGCCAAGTCGGCGCGGAAACTACAGACGCGGGGCCGGCGCGTCAAGATAACGTGATCGCGGGCTAACGCCCTGATATGGAACGACTAAACCCGAAGGCGGTGGGGATCGCATGCTGAAACTGTTCTACGCCCCCGGCGCCTGCTCGCTGGCCTCCCACATCGCCCTGGAAGAGGCGGGCGCGGACTATGACGTGGAGCGAGTCGATCTGCGGGGCGGTCAACAGCGGACGCCGGCCTATCTGGCGGTCAATCCCAAGGGCCGGGTGCCCGCCCTGCTGACCGATCGAGGCGTCCTCACCGAAAACCCGGTCATCCTCGGCTACATCGCCCAGACGCATCCGGACGCCCATCTCGCCGCCATCGGCGACAGCTTCGCCTTCGGCGACATGCAGGCCTTCAACATGTTCCTGGCCATCACGGTTCATGTCGCCTTCGCCCACGTCTTCCGACCCGAACGTTATGGCGACGGCGAAGAGGCGGCCAGAGCCATGCGGGCCAAGGCGCCGGAGTCCCTCGCCGCCGCCTTCGCCCTGATCGAGGAAAAGTTCGCCGACGGCCGCCCCTTCGTCCAGGGCGAGGCCTACACCGTCGCCGACCCATACCTCTTCACCTTTTCCCGCTGGCTCGACACCCGCCGCCTGGACGGCCGGCCCCTCGGCCGCCTGGCCGATTTCCCCTACGTCTCCGCCCACCACGCACGCGTCGGCGAGCGGCCGGCGGTGGTCAAGGTTCTGGCGGCGGAGGCGGCGGGGTAGGAAATACCTACCGCGCCGCCATCGCCTCAGCCTGGCGCAAGTCCACCGAGACCAGTTGCGAGACGCCCTTCTCGGCCATGGTGACGCCGTAGAGGCGGTCCATGCGGGACATGGTCAGGGGGTTGTGGGTGATGACGATGAAGCGGGTCGGGGCGCGGCCACGCATGTCGGCCAGCAGGTCGCAGAACCGCTCCACATTGGCGTCGTCCAGCGGCGCGTCCACCTCGTCGAGGAAGCAGATCGGGGCCGGGTTGGCCAGGAAGACGGCGAAGATCAGGGCCACGGCGGTCAGCGCCTGCTCGCCGCCGCTCATCAGGCTCATCACCGCCATCCGCTTGCCGGGCGGGCAGGCG
>JBBRPN010000085.1:0-11968 GCA_038227925.1 Caulobacterales bacterium | reverse complement strand
GACTTCGAGACCACAATCGAGAGCGCCATCGCCTGGATCTTCATCGCCCATATCCGACGGCTGACACGCCGACTGGTCAGGCCGTAGAACCCCGTGCCGAGTTATGAGTCAGACTCTGATCGGCCTCGGCTACGGCGTCGCCTACATGGACCGGGTCAACATCAGCTTCGCCTCACTGCAGATGAACCAGGATCTGCACTTCAGCGCCTCGGTTTACGGACTTGGCGCCGGCCTGTTCTTCCTCAGCTACGCTATATTCGAAGTGCCTTCGAACCTGCTGCTGATCCGGTTCGGCGCGCGCCGCTGGATTTCGCGTATCATGCTGACCTGGGGCCTGATCGCGGTCGGCATGATGTTCGTTAGGACACCTACGCAGTTCTACGTCATGCGCTTCTTTCTCGGCATGGCGGAAGCCGGCTTCTTCCCTGGCGCGGTCTTCTACCTGATGCAGTGGTTTCCGACGGCGCAGCGCGGTCGCGCCCTTAGCCGTTTCTATGTCGCCCAGCCGCTCAGTGTTGTTGTCATGGGAGGACTTGCTGGGGCGCTGCTCAACCTGGGGGGTCGCCTTGGCCTCGCGGGCTGGCAATGGCTGTTCATGGTCGAGGGCCTACCGGCGATCCTGCTGAGTGTGGCCATCCTCTTTCTTCTCCCGAACAGCCCGACGGAAGCCGACTGGCTGACCGGGGACGAACGGACCTGGATCCTAACTCGGCTCGCGGCGGACAAGGCCGCGCTCGGAGTCTCGCAAGACCATGGTCTGCGCGCCGCGCTCCTCGACCCCCGCGTCTGGCAGCTTGGTATTTGCGCCCTCTGCATCCTTGGCGGGGGCATCACCTTCAATCTGTCAGCACCCGCTGTGCTCCAGGGGGTCACCCATTGGGGCGCAACGAAGGTCGGTTTCCTGATCGCCATAACAGCTCTGCTCGGCGCGCTCGCCATGGTGCTCAACGGCTGGCACTCGGACCACGCTCGCGAGCGTCACCTGCATGTCGTGATCCCATTGGTGATACTGGCCGGCGCCTTTGTCGCGCTCGGCCTGTCGACCGCGCCGCTGGTCGTGATCCCGGCTTATGCGGTCTTCGTCATTTGCCAGAACGCAGCGATCGCGGTGTTTTGGTTGGTCCCAAGCGACATCCTCCAGGGCAGATCCGCGGCGGTCGGGGTAGCCGCCATAGGTTCTATCGCCATGCTCGGCCAATTCATCGGCCCCTGGGTCTGGGGCTTGGCGAGGGACCACACGGGCAGCTACCAGACCGGACTCCTGTCGCTCCCCGCCGCCTACATGGCCGCCCCGGCGATCGTGCTCCTCATGCGATCCGGTCGCGCGGGACGCGCCCAGGGCGGCGCCCTTCATGAAGCGAGGACGGACCATGAACAATGACGCGGGTGAAGCGGACCGGACCGGCGCCTATGTCCTGGGCCATTCGGGCGGCGAAATCGAACGCCTGAAGGCGCAGGCGCGGCTCATCGACCCGATCACTCGGCGAATATTCCACCAGGCAGGCGTCGTTCCGAGGATGCGCGTGCTCGATGTCGGCGGCGGGGCCGGCGATGTCGCCTTCCTCGCCGCCGACATGGTCGGACCGGACGGAGAGGTGGTGGGGGTGGACCGGGTGGGGGACGCCATCGAGGCGGCGCGCGCGCGAGCCGGCGAGCGATCTCTCAGCAATGTGGAATTCCTTGCCGGCGATCCCGCGGAAATGACCTTCGAGCGTCCCTTCGACGCGGTCATCGGGCGGTACGTCCTGCAGTTTCAGAAAGACCCCGCGGCGATGCTGCGCAGGCTGGCCGACCGGGTGAGGCCAGGGGGACTCGTCGTCTTCCACGAGCTCGACTGGGGCGGCCCATCATCGTTTCCGCCCGCGCCCACCTATGACCGCTGTCGCCGCTGGGGCCTGGAGACGCTGCGGGCGCACGGGACCGAAACGCGGATGGGCTCGAAGCTGCATTCGACCTTCGTCGAGGCGGGGCTATCGGCGCCTTCGATGCGGCTCGAGGCGCTGGTCAGCGCAGGCGGGAACGGCGCCGACATGCTCCGCCTGATGTCGGGCTTAATCGCGACACTCCTGCCGGAAATCGAGCGTCTCGGCGTGGCGACCGGCGCCGAGATCGACGTGGAGACCCTGTTTGACCGAATGCAACGCGAGTCGGCCGAGGGCTCGAACGTCTTTTTCGGACACCTTCAGATCGGGGCATGGTCGCGGACCTAGGCGGCGCGTTCTCTCCATCGGACAATGACAGCACCGATCTCAGACGTTCGAAACGTCCGCTTGTCGGCGGGGTGGCATCTGTCTGGTTCGCACCACTAGATGGCTCGACATCGACCGCCGCCGAGGATTATTCTGCGCCGTCGAGCAGGCGGACAAGGAAGGCGGTGAGATGCGTTGGGTCGCATGGATGGTCGCCGGTGCGGCGCAACTGACGGCGGGGTTCGCGATCGCGGCCTCGAGCCTGCCGCCGCTGGGTCTCGACGAGGTCGATTTTCACAGCCGACCGAACGCCGACAGCGGCTTCCGCTTCTACCCGGACGAGGCGCTCAGGGCGCGGGTCGAGGGCCATGCCACGGCGCTCTGCACCGTCGAGCCCACGGGCGACCTGACCGCGTGCGCGATCACCGAGGAGTCTCCGCCGGGATACGGCTTCGGGGCCAAGGTTCTGGAGACGGCCCAATTTATTCGAATCTATAGTCTGAGCCGCTACGGCGCGCCGACCAAGGGCCGCCTGATCGCCGTGCCCATGAAATTCACCCTGCCGCCCAAGACCTGAGCCTCTCTACGGCGCCGCCGGCTCTATGACGCCAACAGCTGGGGTTCGCGCCACATGCTCCACAGCGGCGGCGCGTCCGGCCGCGCCTTGTGTTCGGAAATCACCTCGAAGCCATGGCGGCGGTAGAGGCCGATGTTCCGCTCGGTCTGGGTTTCGAGATAGGCCGGCTCGGCCGCCGCGTCGAGGCGATCGGTCCCCACCTTCAGCAGACGCGAGCCGATCCCGTGGCCTTGCGCTTCCGGGGTCACGCCGAGGAACCACAGATAGGCGTGCGGCCGGTCCATGGGATGATGGGCGTCCATGTCGGCGCGCAGGGCGGTCAGGCGGGAAAAGCGCGAAAGACCGGTGACGAACAGCAGGGTCGGCAGGGCGCGCAGCTCCTGGATCAGCGGCGTGGGCCCGACGAAACTGAACGGCATCCACACCGCCGCCGCGCCGCCCCCCGACGGACGCTCGATGCGGCCCGCGCCGAAGGCCATCTTGCCGATCAGCAGGCGAAAGAACCGCCGCCGCGCCTCGTCCCGCCGGCTGTCGGCGCGGAAGAACCAGTCGAACATGACGTCATCGGCGAAGGCGGCGGCCAGATCGTCGGCCACCCCCGTGACATCGGCGGCGAGAGCCTTCACGGGCGCCTCCGCGCCGCGCCGAAGGGCGTCGATATCCATCAGAGCTTCTCCGAGAGCCCGATCGCCGCGCGGCAGCCGGCGCGGATGACGGCGGCGAGGATGGGATAGCCGGGCGTCTGGCGCGCCCCCTCGGCCACCGCCTGATCGCGGTGAGCCAGTTCCTCGTCGCGAAATTGGGTGAGCTCGGCGGCGAGGCCCGGATGGCGCTCGCCGATCTCCTCGATCTGCCCGGCATAGTGGGCCTCGATGACGGTCTCGACCGCTTCGGTGCAGGCGTGGGCGGCCTTTTCGCCCATCAGGGCCGTGCCGGCGCCGAGGGCAAACCCCGCCGCCCGCCAGAGCGGCGCCAGCAAGGTCGGGCGCACCCGCGCCTGCGTCAGCAGGGCGTCGAAGCGGGCCAGATGCGTGGCCTCCTGCGCCTCCATCTCCTCGAGCTGGCCGGCGATGCGCTCCCGCCCGGCCGCGCCGCCCATCACCGCGCGCTGGCCGCGATAGATGTGCACCGCGCCCAGTTCGCCGGCGTGATCGACGCGCAGAATCTCGGCCAGCCGCCGCGCGTCCGCGACCGGTCCGGGCCTGGGCGGGATCGGCCGCGCGCTCACCGGCGCCGCGTCCAGCCGGCAGGGCGGCCCTGGGCGGCGGCCAGGGCGCTGGCGGCGGCGAGGAGGGCGGAGATCACCGCGTTCCAGCCGGCCATGGAAATACCCAGGAACACCCAGGCGGCCTTGTCGCAGGCCGGCATGGCGGCGCGGGCGCCCTTCAGGAAGGCGGTGAGATCGGCGGCGTTGACGTGGCCGCCGCCGCCGCTGCAACTCGTCGGCCCCGGCCACCACTTCCACTCGGCGCCGGCGTGGTATCCGGCCACCAGGGCGCTGTAGGCGAAGGCGAGGACCAGGAGGACGTTGGCCAGGCGCGTGGCGTTGGCGCGCAGCGGCGTGACCGTCAGAACCGTGGCGGCGCCGGCGATGGCCAGGGCGGCCCAATAGATCTCCCGCTCCCTCAGGCACAGGGTGCAGGGGGCCAGATGGCCGAACGTCTCGAAGGCGTGGGCGATCGCCAACATGGCGGCGCTCGCCAGGAACGCCATCCAGGGCCAATGTCGCGCGAATTTTTCCATCTTAAAGCGATATGGCTGAATTTCGCCGCTAGGTTAAGAGCCGCGCCGCGATCACCGCCAAGATCGCCAGAACCGCAACGACGCCGGCGACCAGCGCCAGCCGCCGCTCGATGAGCGGCAGGGCTGCCGGCCCGAACCGCTTGACGATCGCCGCGACGCCGAAGAAACGGACGCTGCGCACCACCGTGGAGGCGGCCACGAATTTCCACAAGGTGAAATGGGCCAAGCCCGAGGTGATGGTCAGCAGCTTGTAGGGGATGGGCAGCAGGCCCTGCAGCAGTATGACGCCCATTCCCCAGTGGGCGAAGGCGGCGCGCAGGGACCGCTCGGCCCCCGGGTAGCCGGTGGCGGCGAGCCACCAGTGGCCGACCGGCGAGAGGCCGTAGCCGATGGCGTAGCCCGCCAGCCCGCCGACCACCGAGGCGGCCGCACAGATCGCCGCATAGCGCCAGGCGCGCTCGAGCCTGGTTAGCACCATGGGGATGAGGAGGACGTCCGGCGGAATGGGAAAGAACGAACTTTCCGCGAACGCCAGGGCCGCCAGAGCCACGGCGGCATGGCGCGAGGCCGACAGCCTCATCATCCAAGCGTAGAGACGTCGCAGCATCAACGGAGATTCCAAAGGCCAAGCCGGCGCCCTGCTATCAGCTAAGAGCGCCCTTCCGCAAAGCCGTTTCCAATGACACTATATCGACCCTTGCAAGGAGTCCGCCCATGAACGCTTCCGCCGCCGCCCAAAGTCGCCTGGTGGCCGACCTGTTCGAAAACCCGCTCGGCACCGATGGGTTCGAGTTCGTCGAGTTCACCGCGCCCGAGCCCGAAAGGCTCAAGGGCCTGTTCGAGCTCATGGGTTTTGCCGCCGTCTCGCGCCACCGCTCCAAGAACGTGCTGCGCTTCGCCCAGGGCGACATCAACTTCATTCTCAACATGGAGCCGGCCGGCCAGCCGGCCGCCTTCCGCGCCCAGCACGGCCCCTCCGCCAACGCCATGGCCTTTCGGGTAAGGGACGCGGCCAAGGCCCTGACGCTGGCCGTCGAGCGAGGGGCGACGCCGGTCGCCGGCCCGGTGGGTCCCATGGAGCTGAACATCCCGGCCATCGAGGGCATCGGCGGCACCCATCTCTATCTGGTCGATCGCTATGGGGCGAAGGCCATCTATGACGTGGATTTCGTTCCCATCGACGGCGCGCCGGCGGCCGTGCCGGGCGTCGGTCTCACCTATCTCGATCACCTCACCCACAACGTCCATCGCGGCCAGATGGGCAGATGGGCGGAATTCTACGAGCGCATCTTCAACTTCCGCGAGATCCGCTATTTCGACATCGAGGGCGCCCAGACCGGCCTTGTCTCCAAGGCCATGACCAGCCCCTGCGGCAAGATCCGCATCCCCCTTAACGAAAGCCAGGACGACCACTCCCAGATCGAGGAGTTCCTCAGGGACTATCGCGGCGAGGGCATCCAGCACATCGCGCTCGGTACCGGCGACATCTGCGCGGCGGTGGAGACCATGAACCAGCGCGGGGTGAAGTTCCAGGAGGTGCCCGACACCTATTACGAGCAGCTCGACGCCCGCGTCCCCGGCCACGGCGAGAACCTGCAGCGCCTGCGCGCCGACCGCATCCTGCTGGACGGCGCCCCCACCGAGGGCCAGGGCCTGCTGCTACAGATCTTCACCCAGAACATGATCGGCCCGATCTTCTTCGAGATGATCCAGCGCAAGGGCAACGAGGGCTTCGGCGAAGGCAACTTTAAGGCCCTGTTCGAGAGCATCGAAGCCGACCAGATGCGGCGCGGGGTGCTACCGGCGAAGGCTGACTGAGGGTGCCCAACCGCAACTGGATCCCAGTGCGTGGCGCGCAGGGCGAGCACTCGCGCCAGGCCCACGCCGACATGCCGGACGGCACCTTTGAGCGCGAGGTTTCCAAGGAAGGGTTCTTCGGCCCGGCGTCGTTCTTCCACCATCGCCGCCCGCCCACCGGCTGGACGACTTTCGAGGGGCCGCTACGCCCGCGCGCCTTCGATCTGGCGGCCCTCAACGAGGCCACACCCTCGCCGTGGGAGGCGCCCAAGGTGCTGGGCAACGCCCATGTGGAGATGCGCTTCTGGAAACTGGCCGCTCCCATGCCGGCCCTGGCCCGCGACGCCGACGGCGACCTGCTGCTCTTCGTTCACGAGGGGCGCGGCGACCTGTTCTGCGACTACGGCCACATCGTCTTCGAGGCCGGCGACTATCTCTACATTCCGCGCGGAACGATGTGGCGCCTGGCGCCGGAGGGCGCGGCCGCCATCCTGACGATCGAGGCGACGGGCGGCCACTACACCCTGCCCGATCGCGGCATGCTGGGGCCGCACGCGGTGTTCGACCCGGCCATGCTGGACACCCCCGTCATGGACGAGGCCTTCCGCGCCCATCAGGACGAGGCCGGCGACCACACCGTCGAGATCAAGAAGCGCGGCGCCGTCTCCACCGTCACCTTCCCCTACAATCCCCTGGACGCGGTGGGCTGGCACGGCGACCTGGCGCCGGCCCGCCTCAACGTGCGCTCGATCCGGCCGGTGGCCAGCCACCGCTATCATTTGCCGCCCTCGGTCCACACCACCTTCGCCGCCGACCGGTTCGTGGTGTGCACCTTCGCCCCGCGCCCTTTCGAGACCGATCCGGGGGCGCTCAAGGTACCCTTCTTCCACAACAACGACGACTACGACGAGGTTCTCTTCTACCACGCCGGCGACTTCTTCAGCCGCGACAACATCTCCGCCGGCATGATGACGTTTCACCCCAGCGGCTTCACCCACGGCCCCCATCCCAAGGCGCTGAAATCCATGCTGGTCCAGGCCAAGGCGGCCACCGACGAATACGCGGTGATGATCGACGCCCGCGATCCCCTCGATGTCGGCGAGGGCGCGGCGGCGGTGGAAAACGCCGCCTATGTCGATAGCTGGAAGAACAAGTGAAGCTCGCGTCCCTGAAATCGGGCCGCGACGGGCGCCTGGCGGTGGTGTCGCGCGATCTGGCCTGGTGCGTGGAGGCGGACGGGATCGCCCCCATCCTGCAGGCGGCGCTCGACGACTGGGAGCGGTGCGAGCCCCTGCTGCGGGGCTTGGCGGAAAGCCTGGAGCACGGTTCGGTGGCGCGAACCCGCTTCCATGAGCGCGCCGCCGCCAGCCCCCTGCCCAGAGCCTATCAGTGGGCGGACGGTTCGGCCTATGTGAACCACGTCGAGCTGGTCCGCCGCGCCCGCGGGGCGCAGATGCCGGAGAGCTTCTGGACCGATCCCCTGATCTATCAGGGCGGCTCGGACGGCTTTCTCGGGCCGCGCGATCCCATCCCCCTGGCCGATCCGGCCTGGGGCTGCGACCTGGAAGCCGAAGTGGCGGTGATCGTCGGCGACACACCCCAGGGCGCCGACCGGACGACGGCGCTCGCCGCCATCCGCCTCGTCATGCTGGTCAATGACGTTTCCCTGCGCGGCCTCATTCCCGGCGAGCTCGCCAAATCCTTCGGCTTCTTCCAGTCCAAGCCCGCTTCGGCCTTCTCCCCCGTCGCGGTGACGCCGGACGAACTGGGCGAGGCCTGGAAGGACGGGCGCCTGTCGGGCCAGGTGATGGTGGAGCTGAACGGCGCCCTGTTCGGCCGGGCCGACGCCGGCGTCGATATGACCTTCGACTTCGGGACCCTGATCGCCCACGCCGCCAGAACCCGCGCCCTTTGCGCCGGGACGATCGTCGGCTCGGGCACCGTCTCCAACCGCGGCGCCGACGGCGGCCCGGGCAAGCCGATCGCCCAGGGCGGCGCCGGCTATAGCTGCATCGCCGAGCTGCGCACGGTGGAGACTCTGGCCGGAGGCGCGCCCCGCACCCCCTTCCTCAAGGCCGGCGACACCGTGCGCATCGAGATGCGCGACGCGTCCCGCCGGTCCATCTTCGGGGCCATCGACCAGACGGTCGTCGCCGCCTGAGGGGCGCGGGAACCGCGCGCTTTGCCCGCGGGTTGCAGGTGGGCGAAAGGAGCCGCGCCATGCCCAAGGGCGACAAGTCCAAATACACCGACAAGCAGGACCGCAAGGCCGAGCACATCGAGGAGAGCTACGAGGCGCGCGGCGTGCCGGAAAAGGAAGCCGAACGCCGCGCCTGGGCCACCGTCAACAAGGACGACGGCGGCGGCAAGAAGCCCGGCGGCTCGGGGCGAGGCGTCAGCAAACGCAACGCCGACCATCACGCGCGGTAAAGACACCGCGCCTTGTGAGCCGCCGCTCCGGTTGGTAGAGCCTGCAACGCCGCCCCAGTGGCGAAATGGTAGACGCGGCAGACTCAAAATCTGTTGGCCGCAAGGCCGTGTTGGTTCGAGTCCGACCTGGGGCACCAGCCTTCGCGCCTGAAAGTGCTTGGGCTCGGCGAGTCGTCCGCGTGAAGTCCTGTCGCGCTGTTGCTGGACCGAGGAGGGCCGTATGTCACAGCCGCCGTCGGTGCTATCTTCATGTGGGCGATCGGAAAGGAGAGCCGCGATGTTGCGGACCATCGAGGTTGAAATTGATGCGGCGGGCCGGGTTCATCTTTTGGAGTTCGCGAGCAAGTTTCCCGCGGGCCGCGCGCTTCTGACCCTGCTCGCGCCATCGGTGGATGAGGCGCTCCAGCTTGCCGAGCCCGCGCTGGCGGAAGACTGGCTTCGCCCGGAGGAGGAAGCGGCGTGGGCGCACTTACAGCCGGCCACTTAGTTCTTCCGCCCTTTCCCCTTTTCGGACCTCACCGGCAGCAAACCGCGCCCGCGCTGCTCCTGGGGAGCGTCGGTCGAGGCGGGTGTGCCTCACCGGCGAGAGAACGGTCAGAGGGGCCGCCGTCGGGCCGTGACCGGGCGACCCATTGGCCAGCCGATGGCCACTCTTGGGCCAGGATCAGGCCAGACGCGGGCAAGGGATGGGCGCCGTAGCGGCCGGCGTCTAGCCAAAATCGCGGGCCATGATCGAGCGGTCGCCCGCTCGGCTTGCCGCCATGACGCCCCGCAGGCGGTGGGCCTCGAGCAGGTTGAGGCGGGCTTCCTTGACCCCCGCCGGGGTCTTCAGGGCCTCGCTGTCGCGGGCCATGCGCACCAGGGCGGCGATGATCGCCCGCGGACTGGCGTCTTCGGCCTCATCCTGTTCGCGGCGCAGTTCCGCCATCCGCTCGGCCACTTCCGGGCGCTTGGCGAGGCGGCAGGCGTGGCTGGTGTCGGGCGCGAAGCCGGCGTCTTCATAGGCCTGCTCCAGGTCGGCGCCCGCGACCCTGGCGTGGGCGAAGGCCTCGTGACGGGGATTTTGCAAAATAGTCATCGGACCTCTTCCGGCGGATTGAGGCGCAGCCACGGCCAAGCCTGGATTATTTTCATATTGCAATTATTTTGGATCTTGTCAAGGTCGCCGAAATTCAACCTCGAACACACCCGGTTCCTCTCCCTCCCTTACCGCTCCCGCCGCCTGGCCAGCGGATGCTTTGTCTCCACCACCTCCCTGAGCCGATCCTGGGTGACGTGGGTGTAGATCTGGGTGGTGGCGATGTCGGCGTGGCCGAGCAGAGTTTGGACGATGCGCAGGTCGGCGCCGCCTTCCAGAAGGTGGGTGGCGAAGGCGTGGCGCAGGACGTGGGGGCTCACCTTGGCTGGATCGACGCCGGCGGCGCGGGCCGCCTCATCCAGCATCTGGGCGAAGCGCCGCGCGGTCAGGCGCCCGCCCCGGCCCCGGGAAGGGAACAGCCAGGGATTGGGCTTGGCGCCCTTGGCGACGCGCTTGGGAAGGAAGGCCGGCCGGACGGCCAGATAGGCTTTCACGGCGGCGCGCGCCGCGCCGTTCAGGGGGGCGAGGCGCTCCTTTCCCCCCTTGCCCTTGACGATCAGATAGGCCGGGTCGGCGGCCAGCGCCGCAAGCGGCAGGGCGACCAGTTCGGAGACGCGCAGGCCCGAGGCGTAGAGGAGCTCGATCATCGCCGCCAGCCGCAGCCCCGCCGCCCCCTTCCTGGCCGCCCCGGCGGCGATCAGGCGCTCCACCTCCTCGCCGCTCAGTATCTTGGGGAGCGGGCGGCCCTGGCGCGGCGCTTCCACCCGTCGCGAGGGATCGTCGGCCCGCCAGCCCTCGCCGAGCACGAAACGGTAGAACTGGCGCGCCGCCGAGCGTCGGCGGGCCGCCGTGGCCGGCGAGAGGCCGCGCGCGCCGAGGCTGGAGAACCAGGCCTCGATGTCGTCGGCCGAAGCCGTCGCCAGATGGCCGCCTCGCCCAGCCAGGAATCCCGCCGCGTCGGCCAGGTCGCGGGCGTAGGCGGTCAGGGTGTTGGCCGCCGCCCCGCGCTCGGCCGCCATCATCTCGAGAAAGGCCTCCGTCCAGTCCGCTCCGTTCATCGGCCCTGCCCTTGCGACCCGCTCGAAACTTGGCGCGCATGGGGCCGCTCGTGTAAAGGGCGCATCTGGTCATGAACGCCTTTCCCTCCCTGAACCGCAAGACCATCGCCCTGATCGGCCTGATGGGCGTCGGCAAGAGCAGCATCGGGCGGCGCCTGGCCAGCGCGCTGGCCATGCCGTTCAAGGACGCCGACGCCGAGATCGAGGCGGCCGCCGGACGCTCGATCGCCGACATCTTCGAGCAGTTCGGCGAAGCCGCCTTTCGCGACGGCGAGCGGCGGGTGATCGCGCGCCTGCTGGAAGAGCCGCCGCATGTGCTGGCCACCAGCGGCGGGGCCTTCGACGACCCGGTCACCCGGCGCCTGATCGCCGAAAAGACGATCTCGGTGTGGCTGAAGGCCGACCTCGACGTGCTGGCCCGCCGGGTCGGACGGCGCGACACCCGGCCCCTCGTCGCCGGCAAGGATCCCAAGGCCGTGCTCGAAGCCCAGGCGGCCGAGCGCTACCGCCTCTTCGCCCTGGCCGACATCACCGTGGAAACCGGCGATACCGCCCATCACGTGGCGGTGGACGCCATCGTCAAGGCCCTGGCGGCGCGGGCGGCCCACGGCGCGTCATCCGGCGCGCCGTGACCGCCGCCGTCAGGGTCGATCTGGCGTCGCGGCCCTACGAGGTCCTGATCGGGCGCGGCCTGATCGACCAGGCGGCGGCGAAGATCGCGCCCTTCCTGCGCCGGCCCCTGGTCGCCCTGGTCATGGACGAGACGGTCGGCGGCCTGCACGGTCCCCGCCTGATCGGCGCCCTGGAGGCGGCCGGCGTCATTGTTCACGCCCTGACGATCGCGCCGGGGGAGGGGGCGAAGAGTTTCGACGGATTGTCCGATCTCACCGACCGACTGCTCGACCTGGAGCTCGAGCGCACCGACCTTATCGTCGCCTTCGGCGGCGGGGTGGTGGGCGACCTCACCGGTTTCGCGGCGGCGATCTACCAGCGTGGCGTCGACTGGGTGCAGATTCCCACCACCCTGCTGGCCCAGGTGGATTCCTCGGTGGGCGGCAAGACCGCCATCGACACGGCGCGCGGCAAGAACCTCGTC
>JBBRPN010000084.1:0-12110 GCA_038227925.1 Caulobacterales bacterium | reverse complement strand
CGACCCCATGCTAAACATCGTCTCCGCACGATCGGCAAAGGGTTACGCCATGCCTCACTTCCCGCGATCGCCCGAACTCGAAGCCTGGGCGATGGGATTCCCGCTCACCCTGCTCCACGCCCTGGTGACGATGGCGATTCTGGCGGCGGGGGCGACGCTCTATGCGGCGATCACCCCGCACCGCGAGATCGCCCTGATCCGCCGGGGCAACAGCGCCGCCGCCGTGTCCTTCGGCGGGGTGCTGGTGGGCCTCGCCATCCCTTTGGCCGCGTCCTTGACCGCCTCGACCTCGCTCCTGGACGTCGCCCTGTGGGGCGTGGCGACGGTGTTCGTGCAACTGGCGGTGTTTCGCCTGACCGATCTCGTTCTGCATGGCCTGCCCGCTCGCATCGCAAAGGGAGAGATGGCGGCGGCGGCCCTGCTGGTCGGCGCCAAGCTCGCCACCGCCGTCGTCCTCGCCGCCGCCGTCGCCGCTTGAGGACGCCCCAAGCCGCATGAGAGTCCCCCGCCCGCCCGATTGGCTGATCTACGTCGCGGTGGTCGGCGCCCTGACCTGGGGCGCCATCGCCGCCCAGGACCGCGCCGACGCCCCGCCCGCCCCGCCACCCATGCCCGCCCTGGCCGGCGCGCCTCTGGGTCCCGCCTCGCCCTTCGACCCCGCCGCCGTGGCCAAGGGCCCGGCGACGCCGGGGCCGGGGTCCGGCACGGCGTTTTCGGTGGCGGCCGGCGGCGTCTGGCTGACCGCCCGCCATGTGGTCGAGGGGTGCGCCCGCGCCGCCATCGTGGTCGCGCCGGCCAGCGCCGTGATCGCCGTGGTCCGCATCGATCCGCGCGGCGACATCGCCGCTCTCTTCACCAGGGGCGGGGCGCCGTCGGTTCCCCTGGCGCCCGACATCCCGCTCCGCATGGGCGCCGCCGCCTTCCATCCCGGCTTTCCGCAAGGCCGGGCGGGAGAAGCCGCCTCCCGCCTGGTCGGACGCCAGCGGCTGACGGCGCGCGGGCGCGGCGCGCGCCCTCAGCCGGTGCTCGCCTTCGCCGAGATCGGACGGACCGAGGGCCTGGCCGCCAATCTGGCGGGCCTGTCGGGCGCGCCGGCCCTCGACGGCGCCGGCCGCGCGATCGGGGTCACCATCGCCCAGGCGCCCCGGCGGGGCCTGATCTACACCACCACGCCCCGCGCGCTGCGCGCCGCCCTGGCCTTCGTCGGCGTCAAGGCTCCCGTCGGTGTCGGCGAGGCGATCACCACGGGAAACTATGGCCGCGTCGCCGATGACCTGCGTCGGGATCTGCGCGTCGTGCCGGTGGTATGCCTGGGGCGCTAGAGCAAGATGGTCCGAGGCGGAATCGCCTCGGAGCTGAATCTTGCTCTAAACTCAAAGCGTAGAGCCGGATTCAGGCTTCGTATACGAAGCCATCCGGCTCTAGGCCGGGGCTCCTTTTTGCCCTCTGGCCACCAGGACGGCCAGGACCATGGCCCCCAGGCCAACCACACCCGAATAGAGGAAGAACACCACATAGCCGGCCCCCAGCGCCGCCGGCGCGACCTGCGACTTGGCCATGGCGGCGGCGAAGGCGTCGGGTGGAGCGTGGACGAACAGGGCCTTCAAGGGCGCGAAGAGGCCGCCGGCCTGGGCCGAGCGCGCCGCCGCCTCCACGATCCGCCCCGACTGCGAGGCGATGAGCTTGCCTGGCAGGGAATAGAGCGAGGAGAACAGGGCGTACTGGGTGGCGGTGAACCCCACCCCGGTCAGGCTCGACATATAGGCGATCAGGCAGGTGCCGGCGTAGGCCGAGACGATATTGTCGATGCCGATGGCGATCAGCAGAGCCTGGACGTGCGGACCTTGCAGGGCCAGCCAGCCGAAGATGGTGTTGGTGATCGGCAGAGCCACCGCCCCGATCACCAGGGAGCGCATCACCCCCAGGCGGGCGATGGAGACGCCGCCCACGAACACCCCGAAGAGCGAGGCGCCGACCCCGAACACCTTTCGCACCTCGGCGATCTGGGTGAGGGTGAAGCCCAGATCCTGGTAGAAGGCGTTCATGATGTTGAGCACGAAATCGCTCAGCCGGTAGAGGCAGATCAGGGCGAGGATCAGCAGCGCCTGCTTGCCGAAACGGCGGAAGAAGTCGGCAAGGGGATCGCCCAGGGCGTGGAACAGGAAGACGCCCGGCCGGGTGCGCAGGCCGGGGATCGGCGAGGCGGCCAGGGCGACCGCCCCGAATCCGGCCAGCACGGACAGCAGTTGCAGCCACACCCCGTTGGGCTTGGCCGTCCAGGCGGCCTGCAGGGCCTCCCCGACCGTCGGCGCGCCGAGGAGGCGCAAGGAGCCCGACAGGAGATCGGCCTTGGCGCCCAGGCCCGACCCCAGCAGCAGGGCGCCCAGCGCCATTACGGCGAGGCGCGCCACCCACTCGATGAATTCCAGAACCGGCGAGGCGGCGACCCCGTCGGTGGAGATGGGCCGGATGAGGTGCTGCTCTTCGCGCGGGGCCAGCAGCACCGCCACGATCCCCAGTCCCATCATGGCGGCCATCACCGCATAGGAGACGTGCCACCCCACTCGGTCGGCCAGCAGCAGGGGCGCGGCCCCGGCGACGATATTGGCCACCCGGTAGCCCCACTGATAGGCCGCCGCCATCGCCCCTTGCTTCGAGGAATCGACCGCCTCGATCCTCCAGGCGTCGATGACGATGTCCTGGGTGGCCGAGGCGAAGCCGGTGAAGACCGCGAACACCGCCAGAAGTCCCAGCCGATGGACGGGGTCGCCGGCCGAGATGGCCAGCAGGCCGGCGATCACGCAGACCTGGGCAGCCACCATCCACGAGCGTCGGTGGCCGAGCCAGCCGGTCAGGACCGGAATCTTGGTCCGATCGACCAGCGGGGCCCAGATGAACTTGAACGAATAGGGCAAGGTGGCGAGGCTGAAAAGCGAGATCACCGCCAGCGACAGGCCGGCCGCTCGCAGCCACGCCGACATGGTGTCGAAGACCAGGAAATTGGGCAGGCCGGCGGCGAAGCCCAGTCCCAGCATCACCGCCACCGGCCGCTCCCCGAACACCGCCAGGGCGGCGAGGAAGCTACGGCGCCTGGGCGGCGCGTCCGGCGCTGCGGGCGGGCTCACCGCCGCCGAGGGATTGGTCTCATCGGTCAAGGAAGGCCTTCCGCGGGGGCGAGACACGAGTCGGGGTCGAGCGTTGGCGAATCCGGCCAGGGTTGCAAGGCGCGCCGGCGCCTTTCCAGCTCTTTTCATTGGTCGATGACGGTAGTATATCTGACCAACCAGATGGTCAGGAGATAGAGGCATGGACAGCGTGAGCCTCGCCGACGCCAAGGCGCGCCTGAGCGAACTCGTCGAACGGGCAGTTGCCGGCGATACAGTCTGCATCACCCGCCGAGGCAAGCCGGTGGCCCGCCTCACCGCGCTCGCCGGGCCGCCCGCGCGGATCGATTTCGCCGCCATGCGCGCCCTGACCGACTCCATGTCGCTCCAGTCCGAGGGCGCCGGCGACCTGGTGCGACGCATGCGGGACGAGGATCGCTGTTGACGCTCTACCTCGACACCTCGCTCCTCGTCGCCGCCCTGACCCGCGAGGCTCGAACGCAGGACGTCCGCGCCTGGATGCAAGCGTGGGAAGCGGGTGGCTTTTCGACGAGCCAATGGGTCGCGACGGAATTTTCATCAGCCATGTCGATCAAACTCAGGTCCGGCCAAATCGACGAAGGCGATCGCGCCGGCGCCTTGTCGCTGTTCGCCAGGCTGTTCTCCCGCGCTTTCACCGTGCTGCCGATCTCGGATTCACACTTTCGCACCGCAGCGGGTTTTCTCGACCAGTTCGCCCTGGGCCTTAGGTCCGGCGACGCCCTGCATTTGGCGATCGCGGCGGCCCATGGGGAGACCGTCTGCACTCTCGACCGACGCATGGCCGAGGCGGGCGCTCATTTGGGTGTGAAGACGGAATTCGTTTGAGGGCGCCCGGCGGACGGCGGGAATTCGGCGCGACCACCCGCATCGTTCGCCGATGGCGGAAATACCCGGCTGAATTCCGGCAGTTCGTCGAGAAAAAGAACGCCGTTGTGGGCCAGGGACACTTCGCCCGGCTTGACCTTCAGGCCGCCGCCGGTCAGGGCCGCCATGCTGGCCGAGTGGTGGGGGGCTTGAAACGGCCGGTCGCGAGTCAGCGTGCCCCTGGCGATCAGGCCGGCGATGGAGTGGACCATGGAGGTCTCCAGGAGCTCGGCGGCGGTGAGCGGCGGCAACAGGCCCGGCAGGCGTTGGGCCAGCATGGATTTGCCCGATCCCGGCGGGCCGACATAGAGCAGATTGTGGCCGCCGGCGGCGGCGATCTCCAGGGCCCGCTTGGCGTTTTCCTGGCCCTTGACGTCCTTAAGGTCGGGTCCCCGGCCGCCCTCGATCATCGGGCCCGGCCGGGGCTGACCCAGGATCTGGCTGCCGCGAAAATGGTTGACCAGGGCGATCAGGGAGCGGGGGGCGAGGATGGCGGTCTCGCCCGCCCAGGCCGCTTCGGGGCCGCAGGCTTCGGGGCAGATGAGGCCCAGGCCCATCGCCCCGGCGGCGATGGCCGCCGGCAGGGCCCCGGCCACCGGGGCGATCTCGCCGTTGAGGTTGAGTTCGCCGATCGCCGCCCAGCCGTCCAGGGCGTCCTGCGGAACGATGCCCATCACCGCCATCAGGGCCAGGGCGATGGGCAGGTCGTAGTGGTTGCCCTCCTTGGGCAGGTCGGCCGGGGCGAGATTGGCCACCACCCGCTTGGCCGGCAGGGCGAGGCCCAGGCCCGCGAAGGCGGCGCGCACCCGCTCGCGCGCCTCGCCCACCGCCTTGTCGGCCAGGCCCACCACCACGAAGGCCGACAGGCCGCCGACCATCTGGACCTCGGCGTCCACCCGCCGGGCCTCGACCCCCTCGAACGCCACCGACACCACCCGCGCCGCCATGTCTCTCAAACCCCGTTGCCCACAAGATCGTCCGCAGTGGGATCATACCCCGAGACTCGGAGGGAACTATATACTTGACGGAACGCTTTTGAGGGTGTAGGGTTTGGACATTGGAGCCCGCCATGAACCTTACCGATCCCATCTTTCACGATGATGAAGCCGCCAGGTTGCACCTGGAAGCGCAGCGCTGGCCCGATGGCCCGTATTGCCCTCACTGTGGCGAGGCCGATGCGATCACCCGCCTTGCCGGCAAATCCACCGCGCCGGGCCTGTGTGTCTGCCGCTCATGCCGCAAGAAATTCAGCGTCACGGTCGGGACGATCTTCGAGCGCTCGCACATTGGCCTTGCCAAATGGACGCTGGCGTTCCGCCTCATGGCTTCCTCGAAAAAGGGAATGAGCGCCATGCAGCTAGAGCGCACCCTGGGCGTCACCTACAAGACCGCATGGTTTATGGCCCATCGCATCCGCGAAGCGATGCGCGAGCCTTCCCCTTCGCCCTTGGGCGGCCACGGCAAGATCGTTGAAGCCGATGAAACCTACATGGGCGGCAAGGACAAGAACCGCCACGCGAACAAGCGCCAGGGCTCCAATGGCCCCGCGAACAAGGAAGCGGTCCTTACCCTGGTCGAGCGCAACGGCGCGGCCTGCTCTTTCCATGTCGCCAGCGTCACGTCGAAGCGCATCCGCCCGATCCTGGTGAAACACGCCAGCCGCAAGTCGCACCTAATGACCGATGGCGCCCAAATGTATATCCGCATGGGCGACGAGTTCGCCGATCATAGCCGCGTCGATCACAGCGCGGGTGAATATGTCCGCGACGGCTTCATTCACTCAAACACGGTCGAGAGCTATTTCGCCATCCTGAAACGCGGCGTCTATGGCAATTTCCATCATGTGAGCGAAGCTCACTTGCACCGCTACCTTGCCGAGTTCGACTTTCGCTACAATTCCCGCGCCGCGCTCGGGGTGGACGATACCGCCCGCACCGCCAAGGCGCTCAAAGGATCAAGCGGCAAGCGCCTGACCTATCGGCGGACTGGTGAAGGCGCGAACGCTTAAACAGAAGGCGAGGCGCATTTGGGCGCTTCGCAAGCGGTTCGAAACGGCCGGTTAAGCGTTCTAGTCCCCATAGTGTGGCGATTGACGGCGCCCATAAAGGCGTGGTTAACACCCTGTTACGGGGTTTTGAGGACGATATGACCAACGAGATTTCGGTCCGGGTGGTCTTTTTCCAAGAGGACGAAACCTGGGTCGCGCAGTGTCTGGAATATGACATTGCCGCGTTCGCCAAGCGAATGAGGGATCTACCAAAGGCGTTCAATCGCGCGATCGCGGCGAACGTGTGCGCCAACCACGACATGGGCCGCGAGGGGCTTGAGGGCATTCCGCCGGCCCCCCAGCGGTACCGCCGGATGGTCAAGGATGGCGCTTTTCGGCGTGATCCGCGCGCCGGGGAATTTGAGTTTGGCGTGTCGATGCCCGTGAAAGTCCGCAAGCTATTTTTTGCAGATGCAGCCTAACTGGCATTGGCCAAGCAGGTTGGCCAATTTTGTAATGTCGGTCGTATCATCGCCCTCTTCCTAAATGGGGGCTGTACGCTGCACCACGCAGAACCCACTGTGATCCTTGAAGACGGCGACTGTTTCAACGTCCGCTATCTTCGCCACCCTACCAGCGGGGCCTTTGTCGCAATCCAAGACCTGCTGGACAGCGATGAAATATCAACGGTCGAAGTACGATTTTGGGAACGGCGGCTAGGGATGGATATCCTTCCGCTCTAAAAGACTCGGCAAATCAGTGGACTCCGCCTAGCATTCGTCTCGCGTTTGCGTGCGATTCGTCATGCGCCTCCTACCTTGGCTCGCCCCACCGACGGGCCTTATGCCCGGGAAAGGAGTAACCCATGACTGATTACATCAAGCGTAAGGTTGGTCGGGATTCTGGCTCAGGCCAGTTCATCCCTGTCAAACAGGCGGAGCACAAGCGCACCGCTGAAGTTGAAACCATCCGGTATCCGACGAAGCGTAACTAACGCTTCTTAGGGCGGGGCGACGGGGAGTGTGACAGCGACCCGTCGCCCTTGCCGTCATTGTGTCTCGCCGATTTCCTTTCGGTCTTCTTAACGTGAGGCGTCGGCTTCGTCGCCAGCGCGGTCTTGATCGCCCGGTCAAAGCGCTCTTGCGCACCGGGCTCGTCTTCTGGGAGGGGTTTAGCGGTCATGGCCGACAATCATCCACCAAATCCTGAGGGCCGTAAAGTCCTTGCGGCCGCCATTACTAAAATCTTAGTCGAGATGGAGGAGCGATGGAAAAAGCGCCATCCAAATGAGTTCCTTATGGCTCAAGCTTATGGGTTGTTTCTGATATATTGGCAAACATTCGAGGAAATACTTGAGTTCATCATCCACAAAGAAGCCAGGTTGACCAGGGTTCACGCCTCTATAATCATTTCCGGTCTTGGCTTCGAGAGAAAGGCCAGCATCGCACGAAGCTTACTTGCTCTAAAAGGAACAGACCATAAGAATAGCATTTCAATAATAAACAGAATAATCAGTAATGCTGAGCGCAATACGCTCATTCATGGCATATTGAGGGTAGAGGGGGATAGGGCGAGATTCATCAAGAGAACGACTGACAACGCAATGAAGATGAAGGCCAAGTCTTTAACCCACAAAGATATGCTAGAGAAGACTCTTAAGATCATTGACGATACGAAAGCACTTGAGATTTCGTATGGTATTACTGCTGAGCAAATTCACGCTTGGGAAAAAACGACGGATAGCCTCTTGAAGAGGTTTTCCACGTCGCCCAAGCCGCCGTCTTGATGAATCTCGCCCCAGTTCTCTGACTTCCAATCTGCATAGATTTCCGTTCCCGCCTCAATCTGAGAGCGGGTGAGGGCCGGCCTGTCACGCCCGCGAATCATGCCGTCCATTGGACCGTTCCGTCAAGTATATAGTTCCCGACTCGGATCAAGAACAAAAGTGGAACTTCGGGGGGAAACCGTGACGGAGATGTGACGGCGCGGGCGGCGCTACACCACCCCGCGTATCGCCTCGATCCGGTCCCACAGCTTTGCCGCCGCGTCGGCGCCGCCGAAGCGCTTGAGCTGCTGGGCGCCGGTGGGCGAGGTGACGTTGATCTCGGTGAGATAGTCGCCGATCACGTCGATGCCGACGAAGAGCAGGCCTCGGTCTTTCAGCTCCATGCCGATGGCGTCGCAGATCTCACGATCGCGCGCCGTCAGATCCACCGCATCGGCTCGGCCGCCCTTGGCGAGGTTGGAGCGGACCTGGCCCTCGGCCGGAATGCGGTTGATCGCCCCCACCGGCTCGCCGTCCACCAGGAGGATGCGCTTGTCGCCGGCGGCGACCGCCGGGACGAACTTCTGGGCGATCACCGGCTCGCGGCCGATCAGGGCGTGGAGTTCCAAAAGAGCGTCGAGGTTGGGGTCGTTGGCGTTCAGCCGAACGACGCCCGACCCGGCGCCGCCGTAAAGGGGCTTGAGCACCATGTCGCCGTGACGGGCGCGGAAGTCCTCGATGGCCTCGGGATCGCTGGTGATCAGGGTCGGCGGCTGCAGGCCCGGAAAGCCGGTGACGAACAGCTTCTCTGGCGCGTTGCGCACCTCGGCCGGATTGTTCACCACCAGGGTGGCGGGGTGGATGGTTTCCAGGAAGTGGGTCGCGGTAATATAGGGCATGTCGAAGGGCGGATCCTGGCGCATCAGCACCACGTCCATGTCGGCGAGGTCGCGCACCTGCGTCTTGCCCAGGCTGTGGTGATCGCCCTTGACGGCGCGCAGGTTGAGTGGCCGGCCGCGGGCCAGCACCCGCCCGTCCTCCAAAGCCAGGCGCTCGGGGCCATAGACCCACAGGCCGTGACCGCGCGTCTGGGCCTCCAGCATCAGCATGAAGGTGGTGTCGGTGTCGATGTTGACCCGCTCGATGGGGTCCATCTGGATGGCGACCTGAAGCGGCATCGGCTTTCCTCGTGGCTCGCGCGGCGCTCAGCCTTCCCGCCAGGCGTCCGCTATATGGCGCGGCAGGCGCCCCGGCGCGAGGGCGATGAGGTCCAGGCGCACGGCGTCGCCGGTCAGGGCGGGGCGGCGGGCGGTCAGGCCCCGCGCCGCCCGCACCAGCCGCTCGCGCTGGCGCCAGGTCACCGCCGCCAGAGCCGTTTCCAGGCTGACGCGGCGCTTGACTTCCACCACCACGATCACCCCGCCTTTTTGGGCCAGCAGATCGATTTCGCCCTGGGGCGTCTTCAGGCGAAAACCCAGGATGCGATAGCCCTTGGCCATCAGCCACAGGGCGCAGAAGATCTCCGCCCGCCGCCCCGAGCGGCGCGCCGCGAGGCCGCGTTCGCGGCGGACTTGGCTCATCCGGGCCGGCCCCGCAGAGCCAGGACGCGGGCGTAGAGATCGCGGCGGGCCAGGCCCAGCGCCTTGGCGACCTCCGAGGCGGCCTCGGCCGGGCCGGCGCGGGTCAGGGCGTCCAGGAGGGCGGCGTCGGCCTCGTCAGGCGTCGCGACCCGCTCCGACCCCGGACCCACCAGGACGACGATCTCTCCTTTTGGCGCGGCGAAGCGGGGATCAGCGGCCAGGGCGTCCAGGGTTCCGCGAACGACCGTCTCGTGGAGCTTGGTGAGTTCGCGGGCCACGGCGGCCTCGCGCGGCCCGAACACCGCCGCCATGTCGATGAGGCTGGCGGCCAGGCGCGAGCCGCCCTCGAAGAAGATCAGGGTGGCGCGGATCGGGGCCAGTTCGGTGAACAGGGCGCGGCGGGCGGCGGTCTTGGGCGGCGGAAAGCCGGCGAACAGGAAACGGTCGGTGGGAAGGCCGGCGACCACCAGGGCCGCCAGGGTCGCCGAGGGTCCGGGTATGGGAAACACCGCCGATCCCTGGGCGAGCGCCTCGCGCACCAGCCGATAGCCCGGATCGGAAACGAGCGGGGTGCCGGCGTCGGAAATGAGAGCGATCCGCGCCCCGCCGGCCAGGGCGGCGAGGATTTTCGGCCGCGCCTGGGCGGCGGCGTGTTCGTCGTAGCGCTGGAGCCGGGCCGCGAGGCCATGGGCGGCGAGCAGTTTGCCGCTTACCCTTGTGTCTTCGGCCAGAACCAGATCGGCGCCGCCCAGCACATCCAGGGCGCGCAAGGTGATGTCGCGCAGATTACCGATCGGGGTGGCGACCAGATAGAGGCCGGGCGCCGGCACGTTCGGCTTGGGAGAAACGGATCGCTGGTCGGCCATGCGGCGCCGAGCCTAGGCCGCCGCGCGGTCACGCGCCATCGGCGAGACCGGCGACAATGCGGTCCAGCACCGGGCGGCCCTTGGGCGTGACGATCAGGCGGCCGTCCTGGAGGTTGGTGAGACCGCCCAGGGCCCCGATTCGGGCGACGGGAATGCACAGTGCGGCCAAGTCGGTCAGGGTCACCCCCTCCACGGTGCGGAGCCCCATGAGCAGGCGCTCCAGGGCGATAGCCCGCGAGTCCAGCCGCTCGCGCGAAGAACCAAGTCCGGCGGCGCTCACCCGGCCGATGTAGTCGGCGACGCTGTTCGGGGCCACGCTCGCCCAGCGCTTTCCCGCCAGGGTGAGGCGCCCATGCGCTCCGGGTCCCACCCCGACATAGTCGCCGCCCCGCCAATAGAGGAGGTTGTGGCGCGAGCGGGCGGCCTCGCCCTTGGCGTGATTGGAAACTTCGTAGGCCTCGAAGCCGGCGACGCCCAGAACAGCTTGCGTCGTCTGGTAAAGGTCAGCGGCGAGATCCGGTCCGGGCGGCGCGAAGGCGCCCCGACTCACCGCGCGATGGAACGCGGTCCCCGCCTCGATGGTGAGCTGGTAGGGCGAGATGTGTTCGGCGCCGAGCGCCAGGGCATCGCCGAGTTCGCGCGCCCAGGCGGCGGGGCTCTGGCCGGGGCGGGCATAGATCAGATCGATGGAAAGCCGGGGAAAGGCCCACGCCGCCCGCGCCGCGGCCCGCCGGCCGGCGGCGGCGTCATGGTTGCGCCCCAGAAACTTCAGCGCCTCGTCGTCCAACGATTGCAGGCCGAGCGAAAGCCGGTTTACCCCCGCCTGCGCCAAGGCCGCGAAACGATCCGCCTCGGCGTCGGTGGGATTGGCTTCCAAGGTGACTTCCAGGTCGGGGGCGGGCGCCCACAGGGCGCGGGCGGCCTCTACGATCCGAGCCACGGCGTCCGGATCCATCAGCGAGGGCGTGCCGCCGCCAAAGAAGATCGAGGTCAGCCGGCGCGGACCGGTCAGGGCGGCGTGGGCGGCCAGATCGGCGAGGATGGCGCCGGCCAGCGCCGTCCTCACCCCGCCCCGGTCGCGCACCACGTTGAAATCGCAGTAGGGGCAGAGGCGGGCGCAATAGGGCCAGTGGACGTAAAGGCCGAGGGATGGGCCCGTCAAAAGAGCGCGGCCTTTAAGGCCGCGAAGGCCAGGGCGCGGTGGCTGATGGCGTCCTTGGCGGCGGGGTCCATCTCGCCGAAGGTTTCTCTCCCGCCGGCCGGGACGAAGATCGGGTCGTAGCCGAATCCCCGTGCCCCGCGCGGCGGAAAGGTCAGCGTCCCGTCCACCCGTCCTTCGACCACCACCACCGGGCCCTTGGGCCAGGCGACCGCCAGGGCGCACAGGAACCAAGCCGCGAGGTCGTCGCTGTCGCGCTCGGCCAGCCGACGCTCGACCAGGGCCATGGCGTGGGCGAAGTCGCGCACTGGGCCGGCCCAGCGCGCCGAGTGAACGCCGGGCGCCCCACCCAGGCCGGCGACGCCCAGGCCCGAATCGTCGGCGATGGCGATGAGCCCGCAGGCGTCGGCCGCGGCCCGCGCCTTGACCATGGCGTTGCCGGTGAAGGTGGTTTCCGGCTCGTCCGGTTCGGCCAACCCCAGGGCCGCCGCCGAGACGACCTCGAACCGTCCGTCCAGCAGGGCGGCCAGCTCCCGCGCCTTGCCGGCGTTGTGGGTGGCGGCCACCAGCCGCGTCCCCGGCTCGAGGCGGAGAGTCATCGCCGCGTCCTACCCCTTTCCGAACATGAAGGAAAATTTATTGCATTGCAAAAGTTTAATATCGATAAACAATAATTAAGTTGATCGAAAAACGATGCGGTCCTATTCAGGGATCACACAAGGACGGCGACGGGCCGCCCGCAT
>JBBRPN010000083.1:0-12239 GCA_038227925.1 Caulobacterales bacterium | reverse complement strand
TTGCGCATGCGCTTGATGTGGGAATCGATGGTGCGATCGTCCACATAGACCTGATCTTCGTAGGCGGCGTCCATCAGGTTGTCGCGGCTCTTCACGAAGCCCGGCCGTTGCGCCAGGGACTGCAGGAGCAGGAATTCGGTCACCGTCAGGCGCACCGGCTTGTCTTCCCACAGGCAATCGTGGCGCGCCGGATCGAGGGTAAGCCGTCCGCGCTTGATCGCCTTGGACGCCGAACCGGCGCCGTTCGCGCCGCCGGCGTCGCCCTCTTCGGGATTGGCGCGGCGCAGCACCGCCTTCACCCGCTCGATCAGCAGGCGCTGGCTGAAGGGTTTGTGGATATAGTCGTCGGCGCCCAGATTGAAGCCGAGGATTTCGTCGATCTCCTCGTCCTTTGAGGTGAGGATGATCACCGGCAGATTGGTGGTCTGGCGCAGGCGCCTCAAGACCTCCATGCCGTCCATGCGCGGCATCTTCACGTCCAGAATGGCCAGATCCGGCGGATCGCTCTCCAGGGCCGCCAGACCCGCCGCCCCGTCGTAGAACGCCTTCACCTTATGGCCATGGCTTTCGAGGGCCAGGGAAACCGAGACGACGATGTTCTCGTCGTCGTCCACCAGGGTGATTTTCGCCATCGATTGTCCAGAGGTCCTTTTGGCCCGGCCGCCCAAGACCTAATGGTCGGGGCGCGCTTCTTCAAGCAAACGGGAAGTCTTGCCGTCCGCGCCATGGCCCGACACCGTGGCGCCAATGGGGCGGGCGGCGTTGAGGGAGGCGACAGGGAAGACGATGGAAAGAGCCTCAACCCCGCCTGGGCCGCCCGTCCGGATCGCCCTGGCCCTGGCCGTCGGCGTTCTCGTCGTCGTCGCCGCGGCCATCGGCGTGCTGACGCTGACAGCCCGAGGCGGTCCCGGCGCGCCCACCCAGCCGGGCGTGTGCTGGCGCGCCGGGCCGGGGCGCGGCGGCCCAGCCTTCGCGATCGTCGCCACGGGCGTGGCGAGTCTCGACGATTGCGCCGCCGTTCTGGAGGCCATCCATGTGCAGGGCGCGCCGCGCGCCGACGGCGCCTTTCAGGGCTCTTTCATCTTCATCGACGCGGGTGAGATCGCCTCCTCGACCCGCCTTCGGGGATTCCGCTACCCGATCTTCCAGCCCGCCCAGCGCCGTGAGATCGACGCCGACCTGCGCGGCCTTATCGAGGAGCGCCATGGGCGCCTACCCACCCCCGGCGACCTCGCCGTGGAGCGTAAGTAAGGGCCGCCGCGCATCGGTCGATCAGGCGGGCGCGCCGATCATTCCCGCCAGCCGCCCGCGAATAATCGCCTCCGCCTCGGCGACGATGCGGCCGATGAGGTCGGCGCAGGTCGGCACGTCGTGGATCAGGCCCTGGACCTGGCCGGCCGACCACACGCCGTGGTCGGGATCGCCGCTCTCATAGACCACCCGGCCGCGCGACCCGGCTACCAGGTCGCGCACCGCTTCGAACGTCGCTCCGCCCCGCTCCAGCTCCAGCACCTGTTGGCTGATGGCGTTTTTGGCCACGCGGGCGGTGTTCCGCATGGTCCGGAAGATGAGGTCGATGGCCCGCTCGTCATTGGCCACCATCTGCTGCTTGACGTTTTCGTGGATGGGCGATTCGGCGGTGGCCATGAAGCGGGTGCCCATGTTGATGCCGTCGGCCCCCAGGGCCAGGGCGGCGACCAGGCCGCGCCCGTCGCCGAAGCCGCCCGAGGCGATCATCGGAATCCTGATCCTGTCGGCCGCCGCCGGAATGAGGATCAGGCCCGGCACGTCGTCCTCGCCCGGATGGCCGGCGCACTCGAAGCCGTCGATGGAAAGGGCGTCCACCCCCATGCGCTCGGCCGACAGGCCATGACGCACCGAGGTGCATTTGTGGATCACCTTGATCCCATGGAGCTTGAACTCGTCCACATGCTCCTGCGGCTTGTAGCCGGCCGTCTCGACGATCTTGATCCCCGCCTCGATGATCGCCGCCCGGTATTCCGCGTAGGGCGGCGGCTTGATGGCCGGCAATATGGTCAGGTTCACCCCGAACGGCTTGTCGGTGAGGTCGCGGCAGCGGGCGATTTCCTTGGCCAGATCCTCCGGCGTCGGCTGGGTCAGGGCGGTTATGAAGCCGAGCGCCCCGGCGTTGGCCACCGCGGCGACCAGGCCGGCGCGGCCCACCCACTGCATGCCGCCCTGGGCGATCGGATGTTCGACCCCGAACAGTTCGGTGAAGCGGGTCTTGATCATCGGTTTCTCCGAACGTCCGTTTGAGTGGGCGATACCCGGATTTCGCGGCGTCAGGCAAGCCGTTTGCCCGAGGGTCTTGTTCAAGAAACCACGAACCCCACGAACCCCACGAACCAATGCTCCATGTCGGGCAGTGGTCGCCATGTTCGCGGGTCGATCTGAGACGCGCGCCCTTGGCGCGCCAAAGCGTCCTTTCCGGCCTCGCGTCGTCCGTCCCTTGGTTCGTGGGGTTCGTGGGGTTCGTGGATAAAATAACGCGCGAGCGACCGTTCAAGGCCGGCCGATGGCGTAGAACCGTTCGGCGCGCTGGTCGCGCAGGGCGTCGGGCGACAGGCGCGACAGCGCCTTCAGTTCCCCCTCCACCGCGTCGCCCACCCGGCTGATGGCCAGGGCCGGGTCGGCGTGGGCGCCGCCCACCGGCTCCTCGACGATCCGATCGACCACCTTGAGGGCGATGAGGTCCTGGGCGGTGATCTTCATGGCCTTCGCCGCTCCTTCCGCCATGGCGCGGTCGCGCAGCAGGATCGAAGCGCAGCCCTCGGGCGAGATCACCGCATAGATCGAGTGTTCCAGGATCAGCACCTTGTTGGCGGCGGCGATGCCGATCGCCCCGCCGCTCATCCCCTCGCCGGTAATGGTGGCGATCATGGGGACGCCCAGGGTCAGGCACCGCTCGGTGCCCCGCGCGATCGCCTCGGCCACCCCGCGCTCCTCGCCGCCGATGCCCGGATAGGCCCCGCCGGTGTCGATGAAGGAGAGGACCGGCAGGTCGAACTGCTCGGCCAGATCCATCAGCCGCACCGCCTTGCGGTAGCCCTCGGGGCGGGCGGCGCCGAAGTTGTGCTTGATGCGGGTGGTGGTGTCGTGGCCCTTCTCCTGGCCGATGACCATCACCGGCGCCCCGCGAAACCGTCCGAGGCCGCCCAATATGGCCTGGTCGTCGGCGAACTTGCGGTCGCCGCGCAGCTCCACGAACTCCTCGATCAGGCCCGCCACATAGTCCACGAAGTGCGGCCGGCCCGGATGGCGGGCGATCTGGGTCTTCTGCCAGGCGTCCAGATGGGCGTAGGCCTCGGCGCGCAGTTCGGCGACCCGCTCATGCAGGGCGGCGATCTCGGCGTCGAAGGCGCCGGGACCATTGACCTCCGAGAGCTTGGAAAGCTCGTCGATCTTGGCCTCGAGCTCGGCGATCGGCCGCTCGAATTCCAGATAGTGCGCGGCCATAGAGTCCTGAGATCGCGTCCCGCCCTGCGGAAAGCGCGGAACCTAGGCGGGAAGGGAAGGGGGGGCAAGTTGGGGGGCGGGCGGTGTTTCGATTTGAATTTATCGTGGATGAAGTAGATGGTGTCCACTCGGCGATCTGGCTGGGCGATGTTTGGTGGCATCTGCCGCAAGCTGAAGGGTGCGGAGCAGCGGGAGGTTTGAAGAGACGGCCTTGCTCTGCGGAGAAGTCCCATGCAGTCCAAAGAAAATTTCATGAATCAATTCGCGAACGGTAACGAGGCGTGCGCCACCAATACTTCGTATTTTCCCGCTCGAAAATTGAAGAACAACTACTTGTTCGGGTATTGAAGAGACGGGAAATCCAGGGAATACGTCCTTTATGTAGCGTCTTCCGCGTTCGAATTTCGCGGCAAACCGTTCCTCTCTCTTTTCCTCCGAATGGGCATCCAGTGAACATTCGACGTGAATCAGGTGTTGGCTACCTGGATTAATCGCCACGACATCTAGCTCGCCCTCGTAACCCCCCTTGGATCGAGCGCCCACGGGCACTGATACGCGAACGAAATAGCCATTGTATTGCAGCCACTCCGAAACGATCTGCTCAAGGTGGTTCATGCCACCATTCCCCCGCGTTTTCGGTCTGGGTGATTCTTCGAAAATGGCTAATATCCAAACTTGGATATCAGCCAAAGGACGAGTAGTCGGAAGCGTCTCAGTGTGAGTAGGGAACGCCGGGCCTTCCACCACCGTGCGCCTCAGGGCACCGGCGAAGATGAAAGTCACAACTGTTCGCGCCGTAGTGGGCGCTGCAGCCCGGGTCTGTGCACTCAATCTCCCACAGTTTGGCAAACCTGTGGTTGCCGGGCAGGTCAGTTTTCGCGACCAGACGTTGGCCGTTCACATTGATATCCCCAACCTTGGGCATAGTCCACCTCTCTTGGATGGGGCAATTTGGTCATTCGAGCAACTATTGCAAGGCTCGCATTTCACCGACGGCGGTCGGCACGGGGTCGTGAATCACCCATGATCGCCGTCTCGCCGCTTGGCATGTAGGCATGACTCTGCCCAAGCTATTCCAGGCCTATCCCCAAACCCCGGCCGTCCAACCCAGCTTTTTTTGCGCAAGCATCCAGGGCGAGCCCCTGGCGGAGGATTTTCGCCGCCGAACTCGGCCGCCTGCGTGCAAGCCGTTTCTCCCGGTCAAAACCCATACACCCCCGCCATCGCCGCCTCCTTCGCCGCCACCAGACGCGCCAGTTCGACCAGAACCTTGGCCTGTTTCCAGGTGGCGTCGTCCTGCATCTTGCCGTCGATCAGGGCGACGCCGGCGCCGTCCGGCATGGCCGCCAGGATGCGGCGGGCGAAGGCGACTTCGGACGGGTCGGGGGAGAAGACGCGCTTGGCGATGGAAATCTGGCTGGGATGCAGGCTCCAGGCGCCGGCGCAGCCGAGGAGGGCGGCGTTGCGGAACTGCTGCTCGCAGCCTTCCGGGTCGCCGATGTCGCCGAACGGGCCATAGAAGGCCTTGATCCCCGCCGCCGCGCAGGCGTCGACCAGGCGGCCCAGGGTATAATGCCAGATGTCCTGCTGGGCGGTCGCCCGCGGCGCGCGCCCAGGAACGTTTTCTTCTCCGGCGTCGGCCAGAACCCGATAGGCCGGATGGCCACCGCCGACCCGGGTGGTCTTCATGCCCCGGCTGGCGGCGAGGTCGGCGGGGCCGAGGCTGATGCCGGCCAGGCGCGGGCTGGCCGTGGCGATGGCTTCGATGTTGGTCACCCCCTGGGCGGTCTCCAGGATGGCGTGGAGGAGGATCGGCCGTGTCAGGCCGTGGCGCGCCTCCAGGACGGCGAGGAGCTGGTCGAAGTAGTGGATATCCCACGGCCCCTCGACCTTGGGGATCATCATCGCCTCGAGCTTGCCGCCGCAGCCGGCCACGATCTGGGTGACATCGTCGAAATGCCAGGGCGTCGCCGGGCCGTTGATCCGCACCCACAGGCCCGTTCCGGCGGCGGCGAAGTCGATGCTCTTCGCCAGTTCGATGAAGCCGGCCCGCGCCGCCGCCTTGGCCTCGGCGGGAATGGCGTCCTCCAGGTTGCCGCACAGGACGTCGATCTTGCCGAGGTTCGCCGCCGCCCAGGCGCGCGGCTTTTCGAGGTGGCAGGGCAAGAAGTGGATCACCCGCTCGAGACGCACCGGCAGCTCGCGCGGCGGGGCCGGCGCGCCCTGCGCCAGGGGCTGGAAAAAGGCGCGGGGCGGCCGGCCCATGGTTTGTCTCCCGGCGCCGGCGGGCGCTACCCCGGCCCGCCCAGGTAGTCCATCTTGCCCAGCGGCACGCCCTGGTTGCGCAGCACGTCGTAGGCGGTCGTCGCGTGGAAGAGGAAGTTGGGCATGGAAAACAGCAGGAGAAAATCGCGGCCGGTGAAGGTCATGGAGCCATTGGGAAACTTGAGCTCGATGGTCCGATCCTCGCCGCCGTCGATCGCCTCGGGCTTGACGGTCTCCAGATAGGCGACGGTCTTGGCCAGGCGCTCCTTCAGCTCGGGAAAGGTGGTCTCGGTGTCGGGCATGCTGGGCGGCTCGGCGCCGGACAGACGCCCCGCCCCGCCCTTGGCCGCGTCGCTGGCCATCTGGATCTGGCGGGTGAGGGGATGCATGTCGGGGGCGAGGCGCGCCTGCGCCAAGGTGGAGAGGGCCACGCCATTGGCCTTGGCGTAGACCTCGGCCTTGTCCAAGATGGCCAAGAGGTTGCGCGTCATGCGCAGGTAGACCGGAATGGAGGCTTCGTAGAGGGAAAGGGGCAAGAGGATTCTCCGATGAAGAGGGCTTCCGCCGCCAGATAGGGCGGCCGGGCGTCGGCCCCAAGGGGCGAGCGGCGAGAAGGATCGGTCTGGATGTGGCGGGCGAGGCGGGAGGCGGTGGATCGCGGCGAGCGGGTGGCGGTGCTGCGCGACGACGCGCCGGTCTCGTTCGAGGCGGCCCTCCACGCCCTTACCGGCGACGCGGATTTTCGCGCCTTTCTGCTGGCCGAACTGGCCGCCACGCCCTTTCCGGCCTTCTTCTGGGAGACGCCGCCTATCGTCCTCGCGGAGCTCGACCGGCCGTTTGAATATGTGACCCTCGCGGCGCCGGGCCTTTACGCCGCCCGGGCCGACCCGCGGCCGTTCGCGGCTGAACTGGCGGCCGGCCCGGCAAGCGAAACGGTGGCGTCCTTCGCGAACCTTTCGGGCGACGCGTTGCTGATCGCGCCTCGGCCGCTCGGCCCGCCGGACGCCTACGCCCATCTCGCCGCCTTCTTGCGCGCCGCGCCGCCGGCTCAGCAACACGATCTGCTGGCCCTGACCGCGGCCAGGGCGCGGGACGCCATGTCCGCTCGCCCGCTCTGGATCAGCACCGCCGGCCTGGGAGTCTTCTGGCTTCATGTGCGGTTGGACAGCCACCCCAAATATTATTCACATGCGCCGTATCGCACCTGGAGCCGACGACCGCTCGATCGCCATCGCCCTTCGCCTGTATAGTGGCGTCCGTTCTCGAGCGGCCGCGATCTTTGGCGACGCGACAGGGTGGAGTTCCAGGCATGGCGCGCACGATCGTCGATCTGTCGATCTATCTCGAAAACGATGTCGTTTCCGATCCGCCGCCGTACCAGCCGAAGATCACCTACATCGATCACAAGATGTCGGTCCCGGCTCTGGCGGGTTTCTTCCCCGGACTGCGGGCGCAAGACCTGCCCGACGGGGAAGCCTGGGCGATCGAGAAGATCGAACTCATCACCCACAACGGCACCCATCTGGACGCGCCGTATCATTTCGCCTCGACCATGAACCAGGGCGAGCGGGCGATCACCATCGACGAGGTTCCCCTCGACTGGTGCTTTCAGCCGGGTGTCAAGCTCGACTTCGCCCATTTCGCCGATGGCTATGTGGTGACCGCCGACGATGTGGCCGCCGAACTCGAACGCATCGGCCACGGCCTCTCGCCGCTGGAAATCGTCGTCGTCAACACCGCGGCGGGAAAGCGATGTGGCCGGGGCGACTACGTCAGCGCCGGCTGCGGCATGGGCCGCGAAGCCACCCTCTACCTGCTGGAGCGCGGCGTGAGGCTGACCGGCACCGACGGCTGGAGCTGGGACGCGCCGTTCGTCCACACCAGGGAACGCTACCTCGAGACGGGCGACGCCAGGCTGATCTGGGAGGGCCACAAGGCGGGGCGTGAAATCGGCTATTGCCACCTGGAAAAGCTGCACAACCTCGAGGTTCTGCCGCCCACCGGCTTCACCATCGCCTGTTTCCCGGTGAAGATCCGCGCCGCGTCCGCCGGCTGGACAAGGGCGGTGGCGATTTTCGAGGGCTGATCGGCCGTGTGCGGATCGCCTTGGCGCGGCAAGCTCCCCTTGACTTTATAAGTTGATATCAACACAAGGCGGCGATTCCCGGCCCCTTGCGCCGGGTCCCCGCTCGCCGCGACAACCAAGGAGAAGACCCCATGATCACCATTTCCGCCTTTCGCTGGGTTCCGCCGTTTGCTCAGGGCCAGGTGCGCGATCTGCGCGTACGCTGGGCGCTCGAGGAAGCGGGACTTCCCTATAGCGCCCGTCTGCTGGGGCAGGGCGATCAGGACAAACCCGACTATCGCGCGCTGCAGCCGTTCGGCCAGGTGCCGATTTTCGAGGAGGACGGCGAGGTGCTCTTCGAAAGCGGCGCGATCGTGCTGCACATCGGGGAGCGCACTGAAGCGCTTCTGCCCAAGGACGCCGGCGCCCGCGCCCGGGCGACGCAGTGGCTGATCGCGGCGCTCAATTCCATCGAGCCCCACATCATGAACGTGGCGGTTCTGGACGCCTTCTACGCCGATCAGGAATGGGCCGAGCTGCGCCGGCCGGGCGCGGAGGACTTCGCCCGCCACCGCCTGGACGCGCTGGCCAAGGCGCTGGGCGACAAACCCTATCTTGATGGCGATCGCTTCACCGCCGGCGACCTGATGATGACGACCGTACTGCGCATTCTTCCCGAGCTCCTCGGCGACGGGCGCCTCGCCGCCTACGTCGAGCGGTGCGTCGCCCGCCCGGCGTTCGGCCGGGCGCTGGAGGCGCAGATGCAGCCGTTTCGGGAGAACGCTCCGGCCTGATCGTTCGGCTCTGGCCCTGTTCGCCCCCGCGCGCTTCGCGCTTGCCAGTCCTGGCGAAACGGACGCATTTCCTTGAGGCATCCGGGTTCTGGTCACCGGCGGGGCAGGTTTTATCGGGTCGGCGCTGGTTCAGGCGGCAAAATCCTCCTCCGCGAAGCGAGGGAGGGGGACCGCCGAAGGCGGTGGAGGGGGCGGGGGACGCGCGCCGGCTCAACCAGGACCGGCGCCGCTCTAGAGACTTCGCTGGATGGGCCGCCGAGCCGGGCCAGCCACCCCCTTTGCAATCCCCCCATCGCCGAAGCAGGATGGGCGTGAAATCGCTCGTTCCCAAGGATACGCTCATGGCCGCCGCCGCGCTCGCTCCCGTCCGCCCGATCGCCATGGCCGAAATACGGGCGGCCCAGAAGCGGATCGGCGGCGTGATTCTGCGCACGCCGCTGGTGCGCCTGGAGCTGGGGCCGGGGTTTCCCGATATCCGGCTGAAGCTGGAGAACCTGCAGCCGACCAACGCCTACAAGATACGCGGGGCGGTCAACGCGGTGGCCCTGTTGAGCCCGGCGGCCCGGGCGCGCGGCGTGTGGACGATCAGCGCCGGCAACGCCGGGCAGGGGGTGGCCTATGCGGCGAGGCAAGCGGGTGTCCCCTGCGCCGTGGTCGTCATCGAGACCGCCCCGGCGGCCAAGATCGAACGGATGCGGGCGTTGGGGGCGAAGCTGATCCCCGTCCCCTTCGACGTCGCCTGGAAGGCGCTCGAGGACCATGCCTTCCCCGGCATGGAGGGAACGCTGGTCCATCCCTTCGACGACCACGACTTCATCGCCGGCCACGCCACCATGGGCCTGGAGATTCTCGAGGACGCGCCGGACACGGCGGCGGTCATCGCCGCCATCGGCGGCGGCGGGCTCCTCGCCGGGGTCGGCGCGGCCATCAAGGCGCTGAAGCCGAAGGTGACGGTGTGGGGCGCGGAGCCGGAAACCGCCGCCCCCTTCGCCCTTTCCTTCGCCGCCGGAGGCCCGCGGGAATTCACCGACTGGCGGGCGTCGTTCGTCGATGGGGCGGGCGGACGCGGCGTCTTTCCGCGCATGTGGGCGCGCATGAAGCCGGTGGCCGACGGTGCGATCGTGGTCGGCCTGGAGCAAACCCGGGCCGCCATGCGTCTGATGGCGGAAAAGGCGCGCGTCGTCGCCGAGGGCGCCGGCGCCCTGCCCCTGGCCGCCGCCCTGACCGGAAAAGCCGGGAACGGCCCGATCGTCGCCATCGTCTCCGGCGGCAACCTGGATCTGAAGGCGTTTTGCCAACTGATCGAGGTTTGAGGCGGGGCGACGAAGCGCCCGCGCCAGACTTAGCGGTGCCCTCCCGATCTACGCATTCCGATTACCGCCGCACGTGGCGATGGCCGACGTGGTGATGGAAACCGCGGTGGCCGCTCCAGTGGTGACCGCTCCAGCGGTGATGGTTCCAGTGGTGGCCGCCGTGAATCACGATCCGACCGCCGTGGTGGAACCCGCCGCCGCCTCGCCAGCCATGCCAGCCCCGGCCGCCGCCCCAGCCGAACCCGCGGCGCCAGGCGTAGCCGCACCAATAAAAGCCCGCGCCGCGCCAGGCGGAGTCATACCAACAGAAGTTCCGGCCACCGTAGACGAACTGCACGCGGTCCAGGGTCGGCCGGTCGCCGGCTCTATCGACGCCAAAGATGATCTGTGGCGACGGCGCGGCTTGCGCGCCGCCGGCGGCGACCGACCCACTCAAAAGCGATGCCGCCGCCGCCAGTCCTAGGAAAAGATGTCGCATGGGGAATCCTCCATCGAAGTTTCTAAAACCCGTTCGGTTCGCCCGCGCCGGGAATTGGGCCACGTCGGCCCGGCGCGCCCTTAGGACTTGGCGGCGGGAGTGGCCGCCGCCGCCGGCGGTCCTGGCGAGACGCTCACCGCCACGTTCTTCCAGGTCCCATCCGCCTGCTTGCGGTAGACGGCGACGTAGCCGCCGGTCCCGGTCTCCGCGGCGTGGGTTTTCGCGTTGGTGGCGGTCCGCTCGAAGTGGCCGATGCTGTAACCGAGGTCGCCGGACTTGGCGACCTCGACGCGATCGGGCGTGATGGTCACCGCCAAGGCCGGATCCTTGGCGAATTCGGCGGCCATGGCCTTGGCGTCCTGGGGACCGTTCTGCACCGCCGTGAATGGGAAATAGCCGATGAAGTCGGTGGCGTCCCCGGCCACCAGCTTGTCGGCGGCGCGCGCCTTGTAATCGGCGTTGAACTGGGCGGAGTTCGCCGTGAGCGTGGCGACATCCTTGGCGGTGTCGGCGGCCGGCGGGGCGGTCGCGGTCTGCGAGCAGGCGGCAAGCGCGGCCATGGCGGCGGCGGCGGCGATGGCGCGGGCGAGCCGCGGGGTTTGATAGGTCATGGTCTGGTCCCTCCTTATGAGCGCTCCGCCGCGCCGCGAGCGGCGACGATACGGAGGCAAGCGCCACCTTGGCGCCATGCGCGGCAGGCCGCAACAGCAAAAAAGGCTCAAATATCCGTTGCGGCGGGCCCTGGAAGCGCGGACTATCCGCGCCCCTCTTAAGGAAGATGAGCCATGAGCCGCGCCTTCGTGAAGGAGATGGACGACGCTCCGCCGCCGCCGCTTCTGGAGCGTCCGGTCAGCATCGCCCCCAATCGGGTCACGCCCCGCGGCGCGGCCCTGATCGAGCAGGCGGTCGCCTCCCTGGAGCGCCAACTCGCCGCCGGGCCGGGCGAGGAGGCGATGGCCGCCCTGCGCCGCGACCTGCGCTACTGGGTCGCCCGCCACGCCACCATTCGGATCGAGCCCCCCGACCCGGCCCCCCGCGCCGTCGCCTTCGGCGCGCGCGCCACCATCCGCCGGGGCGGCGCGGTCAGCGACATCGCCATCGTCGGCGAGGACGAAGCCGATCCGCCCGCCGGCCAGATCGCCTGGACCGCCCCTCTGGCCCGGGCGTTGGATGGCGCGGAAGCCGGCGAGGTGGTGGAGTTCGAGGCCGGCGGGAAGGTGGAGGAGATTGAGGTCATCGCGGTGGCGGCGGGAAGCTAACCCGCCGCCTTCAGCCGCTCCAGCAACGCCGTGTGCATCTCCGAATTGCCGGCGCAGATCGAGCCGGCCGCCAGCGGGTCCTCGCCGCCATCGGCGTCGGTGACCGTCCCACCCGCTTCGGCGATCAGCAGCACCCCCGCCGCCATGTCCCAGGGGTTGAGGTCGCGCTCCCAGAAGGCGTCGAAGCGCCCCGCCGCCACCCACGCCAGATCCAGAGCCGCCGCCCCGAATCGGCGCACGCCCGAGACCCGCTGGGTGATCTGGTGCAGCTCCTTGAGGAACCGGCCGTGCTGGCCGTGGCCCATGAAGGGGATGCCGGTGGCGATCACCGCCTCCTCGAAGCGGGTGCGGGCGGCGACCCGCAGGCGCCGGTCGTTCAGATAGGCCCCGCGCCCGCGCTCGGCCCAGAAGAGGTCCGAGTTGGCCGGATTGTAGGTCACCCCCGCGACGATCACCCCTTCGCGCTGCAGGGCGATGTTGATCGCGAAATGGGGCATGGCGTGCAGGAAGTTGGTGGTTCCGTCCAGGGGATCGACGATCCAGGTGTGGGTCTTGTCGGTGCCGTCGATCAGGCCCCGTTCTTCGCCC
>JBBRPN010000082.1:0-12253 GCA_038227925.1 Caulobacterales bacterium | reverse complement strand
GCCCCGGCGTCCAAAAGCTATCTGAACATTCCCTCGATCATCGCCGCCTGCGAGATCACCGGCGCCCAGGCCGTTCACCCCGGCTACGGGTTTCTTTCCGAGAACGCCCGTTTCGCCGAGATCGTGGCGGCGCACGGCTATACCTTCATCGGGCCCAAGCCCGAACATATCCGGGTCATGGGCGACAAGATCGCCGCCAAGCAGGCGGTGGCGGCGGCGGGGATTCCCGTGGTGCCCGGCTCCGAGGGGGCGCTGACCAGCGAGGCCAAGGCGATCGCCGCCGCCGACGCCATCGGCTCTCCGGTGCTGATCAAGGCGGCCGCCGGCGGCGGCGGGCGCGGGATGAAGGTGGCCGAGAGTCGCGAGGAGGTGGCCGAGGCCTACGCCACGGCGCGCGGCGAAGCCAAGGCGGCGTTCGGCGACGACGCGGTCTATATGGAGCGCTACCTCTCGACCCCGCGGCACATCGAACTGCAGGTGATCGCCGACAGCTTCGGCGCGGTCTGTCATCTGGGCGAGCGGGACTGCTCGCTGCAGCGCCGCCATCAGAAGATGATGGAGGAAGCCCCTTCCCCGGCCATCGACGCCGCCACCCGCGACGCCATCGGCAAGGTGGTCGTGGGCGCGGTGAAGGCGATCGGCTATCTGGGTGTCGGCACCATCGAATTCCTCTACGAAAACGGCGAGTTCTTCTTCATCGAGATGAACACCCGCCTGCAAGTGGAGCATCCGGTCACCGAGGCGATCACCGGCATCGATCTGGTGCGCGAACAGATCCGCATCGCCGCCGGCCTGCCCCTGTCGTTCACCCAAGGCGAGGTGGTCTTCGAGGGCCACGCCATCGAGTGCCGGATCAATGCCGAAAACCCGCGCACCTTCATGCCCTCCCCGGGCCTGGTCACCGACTTCCATGCGCCCGGCGGCCTGGGGGTGCGGTTGGATTCCGCCCTCTACGCCGGCTACGTCATCCCGCCCTATTACGACAGCCTGGCCGGCAAGCTCATCGTCCAGGGCCGCGACCGCGGCGAGTGCATTGCCCGCCTGCGCCGCGCCCTGGGCGAAATGGTGGTCGGCGGGGTCGAGACCACCATCCCCCTCTTCCAGGATCTCCTGAACGAGCCGGACATCCTGGCCGGGCGCTACGACATCCACTGGCTGGAGCGGTGGATCAAGGCGCAGGGGTAGGGGCCGCGAACGCCGGCGCGCCAATCCCGGTCAATGACACAGTATGTCGTTGACCCCAAGCCGATCAGCCGCCAAGATAGATGCCGATGGATTACGAGTGGGACGGCGCCAATAGCGAGCGGGCGGCGCGCGAGCGGGGTCTGCCGTTCGAGATCGCCATTCTGCTTTTCGATGGCCCTATCCTGGTCAGTATCGATGACCGGTTCGACTATGGGGAGACGCGATTGCGAGCCATCGGCGAGGTCGCCGGAGTGGTCTTGGCCTGCGTTTATACCGCAACGAGCCGGTCTCGGAGGATCATCAGCCTTCGCCGGGCCAACAGGAGAGAGAAATGCCTACCATTCGACGCAACCGGGCTGATGTGGACGCCGCGGCGGAGATCGCGCGCATGAAGGCTCACTCTGAACCGAACGAGGCCGAAATCAGGGCGATGGCCGTCGAGGACGGCGGCGCCTGGACGGATGATGATTTCGCCAAGGCCGAGTGGGTCGCTCCGCCGCCGTCGGCCGCTGAAATCAAGGCGCTGAGGACCAGGCTCGGTCTCAGTCAACCCCAGTTCGCGCGCCGGTTCGGCTTTACGCTCTCGGCGCTGCGTCAGTATGAATACGGTCGCCGCACCCCAAGGGGAACGGCCACCACCCTGCTGCGCCTGGTGCGGGCCGACCCGGATGGGGTCGCACGCGCCCTGCGGCTCAGGGTGCCCTGACAGCCTCCTGGAACCCCTACCCTGCCCCGCTTCACCGCCGACGATTTGATCGACTGCTATCGGCGAGGGGTGTTTCCCATGGCTGATTCGCGGCGCGACGCGGCGATGTTCCTGGTCGATCCGCCCCGGCGCGGGGTGATCCCGCTCGACGGATTGCACATTTCCCGCCGCCTGGCGCGGACGGTGCGCTCCGATCGATTCGACATCCGGGTGGATACCGCCTTCGAAGCGGTGATCGAGGCCTGCGCCGCGCCGGCCCCCGGCCGGCCCGAAACCTGGATCAATGGCGCGATCCAGACCCTGTGCGCCGAACTGTTCACCCGCGGCAAGGCGCACAGCGTCGAGGCGTGGCGGGAAGGACGCCTGGCTGGGGGGCTCTACGGTGTCGCCATCGGGGGCGCCTTCTTCGGCGAGAGCATGTTTTCAGCCGAGCGCGACGCCAGCAAGGTCGCCCTCGCCCATCTGGTCGCCCGCCTTCGAGCCGGCGGCTATCGCCTGCTCGACACCCAATTCCTGACCGGTCACTTGGCTTGGCTGGGCGCGGTGGAGATTTCGCGGGACGACTATGGCCGCCGCCTCGCAGGCGCGCTGGCGACACCGGGAGACTTCTTCGCGGCCGGCGCTCAGCTCACCGGCGCGGCGGCGCTGCAGGCGACCAGCCAGGCATCGTAGATGGGATGTTCCACGGGATGCAGGCCGGGACCCACGGCGAACATCCAGCCTCTGTATACCTCCTTGACGGGGGGCGGCGCGTGGCCGGGCAAGGTGGGCGCTTCGGAATCGATCACCACATAGGCCGACGGCCGCGGTTGCGGATCGGCCGCGCCGCGGGTTTCGCAGACCCGAACGGTGAAGATGAGGGTCTTGTAGCGAATCCGCCGTCCGACCGGGGCCTCGAACTTCAGGGTTTCGGCGGTCACCTTGTCCAAGACCTGCAAAATGGCCGTCGGACCGCGAACGGGCGGCGGGGGGCCGGGCGGCGGCGCGGGAGGCGGCGGCGCCTTCGCTTCGGGGCTCGGGCTGGCCGGTTTGGGGGTGGGCGGCGGTGCCTGCGAAGGCGGCGGCGGGGTGGTTTGCAACGGCGGGGGGATGGCCGGCCCGGCCGCGTCGGGAACCGAGACGACGGCATTGGTCGCCGCTGGCGCCGGGGCGGGGACCGCTGGGGACGCCCGCTGCTCCAGGACCGACGGCGGGACCGAAGGCGGCGGACCTGGACCGTTCTGGTCAGGCTGGGCGCGCGCCAGATCGCCGGCTCCGGCCAAGGCCGCGAGCGACGCCAGGACAATCAGGGCGCGGCCTAGTCGGGGATCCACGGCTGATAGTCTCCCGAAGCCCTGGCGCGGTCGCCGCCCCGGGCGATGGCGCCCTTGGGCCGCCAGGCCCGCACGGTGCCGGTAAGATTGGGCTGGTAATCCCTTTCCCAGACGCGCCGCTCGAGCGGGGCGCGAGTGGGCGGTTCGGCGAAGGTGTGGTGCAGCCAGCCATGCCAGTCGGGCGTGACCTTGGAGGCGTCGGCGTAGCCCTTGTAGATCACGAACCGGCGGTTGCGGCCGTCATAGTCCCGGCGCTTGTCGATGGTCTCGAAATAGCGGTTCCCCACCTCGTCCTCGCCCACGAAAGCGCTGCCGCGGCCGATCTGCAAGCGCGCGCCGATCGTGGCGCCGGTCCACCAGGTGAAGATCGCTCTGAGCACGTCCAGGCCTTGGCTATATATTTTCCAGAGAGGCGGGCCGCCGCTTATAGGGTCAAGGCCACCCGGCGTCCAGGAGACCCGCCCACCCCAACATCTAGTGGAATATCAATTCGAACACGCAACATCTGTTGCGATCAGGGGTAAGCCGTCATAGCGTCGATGGGATCGACGGAGCGACTCGATGCGTTTCCAGACACGGGCCGGTTTTCAGGCTGAACCGTTGGCGACCCAGACGCGCCAGATCGAGCGCATGGCGGGCCTCGTCGAAGTGGTCGTCCCCCGCGATTGGACCGGGGCGCGGATCGAGGCGTGGCTCTCCTGGGCGGACGAACTGCCCCAGGACTATCCGGATGGAGATCTGCCGCCGGGTCTCGCGCCGCGGGCGCCGTGCGATCCGCTGCTCGGCGCGGGCCCGGACCGTTACGCCCGCCGCTCGGCCGCCTGGGGCTGGGCGCTGGGCCTGTTCGACACGGCGGCCGACGCCGAGGCCTTTCGCGGCGACCTGTTCGCCCTCCTGGCGCGGGGCATCGTTTCGCTCGGTCCCTCCCTGGCGTTCGGGGCGCGGGTCCATCCCTTGGCCGACGATCCGGCTCGAGCCCCGCCTCTCGCCTTCCCCGACATCGCCTCGGCGCAATTCGCCGCCCTCGCAACCTCCCGCGGGGCAAGTGTCGCCGCCGCGCGTCTGGCCGCCGTGGCGCGGGCCGTCCTCCGCTGCAAGGGTCACGAGGCGGCCCGCGCCGATCCGCTCGCTGGCCAACCCCTCGCCCGCGCCGTGATCGCCGCCCGCGCCGCCGGCGTTCCCGAAGCGGATATCGCCGACACCATCGCCTTGGCGCGCGCCGGGTTCGAAGGCGATTGCGACGCCGTATCAACGAGCGCTCTGATCGCCACCGCCGATCGCGAGGCCGTGGCCGGCGAGGACCAAGCCGCCTTGCGCGCGGCGCGTATGGGCTGGCGGGGCGGCGACCTGACTCTGGTCTTCGACCCCGCCGACGCGGCGGCGCTGGCGCGCGCGCGTCTCGCGCCCCGGGCGGCGGTGAACGTGCCCGCCCTTTCCGAAGATGACGACCTTGAAGCGGTCATCCGGCTGGTCACGGTCGCCCTGGACATCGAGTCCTCCACCAGATTCAGCGCCGCGGCTGAAGACGCCTATGCGAGGCGTGACCACCGCCCGTTGGCCATCCGCCTCGCCGGTATCGGCGAGCATCTGGTCGCGCACGGCCTGGCGTTCGGCGAGGCGCCGGGACGCCGCCGCACGGCCGAGCTGCACGCCCTGGCCGCCGCCGCGGCCCTGACCGCCTCGGCCGATCTGGCCGCGACGGCCGGCCCCTATCCCTGCTTCGACGCCGAGCGCGAGGCGCGGTTGGCCGGCCTCGCCCGCCGACTCGAGGCGGCGACGAAGCTGGAGGACAGCCCCACGGCGATCCGCGCGCGCGAGCTCCTTGCTCGGAGCCTCGACGCCGCCGAGGCCACCGGCTTGCGAAACGCGCAGGTGACCGGCGCCGTCGAGGATCCGGAGATGGCCCTGCGACTCGGCGGTCTTTCTCTTGGCCCCTCGCCCTGGCGCGGCCCGGTCGCCCTGGCGGAAAGCGCCGATGGCCGGCCGTTCGCCCTGCTGTCGCCGTTCGCGGTCCAGGGGCTCACGCATCTGGGCGCCGACATCCTGGCGGCCCGCCGGCATGTCCTGGGCCATCGCACTCTGGAGGGGGCGCCCGCCATCGACCGCGACGCCCTCGCCGCCAAGGGCTTCACTGACCATGAAGTTACCGCCGTGGAGGGCGCGCTCGGCGAAGCGGCCACGCTGAAGGCCGCCTTCGCGCCCTCCGTCGTCGGGGCCGGCTTTGTGCGCGATGTGCTGGGCGCTTCGGAAGACGCTCTCGCCGACGCCGCCTTCGATACCCTTTCCCTGGCCGGGTTCACGCCGGGCGAAATCGCCGCCGCCGAAGTCTTCGCGCTCGGGAGCGGCAGTCTGGCCGACGCCCCGTTTCTTTCACCGGCCCAGCGGGGGGTGTTTCTCGGCGACGCCGAGATATCCACCGCGATGCACCTGGCCATGCTCGGCGCCGTCCAACCCTTCACCTGTACGCCCCTGCCGGCCGATCTCGCCCTTGCCTTCACGGCCCCGCCGGAGGAAGCCTCGCGCCTGCAGGCGACGGCTGCGCGCGCCAGCGTACACGCCCTCCGCCTGCGCCGCGCCGCCGCGCCGGCCGGCTTCGCGCTCTACCCGCCCGTCGCCCCGGCCGCCGAACCTGACCCGATCCAGCCGCCTCGCGAACGCGTGGTCGAGCGCGTCGTCGAGGTGAGCCGCAGCCGCCGCAAGCTCCCGGACCGCCGCAAGGGCTATATCCAGAAAGCCGCCGTCGGCGGACACAAGGTCTATCTGCACACCGGCGAATATGACGACGGGGAGCTGGGCGAAATCTTCATCGACATGCACAAGGAAGGTGCCGCCTTCCGCTCGCTGATGAACAATTTCGCCATCGCCATCTCCATCGGCCTGCAATACGGCGTGCCACTGGACGAGTTCGTCGATGCCTTCGTCTTCACCCGCTTCGAGCCGGCCGGACCGGTCACCGGCAACGGCGCCATCGCCTCGGCGACCTCCATCCTGGACTACGCCTTTCGCGAGTTGGGGGTCTCCTATCTGGGTCGCGCCGACCTCGCCAACGTCGATCCCGCCGAATTCGACGCCGACGGGCTGGGCGCCGGAGCGGCCGACCAGCCCCAGCCGGCCTCGCGCTTCATCTCCAAGGGTTTCTCCCGCGGCGGGGCGCCCGACAACCTGGTCTTCCTGCCCCTGCCCGGCCGCGCGGGCGGCGCGCCGCGCGGCGCCGACGTCTGCCCCGCCTGCGGCGACCTGGCCCTGGTGCGCAAGGGCGAAAGCCGCGTCTGCCAGACCTGCGGGGCGCGGGCCGCCAGATTGGGCGACACGGAAGGCTGACGGCCGGGCGCCGTCCCGACGTTGCGGCGATTTAATTGGCGCCGCGCGAGGTCATGGCCCACTTAGGGGGTTTGATGTCTCCGAAGGTAAAGCCATTCCCGTGCCCGCCCGCTCCTGGATCAAAAGGATTGCCCTGATCTTCGGCGCCTGCGGCCTGCTGGCGGCGGGTGACGCCAACGCTCTGACCGCCGCGCCTAACGTGCCCAGATTGGTGTCCTTCGGCGGCGCCTGTCCCCATTGCGACCTGGCCGGACGCAAGCTTACCGGCGCGAAGTTCATGGGCTGCGATTTCGCCGGGGCGTCTCTTGTCGGGGCCGATCTGCGCGGCGCGGCCTTCGTGGGTTCGAACTTCACGGGGGCCGATCTGTCGCACGCCGACGTCCGAGGCGCCTCCATGACCGGCGCCCGTTTCATGCTCGCCAACTTCTCCGAGGCCAAGCTGGCCGGCCTGGAAGCGGCGGGCGCGAACTTGATGAACGCCGACCTCACCGGCGCCAGCTTCGACGCCGCCGAGATGGTGGGTTCGAACCTGGCGCGGGTCAAAGCCGGCGACGCCAGTTTCAAGGACGCCAACTTCACCGGCGCCGACCTGGCCGACGGCGCCTTCGCCAACGCCGACTTCAAGGACGCCGAGCTCCTGCACGCCTCCCTGGCCGGGGCCGACCTCTCGCAGGCGCGCAACCTGACCCAGCATCAACTGGACGGCGCCTGTTCCGACGCCAGAACCCGCCTGCCCTCCGGCCTGACCGGCCGCGTGTGCGGAGGTCGGCGGTAAGCCATATCCCTACGCCTTCGCCGCTGGCGCCAGGCGGATGTGCAATTCCTCGAGCTGGGCGGCGCGGGCGGCGGAGGGAGCGTTCATCATCAGATCCTGGCCCTGCTGATTGAGGGGAAAAGCGATGACGTCGCGAATCGCCTGTTGGCCGGCCAGCAGCATGACGATGCGGTCGATCCCCGGCGCCAGGCCGCCATGCGGCGGCGCGCCGTGGCGAAAGGCGTTCAGCATGCCGCCGAACTCCCGCTCCACCGTCGCGGCGTCGTAGCCGGCGATCTCGAAGGCCTTCAGCATCACCTCGGGTCGATGGTTGCGGATCGCCCCCGAGCACAGCTCGTAACCGTTGCAGACGATGTCATATTGCCAGGCTAGGATGTCGAGCGGATCGCGGGTCTCCAGGGCCGCCAATTCCCCCTGCGGCATCGAGAAGGGGTTGTGCGAAAAGTCCACGTGGCCCGACTCTTCGTTCATCTCGTACATCGGATAATCGACGATCCAGCAGAAGTCGAACCGGTCCGGATCGATCAGGGAAAGCTCGCTCCCGACCTTGGTCCGGGCCAGCCCCGCGAATTTGTGGAAGGTCTTGGGATCGCCGCCCACGAAGAAGGCGGCGTCACCGATCTCGATCCCCAACCGCCGGCGGATCGCTTCGGTGCGCTCGGGTCCCAGATTGCGCGCTATGGGGCCGGCCGCGCCGCCCTCCTCGCCGTCGCCCTCGCGCCAGAAGATGTAACCCAGCCCCGGCTGGCCCTCGCCCTGAGCCCAGGCGTTCATGCGGTCGCAGAAGGCGCGCGAGCCGCCGCCCGGCGCGGGGATGGCCCAGACGGCGTTCTCTTCGCTCTCCAGCATGCGGGCGAACAGGCCAAAGCCCCCGCCCCGGAAATCCGCCGATACATCGGCCATGATCAGCGGATTGCGCAGATCCGGCTTGTCGGTTCCATAGAGGGCGATGGCGTCGCGCCAGGCAATCCTCGGGAAGGGGTGGGGCGTCACCGGCTTGCCAGCCGCGAACTCCACAAACACGCCGTGCAGCACCGGCTCGATGGCCGCGAACACATCCTCCTGGGTGACGAAGCTCATCTCCACGTCTAGCTGGTAGAATTCCAGCGAGCGGTCGGCCCTGGCGTCCTCGTCGCGGAAGCACGGCGCGATCTGGAAGTAGCGGTCGAAGCCGGCCACCATCAAAAGCTGCTTGAACTGTTGGGGTGCCTGGGGAAGTGCGTAGAACTGGCCCGGATGGGTGCGCGAAGGAACCAGAAAGTCGCGCGCCCCCTCGGGGCTGGAGGCGGTGAGGATCGGCGTCTGGAACTCCGTGAACCCCTGATCGACCATCCGACGGCGGATGGAATCGATCACCTTCGAGCGCAGGACGATGTTGCGATGCAGGGTCTCGCGGCGCAAATCGAGATAGCGGTGCGCCAGGCGGATCTCCTCGGGATAGTCCGGCTCGCCGAACACCGGCAGGGGCAATTCGGCGGCTTCCGACAGGATGGTGACAGTGGTGACCCGCACCTCGATCTCACCGGTGGGCAGGTTGGGGTTGATCGTATCGGGTGCGCGCGCCACCACCTCGCCGTCGATCCTGACCACGCTCTCGGCCCGCAGCCGCTCCAGCGTCTCGAAGCCCGGCGCGCCTGGGTGAACCACAAGCTGGGTCAGGCCGTAGTGATCGCGCAGATCGACAAACAGCAGGCCGCCGTGGTCGCGCTTGCGGTGGATCCAGCCCGACAGCCGCACGGTCGCGCCCTGGTCCGCGAGCCGCAGGGCGCCGCAAGTGTGGGTGCGATAGGCGTGCATCGTGACGTCCCGAAAAGGCTGGTTTTGGAAAGGCGCGGAAGGGCGCACGGGGTCCTGGTTCTGTCAAGGCGGGCAAGCATTGTTGCGACTCACGGAAAATCGCGCTTAATATCCTCTTCCCTGTCTCAACAGCTGAAAGGAGGTGGTCCAGTGTCTCATTGTCTCCAACCGCGGTCGCAAGCGACCTGGAGCCTTAAGATGGAGGCTCGCTCCTGACGGCGTTCTGACGCCCGAAAGGACTTGAAGGTCGCGGTTCATCGGGCCAAGCCCGAGACCGCCGCGGTCACGACGATGGAAGGGCCGTCCCGGCAACGGGGCGGCCCTTTGCTTTGGCCCCCTGCCTTAAATCGAAACGGATGCGATGGCCGAAAACCGCGCGCGGCGGCGTCAGGACGATCCTATGGAAGGCGACGTTCTCAATGGAGATTGCCCAATGAGCTACCGCATCACCGGCCTGCCGTCCGAACCCTTCCAACACCTCTTTGGTCTCTCCGAGGTCGACCTGGCGGCCCGCGGCGCGAAACGCTACATCGCCGACGCAAAGCCCGGCTTTCCCGATCGGATCGAGGTGCGCGACGCCGAGCCGGGCGAGAGCGTTCTGCTGGTGGGCTACGTCCATCAGAGCGCCGACACCCCCTACCGCGCCAGCCACGCCGTCTTCGTCCGCGAAGGCGCGAGCCGCACCTACGACCGCATCGACGAAATCCCGGACGCCCTGCGTTCGCGCGTCCTTTCCCTGCGCGCCTTCGACGCGGGGCACATGATGATCGACGCCGATCTCGTGGACGGCGACGCGTTGGAGAGGGGCATCGAGCGGTTCCTAGCCAAGCCGGAGGTCGCCTATCTCCACGCCCACTACGCCAAGCGCGGTTGCTACGCGGCGCGAATCGAGCGCGCCTGAGGCGGCCCTAGGCTCCCACCAGTTCCCGCCCGATGAGGAACCGGCGGATCTCGTTGGTGCCCGCGCCGATGTCGTAGAGCTTGGCGTCGCGCAGCAGGCGCTCGACGGGAAATTCCTTGAGATAGCCGGCCCCGCCCAGGGCCTGAATGGCTTCAAGGCTGGTTTGGACCGCGTTTTCGGAAGCCAGCAGGATGGCCCCGGCCGCGTCGAACCTCGTGGTGTGGCCGGCGTCGCAGGCCTTGGCCACGGCGTAGACATAGGCGCGGGCGGAATTGAGGGCCACGTACATGTCAGCGATCTTGCCCTGCATGAGCTGAAAGGTTCCGACCGGGTGGCCGAACTGCTTGCGCTCGCGCACATAGGGCAGGACCGTATCCAGGCAGGCCTGCATGATCCCTAGCGGCCCGCCGGCCAGCACCGTGCGTTCATAGTCAAGGCCGCTCATCAGCACGCCCGCGCCGCCGTTCTCCGGGCCGATGAGGTTCTCCTCGGGGACCTCGCAGTCCTCGAACACCAGTTCGCCGGTGTCGGAGCCGCGCATGCCGATCTTGTCGAGCTTCTTGGAGCAGGAGAAACCGGCGAAATCCTTCTCGACGATGAAGGCGGTGACGCCCCGGCTGGCGTTTTCGGGGTCGGTCTTGGCATAGACCACCACCACGTCGGCGTGAGGGGCGTTGGTGATCCAGAATTTGGCCCCGTTGAGCACGTAGTTGTCGCCGCGGCGGTCGGCGCGCAGTTGCATGGAGATGACATCCGAGCCGGCTCCCGCCTCGCTCATGGCCAGGGCGCCGACGTGCTCGCCATTGATCAATTTCGGCAGATAGCGGCGCTTCTGTTCGGCCGAGCCCCAGCGGCGGATCTGATTGACGCAGAGGTTGGAGTGGGCGCCGTAGCTGAGGCCCACCGAGGCCGAGGCGCGGGACACCTCCTCCATGGCCACCACATGCTCGAGATAGCCCAGGCCCAGGCCGCCGAAGTCCTCCTCCACGGTGATGCCGTGCAGGCCGAGCGCGCCCATTTCCGGCCAAAGCTGACGGGGGAAGGTGTTGGAGGTGTCGATCTCGGCGGCCAGCGGGGCGATGCGATCGGCGGCGAAGCGGGCGGTGGTTTCGCGGATGGCGTCGGCGGTCTCGCCCAGGCCAAAATCCATCGTCGGTCCGTGGTTGGGGATCATGGCGGGGAGCCTAGCACGCTCCCCGCCATTCGTCGCCTTCGCTCAGGCGATCGGCGGCAGGTGCGCCATCGCCTGGCCTACGAACGCCCAGACCTCCGGGCCAAAGGGCAACGCGGGCGCCACCTCCGGACTGGCCAGCGATTCCCGCCAAGCTTCGCCCATCTTGGCCGTTACGGCCAGATCGCCGCCGGTCGCCAACATGACCTGGGCCCGCCACCGCCGGGCGACGTCCAAGGCCTCCGGCGTGGCGGGATCGGTTCCGATCAACGATTTGGCCTTGGCGATAATCTCTTCCCATTCGGCGCCGGCCTTTGCCTGATCGCAGGATTCGGCCCTGGCAGTCATCGCCGCCTTCTCCTCCGCGCTCAGATGCTTGTCGATGATCGGCTGCATCTTCCTGGCCCAGTCGGGCATCTCGTCTTTCATGGTGGTCTCCCTGGTGAGTGTGGTCAGATCGTCCAGCGAGAGCGTTCCGCCCGAGGCGAGGCGAGGCGAGCGCGGGCCGAGCGGACGAGTTGAAGTCCCCGCTCGGCTTCCCGCCGCCGACGCGACAGGATTTCTTCCTGCAGTTCGAGCACGCCATCCAGCTCGGCGAGCCGCCCTGAAATCAGGACGGCGATCTTCGCCAAGCTGAGCTCCAGGCGCTTTAGCGTCAGCACCTGGTGCAGGCGGGCGAGCGCCTCGGGGCCATAGACCCGCCAGCCCGCCTCCGACCTCAACGGCCGCACCAGCCCCTTCTGCTCATAGATCCGAAGCGCGCGGACAGTGACGCCGAGCGCCTCGGCCGTCTGGGCCGGCGACAGGTATTGGACGATGGGAACGATCGACATGCGGCTTTCTCTCTGGACAAAAAGAGTCCGCCGCTATGACCCAAGGTCCGACGCAAGGGGTTTTTTGACCGATGTCAAATGGGAGCTCGGCGCCCCGCGCGGGCCGAACAATCTGGTGCGGTCGAGAAGACTCGAACTTCCACGGGAGTTACCCCACAGCGACCTCAACGCTGCGCGTCTACCAATTCCGCCACGACCGCGACGAGAGTGGCCGGCGGGCGTAGCAAATGGCCTTCGACTTGTGAAGGGCG
>JBBRPN010000081.1:0-12314 GCA_038227925.1 Caulobacterales bacterium | reverse complement strand
GCGCGCTTTCGACCGCCTCGACGCCGGTGTTCATCGGCAGCACCGAATGCGAGCGGGTGAGGGTGCAGAGTTCCTCGTAGAACAGGCCGAGCTGGTCATTGCGGAAGGCCCGCGAGGTCAGGGTCAGCCGCCCGGCCTGGGCGATCATCGCTTCCAGGATGCGCGGGTGGCAGTGACCCTGGTTCACCGCCGAATAGGCCGACAGGCAGTCGAGATAGCGGCGATCGTCCACGTCCCAGACGTACACGCCTTCGCCGCGGGTCAGGACCACGTCGAGGGGTTTGTAGTTGCGCGCGCCGTACTCGGCCTCCAGGGCCAGGAAGTCGGTCTGCGGGCGGATGCGTTCCAGGGTCTCGGTGGTCATGACGGGGCCTCAGAGGTTGACGAGTTCAGGGGCGGATACGCGGGCGGGAACACTGGTTAGGTCGAGGCGCAGGGTCATGCAGAAGGCCCCGCCGCCGGAGAGGATGAATTCGGCGAGATTGACCCCGATCACCCGATAGCCGCGCTCGCGCAGCCGGGCGCGAAGCCGCGGCGCGGGGTCGGCCATGATGACGGTGCGGCCGAGGCAGACGGCGTTGACGCAGAAGGCCTCCGCGTCCTCGTCTTCGGCTTCGATGCGCTGGTCGGGGTGGGTGTTGGCGTAGAGGGCGGCAAGCGCGGCGCCCGAAAGCGCCGGCGGATAGTAGAGGATTTCGCCGCCGCTCAAGGGGCAGAAGCAGGTGTCCAAATGATAGAACTGGTCGGTCGCCAGCGGCAGATGGACGACCTTCCGGCCGAAATAGTCGGCGATGATGGCGACCGACTCCGGGGACGAGCGGGGGCCGCTGCCCACCCAGAAGAGGCCCCGCGTGGCGTCCCAGACGCAGTCGCCGGCCCCTTCCTGGAAGCAGCCTTCGATCTGCGTGACCTCGGTCAGCAGGCCCTGGGCCTTCAGAGCCTCGAAGGCCGCCAGGAAATGCGGCTCCTCGCCCCGCCGTTCGGGGTGGCGGAACCGCGCCGCCAGGACCTTGCCGTCCAGCACGATGCCGGCGTTGGCCGGAAACACCAGGTCCGGCAGGCCGGCCACGCCGGCGATCGTCCGCACCGCCGCGCCGCTTTTTTCCAGAGCGGCGCGCAGGGCCTTGGACCCTTCCATCGCCGCCTGGCGATTGGCCTCGGGCGCCGCGTCCCACACATTGGGCCGCATCCACGGGTTGATCTGATAGGCGACGTCGAATTGCGCCGCGTCGGTCATCAGGTAGCTCGGTCGCGCGTTCATGGGAAAACCTCTTGGCCGGTCGGGAGTCGTTTCCAGGTGGACAAGAAATGCTAGCGCCGCCGGCCAAGGGAAAGGCGCCGAATGTCTCGCTTTTGTCGGAAAGATTGACTATTTGTCGGGCATTCACTGGCGATTTGCCAGGTAACGGTTTGACGGGTGACGGGTGGACGAGACCGACCGCAAGCTGATCGCCCTGTTGCGCGCCAACGCCCGCGCGCCGGTCGCCGCCCTGGCCAAGACCCTGAACGTCTCCCGCGGCACGGTGCAGAACCGCCTGGACCGGATGACCGCCCGCGGCGACATCGCCGGTTTCACCGTCAAGGCCCGCGCCGAGAGCGAGGCCCAGCGGGTGCGCGCCATCATGGCCATCGCCATCGAGGGCGAGCGCGAACGCTCCGGCGCCGTCCTGCGCGCCCTGCGTGGCTTTCCCCAGGTGGAGCGGGTCCACATGACCAACGGCCGCTGGGACATGATCGCCGAACTCAACACCGAAAGCCTGGCCGCCTTCAGCGCCGTCCTGGACGCCATCCGCGCCATCGACGGCGTCTCGGCCACCGAGACCAGCCTTTTGCTCACCACCCACCGGATGTAGCCGCGGCCTTTCGGACGCCATTCCGCGCCGGAAACGCGTCGATTTGTCAATGAGGGGCTTGGCAAGAGCGAAGAATGCGCCATTGTCCCTCTCTACCGGCGCGCCGCCCCTTCCCGCCGCGCGCCATAGCAGGGAGCTAGGAGATATCATGGCGGACACGCCCGTAAAAAAACCCAATGGCCTGCAGAAGGTTCTGCAACCCTCCCCGGAACTGTCCGCCGTCGTCGGCTCGGCCCCCCTGTCGCGCGGCACGGTGGTGTCCAAGATGTGGGCCTATATCAAGGCGCACAAACTGCAGAACCCCGCCAACAAGCGCGAGATTCTCGCCGACGCCAAGCTGAAACCGGTATTCGGCGGCAAGGACAAGGTCGATATGTTCGAGATGAACAAGCATCTTGCGAAGCATCTGAAGTAGGGTTTTCCACAGCTCCCCTCCCCTTGCGGGGAGGGGTTGGGGGTGGGGGTGAATCCCCGGCGTTCGTTGTCATCCCCCATCCGGCGCCAAATCTTGACGTTTGGCCCGGCTCCTCTCGGAGCCGGGGGCGCCACCTTCCCCCGCAAGGGGGGAAGGAACTATTGCGTCACAAATTCGTCCGCACCTTCAGCAATTCCGGAAAGAACGAGGCGTCCAGCGCCTTCACCAGATAGCTCACCCCGCCGCTGCCGCCGGTGCCGACCTTGTAGCCGATGATTCGCTCCACCGTTTTCATGTGGCTGAACCGCCATTGCTGGAAGCGGTATTCCAGATCGACCAGCTTTTCGGCCAGTTCGTAGAGGTCCCACGCCCCTTCCGGGTCGCGGTAAATGGCCAGCCACGCCGCCTCCACCGCCTCGCTGGCCACATAGGGCCCGCTCCAGTCGCGCTCCAGATGGTCGGCCGGAATGGCGTAGCCGCGGCGCGCCAGCAGGCGCAGGGTCTCGTCGTAGAGGCTGGGCGCCTCCAGCATGGCCTTTAGCGCCGCGTGAACCGCGGGGTCCGGCTCGTGCACCCGCAGATGGGCGCCGTCCTTGGCCCCCAGGATGAAGTCGAGCAACCGGTACTGATAGGACTGGAATCCCGAGCTCTGCCCCAGGAACGGCCGGATGCGGCTGTATTCGCTGGGCGTCAGGGTCGCCAGCACGTCCCACGACTGGATCATCTGCGCCTGGATGCGGCTGACCCGGGCGATCATCTTCAAGGCCGGGCCCAGGTCGTCGCCCCTGATATGCGCGCGCGCCGCCGCCAGCTCGTGCAGCGACAGCTTCATCCAAAGCTCGGAGGCCTGATGAATGACGATGAACAGCAATTCGTCGTGCTGATCCGACCTGGGCGCCTGGGCCGACAGGATCTGGGGGAGCCGCAGATAGGCGCCGTAGCTCAGATCGGGGCGCAGGTGGGGGGTGGGCGTCTCGCCGCCAGTGTCGGTCATGGAGGGCCTTTACGCATCGCCGCCGATCCGTCCAGCCTTTCAGGATCGGACGGCCTCGGTCAAGGCGCGCTTGACAGCCCGCGCCGAAGAAACCGAGAGTGATCACAGAGCTAAAAAACCCGCGCCCAGGTCCGCCCATTGCCCTCGCCCAGCCCCATCGCCGATCCGGACGAAGCGCGAGCCTTCCTGGCCGCCAATCCCCAGATCGAATTCGTCGAGGTGATCTTCACCAACCTTTCCGGCGTGCCGCGCGGCAAGCGGCTGCGCCGTCACGAGCTGATGGCGGTCTATGAACAGGGGCGGTTTCTGCCCGGCTCGATCCTGGTCTGCGACATCACCGGCCGCGATTGCGAGGAGACCGGTCTGGTGTGGGCGGACGGCGACGCCGACCGCCTGGCCTGGCCGGCGCCCGGAACCCTGGTTCCCGCCCCGTGGCTGGGGGCGGACGTGGCCCAGGTCATCACCTCTCTCTACGAACTGGACGGGACCGCCAACGACCTCGATCCGCGCCATGTGCTGCGCGCCGTGCTGGACCGCTTCGCCGCCAACGGCCTGACCCCGGTCGTCGCCTGCGAACTGGAATACTATCTCCTCGATGGCAAGCGGACCGCGTCGGGCGGGGTCGAACTGGCCGGGGCGGCGGCGACCGGCGAGCGGCCGACTCAGCACGGCGTCTACGGCCTGCGCGAACTGGAGGATTTCGCGCCCTTTCTGCGTGAGCTGTGGGCCGGCGCCGACGCGCAAGGGGTGCCGCTGGAAGGCGCCATCGCCGAATACGCCCCCGGCCAGCTCGAGCTGACGTTGAAGCACGGCCCCGACGCCCTACGCGCCGCCGACGAGGCGGTGATGTACAAGCGCATCGCCAAGGGCGTCGCCGCCAGCCACGGCTGCGAGGCCACCTTCATGGCCAAACCGTTCGCCGAGCGGGCCGGCAGCGGCCTGCATCTGCACGTCAGCGTCAATGACGCGGCGGGGAAGAACATCTTCGCCGCCCCCAATACTTCTGGCGATCCGGCCGGGGCGCCGCCGCTGCGTCACGCGGTGGGTGGCCTCAAGGAAGGCATCGCTCAGGCCATGGCCATCTTCGCCCCGAACGCCAATTCCTATCGGCGGTTCCGCGCCAACTCCTATGCCCCGGTCGCCCCCACCTGGGGGATCAACAACCGCACCGTCTCCCTGCGGGTGCCGGCCGGCCCGCCCGCCTCGCGCCACATCGAACACCGCGTCGCCGGCGCCGACGCCAACCCCTATCTCGCCCTGGCCGCCCTCCTGGCCGGCGTCCACCATGGCCTGACCGGCGCCATCGACCCCGGCCCGCCCGTCGAGGGCGACGGCTACGCCGCCGCCGCCAAGATGACCGAACGCCTGCCCGCCACTTGGTTTTCCGCCCTCGACGCCTTCGAGGCCTCGGCGGTGATGCGCGACTATCTGGGCGAGCGGTTCGTCACCATGTTCGCCCAGGTCAAACGCCTCGAACAGGACCGATTCTTCGAAGTGGTCTCGCCGCTGGACTACGACTGGTATCTGAAGAACGCGTGATGGGGGTCAAACAAGAACTGCCCGCCATACTTAGCCCTCCCCCCCGCGCTTGCGGGGGAGAGGGTAGGGTGAGGGGGTCGCGCCGACGCGCCGCCTTCTCCGCGAAGATCCGTCCCGCCGAGAAACCCCTCACCCAACCCTCTCCCCGCAAGCGGGGCGAGGACTATCGGTGGGGGGAGGAATGACCGCTCGCAAGTCTTCCCGCCGCTCCCTCCTCGCGGGCCTGGGCGCCGCCGCCGGCCTCAGCCTGGACGCCTGCGCGCGCAAGGGCGAAATCGGCCCCAACGGCGAGGAGCGTAAGCTCAACCTCTACAACTGGGACACCTATACCGGGAAGACCACCCTGGCCGACTTCAAGGCGGCCACCGGCATCGCCGTCAAGATGAGCCTGTTTTCCAACAACGACGAGCTGTTCGCCAAGCTCAAGGCCGGCAATCCCGGCTTCGATGTCATCGTGCCCTCCAACGAGTTCGTCACCCGCCTGCGGATCGCCGACATGCTGATGCCGCTGGATCTGGCCAAGATTCCCAACCGGATCAATCTGCTGCCCGCCTTCCAGAGCGTCCCGTTCGACTCCGGCCGCCACTATTCCATGCCCTACACCTGGCTGGTGCTCGGCATCGGCTACCGCAAGTCGAAGATCGACGGCGTGCCCGACAGCTGGAAATGGGTGATGGATAGCGACCGCTACAAGGGCCGCATCGGCCTCTTCTCCGAGGCCGACGACCTGATCGAGCTGGGGGCGAAATACCTGGGCTATTCGGTGCGCCACATACCCGTTCCGGTCATCGACCAGGTGGCGCGGATGTATGTCCGCCAGAAGCCCAATATAAAGATCTTCCACCACGACGAGGGCCAGGACTTGCTGTTGGCCGGCGATATCGACATCGTCATGGAGTATAACGGCGATATCGCCCAGGTGATGACCGAGGATTCCGATCTGGATTTCGTGGTGCCGCGCGAGGGGAGCATCCTCAATTCCGACTGCCTGTGCATCCCCAAGGGGGCGCCGCGCCCCGACAACGCCCATCAATTCATCAACTTCCTGTTGGACGGCAAGGTCGGGGCCGAGGTCTACGACACCATCAAATACCCCACCCCCAACGCCGCCGCCCTGGCCCTGATGCCGGCCAGCTATCGCGACAACCCGGTGATCTTTCCGCCGCCGGCGGTCATGGCGCGCTGCGAATACGCCGATTTCGAGGGCCTGGACCGCGCCCACCTCTACGACGAAACCGTCACCCGGATCTTCGCGGCGTGAGGGAGATGAGCGCCGCCAGACGCCCCCTCCGTCATGGCGCGATAGAGCGCCGCGCCAACTGCCCCGCTTCGCGAGGGAGGAAAGGAGCAAAGCCAGGCTCGATTTACTCCTCCCCCGTGCGTCTTCACGGGGGAGGTGGCGCGCGATGCTCTCTCGCATCGCGTGACGGAGGGGGCGTCCGGCCGCGCGCTCGATGCCCAATGGAGCATCCCTCCCATGGATGAATCCTGGAAACGCGCCAAGGCGGTGTTCGCCGCGCTCGGGGTCCCGCCGGTGTTCTGGCTGATCGCCTTCTTCCTCGTCCCGCTGGGGATCATCTGGGCCTACAGCTTCGGCGACAACGCCAGCCTCACCCGCATCGCCGTCGATGGCACCCTCGCCAACTACGCCCACGCCCTGCGGCCGCTCTATCTGGGCATCATCTTCAAGTCCGTGTGGTTCGCGGGCCTGACCACCATTCTCTGCCTCATCGTCGGCTTTCCGGTCGCCATCGCCATCACCTTCGCCCCGGAGAAGACCAAGGTCTGGCTGCTGCTGCTGATCATGCTGCCGTTCTGGACCAACCTGCTCATCCGCACCTATGCCCTGATGGCGGTGCTGCGCGACGAGGGCTACATCAACTTGGCCTTAGGTTTCCTGTGGGGCGGCGCCAGCCATGTCGGCGCTCTCTTCGGCCACCCCCTGACCCCCTTCCAGCCCCTCGAACTTCTGCACAACAATTTCGCCGTCGTCTTCGGCCTGGTCTATGTCCAGCTTCCGTTCATGGTTCTGCCCCTCTACGCCGCACTCGACCGCCTCGACCGCTCCCTTCTGGAAGCCAGCCTCGACCTGGGGGCCGGGCACCTGACCACGTTCGGACGCGTGGTCGTTCCCCTGGCCATGCCGGGCATCATCTCCGGCATCCTGATCACCCTGATCCCCTCCATCGGCGCCTATCTCACCCCCGACCTGCTGGGCGGGCCCGACAGCCAGATGATCGCCAACATCATCGAGCGCCAGTTCAAGAGCGCCAACGACTGGCCGTTCGGCGCCGCCCTGTCGTTCCTCCTGATGTACATGACCTTCGTCGCCATCGCCGTGCAGGCCATCGTGGCGCGGGGCCGCAAGAAGGCTGGACCATGAACGGGCGGGTGCGAGCCGCGCCGCCGGGGCCTCTGGAATATCTGCGTCGCTGGCCGATTCGGGTGTGGCTGGCCCTGGTCGCACTCTTTCTATACGCGCCGCTGATCACCCTGATGGCGTTCAGCTTCAACGATTCCCGGCGCAACATCGTCTGGCGCGGCTTCACCCTGAAATACTACGCCCAAACCTTCGCCGACTCCGACCTGATAACCGCCTTCGGCAATTCCCTGACCATCGCGGCGGTCTCGACCCTCTTCAGCGTGGTCCTGGGGGCCCTGACCGCCCTGCTGCTGTGGCGCTTCCGCTTTCCCGCCAAGCCGGCCCTGGAAGGCGCCCTGGCCCTGCCGATCGTGGTGCCGGAGATCTGCATGGGGGTGGCCATGCTGGTCTTCTTCACCCAGATCCTGCCCTGGCCCACCGACCTGATGTGGCCGCTGAACCTCGGGGCCATCATCATCTCCCACATCTCCTTCTCGTTCAGTTTCGTGGCCATCGTCATCCGCGGGCGCCTCGCTTCGTTCAACCGCGATCTCGAGGAGGCGGCGCGAGATCTGGGGGCCGGCGAGTGGCGCATCTTCCGCGACATCCTCATTCCCCACATGAGCCCGGGCCTGTTGGCCGGCGCCCTGCTGGCCTTCACTCTCAGCCTCGACGACTTCGTCATCACCTTCTTCACCTCGGGGCCGGACACCACCACCTTCCCGGTCAAGGTCTATTCCATGGTCCGCTTCTCCGTGACCCCGGAGGTCAACGCCGCCTCCACCATTCTCATCGTGCTGACCGTCGCCCTCACCGCCCTGGCCCTGCGCCTGCAGGGCGCCGACGTGGCGCGGGCCGAGACCGGCGAGGGTTTGACTCCATGAACGCGCCCGCCAAGACCATCATCCGCTTCGAGAATGTCACCAAGCGCTTCGGCAAGCTGACAGCGGTCGATGACGTCACCCTTTCCATCGACGAGGGGGAGTTCTTCGCCTTGCTTGGCCCCTCCGGCTGCGGCAAGACCACGCTTCTGCGCATGCTGGCCGGCTTCGAGATCCCCACCGAGGGGCGCATCCTGATCGACGGCGAGGATATGAGCCGCACCCCGCCAAACAAACGGCCGGTGAACATGGTCTTCCAGTCCTACGCCGTCTTTCCGCACATGAGCGTCGCCGCCAACGTCGGCTATGGCCTGATTGTCGATGGCGTCGGCGCCGCCGAGCGCGGGCGCCGCGTCGAGGAGGCGCTGAACCTCGTCAAGCTCGACGGCCTTGGCGCGCGCAAGCCCGACCAGCTTTCCGGCGGCCAGCGCCAGCGCGTCGCCCTGGCCCGCGCCCTCATCAAACGCCCCCGCGTCCTGTTGCTCGACGAGCCCCTCTCGGCCCTGGACGCCAAACTGCGCGAGGCCATGCGGTCGGAATTGGCCCAACTGCAGGAAAAGGTCGGCGTCACCTTCCTCTTCGTCACCCACGACCAGGACGAGGCCCTGGCCATGGCCACCCGCTGCGCGGTGATGAACCGCGGCCTGCTGCAACAGGTGGCGACGCCCAGCGACCTCTATGAATTTCCCAATTCCCGCTTCGTCGCCGACTTCATCGGCTCGGTGAACCTGTTCGAGGGCCGTCTGGTGGTCGATGAACCCGGCCACGCCGTGGTCGAGACGCCCGAGCTGGCCTGCCGCGTCTTCCTCGACCACGGCGTCACCGGGGCCCACGAGACCACGGTCTGGGTGGCTCTGCGCCCGGAGAAGATCGAATTGCACAAGCGCGGCGAGGGGAGGACGGCGCCCGCTCTGGAGGACACGCCGGACGGCCACAACCTCGTCGCCGGGACGATCCGGCAGATCTCCTACCTCGGCAGCGAGTCGGTCTATGAGGTCGAACTGGCCGGCGGCCGGCGGGTCCGGGTGCTGCGCTCCAACCTCACCCGCCGCGACCAGGAGGATTTCACCTGGGACGAGCCGGTGTGGCTTGCCTGGCACGCCTGCTCGCCGGCGATTCTGCTTTCCTGAATCGCGGCGCCGTTGTATGGCCCATCTGTGATCTCAGAAATGATCGAAGCTTTGCGCTTTTCGCCAAGTTTGGTCCCCGCGGCGCGAACGCGGCCATCGGCTGCACTGAGGCTGTCCGGCAGGCGCCCGGTTCGCGGCCGGATTCGCGCCAGAGGCTGTGCGCTTGCCCCCCGCCGGCTAGCCGATTGATGAAGGACCCGACGTGACCCTCCGCAATTACGATATCGCCGAACTGCGCCGCCTCGACGTGGCGCACCATCTGCCGGCTCAGGCCGACTACGCCCTCATCCGCGACCTGGGCGGCAGCCGGATCGTCATCCGCGCCGACGGCTGCTTCATCCACGACGGCGACGGAAACGCCCTCCTCGACGCCATGGCGGGCCTGTGGTGCGTCCAGGTGGGCTATGGGCGGGAGGAACTTGCCAAGGCCGCCTATGAGCAGATGTGCGAGCTGCCCTACTACAACACCTTCTTCAAGACCGCCGCGCCAACCACCGTCCGGCTGGCGGCCAAGATCTCCGAGCTTCTGGGCGGAAATCTCTCCCATGTCTTCTTCAACAATTCCGGCTCCGAGGCGATCGACACCGTCCTGCGCCTCGCCCGCTACTATTGGCAGGTGAAGGGAGAGCCAAAACGCAGCGTCATCATCTCGCGCGTCAACGGCTACCACGGCTCGACCATCGCCGGCGCGAGCCTGGGCGGCATGAAGGCCATGCACGATCAAGGCGGCCCCTGGGTTCCCGGCATCGAACACGTCATGCAGCCCTACCTCTTCGGCGAAGGCTTTGGCGAAGACCCCGCCGCCTTCGCCGAGCGCGCCGCCGACGCCATCGAACAGCGCATCCTCGCGGTCGGCCCGGAAAACGTTGCCGCCTTCATCGGCGAACCGGTCCAGGGGGCCGGCGGCGTGATCATTCCGCCGGAAGGCTACTGGCCGCGCGTTGAGGCCATCTGCCGCAAATACGGCATTCTGCTCATCTGCGACGAGGTGATCTGCGGTTTCGGCCGCCTGGGCTCCTGGTTCGGCTTCCAGCACTACGGCGTCACCCCCGATCTGATCTCCATGGCCAAGGGCCTTTCCTCAGGCTACCTGCCGATCTCGGCGGTGGGGGTGGCCGGCCACATCGTCGAGACCCTGCGCGAGAAGGGGGGCGACTTCGTCCACGGCTACACCTATTCGGGCCACCCCACCTGCGCCGCCGTCGCGCTCAAGAACATCGAGATCATGGAGCGCGAAGACCTCGTCCGCCGCACGGCCGAGGAGAGCGGCCCCTATCTGGCTCGCGGCCTGGCCGACCTCGCGACCCATCCCCTGGTCGGCGAGACCCGTTCCCTGGGCCTGATCGGCGCGGTGGAGATTGTCTCGCGCAAGGGAACCAACGAGCGTTTCGGCGGCGCGCCCGGAACCGGCGGCCCGATGGTGCGCGACCTCTGTATCGAAAACGGCCTGATGATCCGCGCCGTCCGCGACACCCTGGTCATGAGCCCGCCCCTGGTCATCAGCCGCGCCGAGATCGACCAGATGCTGGGAATCGTCCGCCAGTCCCTCGACGCGGCGGAAGGGGTGTTGCGGGAGAAATTCCCATAGGGAGGCGAAATCTGGCCCTATTCCCCCGCCCACCGGCTGCGACCGATCAAGCCCATGCCGTCGGCAATGTCGGAGGCGATCGCCCGGCGCAGGCCGTCGGCGTCTCCGGCCTCGATGGCGGCGAGCGCGATGCGGTGCTGGTCGATGAGGTTGGCGGTGCCGTAGCGGCCGTAGACGACGCGCATGAAGGGGCCGAACCGAAGCCACAGGGTTTCGATCAGGCGGTTCAGGGTGGGCCGGAGACTGGCGCGGTAGATATTGAAATGAAAAGCGAAATTGCACTCCATATAGGCGATGACGTCGCCGCGCTCGATCGCGCCATCCAGTTGGGTGTCGATTTCGCGCAGGCGCCTAAGGCGCGCCGCGTCGATATGGGGAAGCGCCTGGACCGCGGCTTCCGGCTCCAGCAACAGGCGGCATTCCAGCAGGTCGGTGAAACGCGCCTCGCTCATCGGCGGAACCTCGATCTTGCGTTTGGAGCGGATCTCCACCGCCCCTTCCGCCGCCAGCCGGCTCAGCGCATCGCGCACCGGCATCTGGCTGACGCCCAGTTCCAGGGCCAGGCCGCGGGTCGAAAGACCTACCCCCGGCATGATCTTGCCGGTGATCAGCCGCCGGCGCAGTTCCTCATAGACACTGGCGTGCAGCAGCGGCTCGCCGGCGATCGCGCCGGCCTCGTCGCTCACCTTGGCGGGGGTCGATGACCTGGGCATGGGTCCTCGGGGCGGAGCGAGTCTTGACGCGGGCGGGCGCGCCGCGTGATCCTACTGCGATCACACGCAAGAACGCCAGGGGATGATGCCAAGTGTCTGAATTAAAAGAATGGATCGAGTCGCGCGGGATCACCGAGGTGGAATTTCTGATCCCCGACATGAACGGCGTGCTGCGCGGCAAGGTCCTGCCGGCGGCCAAGCTGTTGCAATCGGAGCGCGACGGCTCGCTGCGCCTGCCCAGCAGCGTCTTTTCGGTGACCGTCACCGGCGAATACGCCGGGGCCGACGATGACGAGGAGACCTACCAGGATCCCGACATGGTGCTGCGCCTCGATGCCGCGACCCTCTGCGTCGCGCCGGGCCTGAAGACGCCCACCGCCTTCGTGTTCGCCGACGGCCACCATCTCGACGGGACACCCTGGGCCTCTTCGCCGCGCCAGGTGCTGAAGGCGGTGATCGAACTTTATCGCGCCCGCGGCTGGCGCCCGGTGGTGGCGCCGGAGATCGAGTTCTACCTGACGGCGGTGAACGCGGACCCCGACCTGCCCCTCACCCCGCCGGCGGGCCGCTCGGGGAGGCCGGAGACCTCTCCCCAGCCCTACGGCCTGGAAGCGATCAACGAGTTCGAAGACGTGGTGGACGCCATCTACGAATATTCCGAGATCGCGAGCCTGAACGTCGACACCATGATCCACGAGTCCGGCGCCGCCCAACTCGAGATCAACTTCATCCATGGCGATCCGGTGTCGCTCAGCGATCAGGTGCTGGTGTTCAAGCGCATCGTCCGCCAGGTGGCGCTGGCTCACGGCGTCTATGCGACCTTCATGGCCAAGCCGATG
>JBBRPN010000080.1:0-12362 GCA_038227925.1 Caulobacterales bacterium | reverse complement strand
GATCTCGGCGAAACGGGCGTTTTCCGACAAAAAGCCGTAGCCCGGATGGACGGCCTGGGCGCCGGTGATCTCGCAGGCGGCGATGATCGAGGGAATGTTCAGATAGCTTTTGGACGCCGGGGCCGGGCCGATGCACACACTCTCGTCGGCGAGCCGCACATGCATGGCGCTGGTGTCGGCCTGCGAATGCACCGCGACGGTGGAGATCCCCATCTCCTTGCACGCCCGGTGAACGCGAAGCGCGATCTCGCCGCGATTGGCGATGAGAATCTTGTCGAACATGGCCCGGTCTAGCCGATCACGACCAGGGGTTCGCCGTATTCCACCGGCTGGGCGTCGGCGACCAGGAACTCCACGATCACCCCGGATCTGGGCGCGACGATGGGGTTCATGGTCTTCATCGCCTCGATGAGCAGCAGTGTCTGGCCCTCGGTCACCGGATCGCCGACGGCGGCGAAGGGGGGAGAGCCGGGTTGGGCCTGCAGATAGACGGTGCCGACCATGGGGGACTTGACGACGTCGCCCGAACGAACCGGCTCGGCCGGCGGTCCCCCCGCGGCTCCCGGCGCCGGAGCGGCGGCGGGCGGGGCCGAAAGCGCGGCGGCGGGGGCCTGGGCGAATACGGCCGGCGCGGCGGCGAGGGTCCTTGCCACCCGGACCTTGAGGCCCTCGCGCTCGACCTCGATCTCCGAGAGGCCGGTCTCGCCCAGAATGGCGGCCAGTTCGCGCACCAGGCGCGCGTCGAACAGATCGGCGGGGGCCTTGGGACTGGGCATGAAGGTGGGGTCAGCCTTGTGGTTGAGGTCGCGGGGATTCATCCGCCGAAGCCAGGACGCACGCGGCTTCGACGGCCAGTTCGTAGCTCACCACGCCGAAACCGCTTATCACGCCGGTGGCGGCGAGGGACACATAGGACCGTCGGCGGAATCCTTCCCGCGCGACCGGGTTGGAAAGATGGCACTCGACGACAGGTATGGCGAGGGTATTTAGGGCGTCCAGGAGGGCGATGGAGGTGTGGCCGTAGCCGGCCGGGTTGATCACCAGGGCGCTGGCCTCCAGGCGCGCCTCCTGCACCCAGTCGATCAGTTCGCCCTCATGGTTGGTCTGGCGAAAGACAATGGCCGCGCCGCGCGCCTTGGCGCGGGCCTCGCAAAGCTGGCGCGCGTCCTCGAGGCTTCGATAGCCATAGAGATCCGGCTCGCGGACGCCCAGAAGATTGAGGTTGGGGCCGCTCAGCACATAGATCGGTTTCAACATTCCGCCCCGCCGGCCGCTCGATAGCCTTGTAACGTCCGCCGGGCGGGGTAACAAGCTCGCCTCATGCGCTTGAGCGTGAACGGCGAGGAGCGGGAATTCGACGGGCCGGGCGCCCTGGCCTCCCTGGTGGCGGCGCTGGGTCTCGATTGTCGAAAAGTCGCGATCGAACGCAACCTTGAGATCGTGCCGAGATCGGCCTACGCGACGACGGCGTTGGCCGAGGGCGACCGGATCGAGATCGTGCATTTCATCGGAGGCGGCTAGCCCATGGATGGATCGACGGCTCCTGGCGACGACACCTGGTCGGTGGCCGGGCGCACCTTGCGCTCGCGGCTTATCGTCGGGACGGGCCGCATGACGGATTACGCCCTTAACGCCGCCGCCGCCGAGGCCGCCGGCGCCGAGATCGTCACCGTGGCCCTGCGGCGGGTGAATCTCTCCGACCCCAGCCAGCCGATGCTGGTGGATTACTTCAAGCCCGACCGGTTCATCTACATGCCCAATACGGCCGGCTGTTTCACCGGGGAAGAGGCCGTTCGGACTCTGCGCCTGGCGCGGGAGGCCGATGGCGGAACGCTGGTCAAACTCGAGGTGCTTTCCGACACCAAGACCCTCTACCCCGACATGGAGGAGACCCTGCGGGCGCTCAAGCTGCTGGTCGCCGATGGGTTCGATGTCATGGTCTATTGCACCGACGATCCGGTCTATGCGCGAAAGCTGGAGGAGGCCGGCGCGGCCGCGATCATGCCCTTGGGCGCGCCGATCGGATCGGGGCTGGGCCTTCAGAACAGGATCAACATCCACCTCATCGTCGAACAGGCCAAGGTGCCGGTCCTGGTGGACGCCGGCGTCGGCACGGCGTCCGACGCGGCGGTGGCCATGGAACTGGGCTGCGACGGGGTGTTGATGAACACCGCCATCGCCCAGGCCCGCGATCCGGTGCGAATGGCCGCGGCGATGAAACACGCGGTGATCGCCGGGCGCCAGGCGTGGCTGGCCGGGCGGATGCCGAGGCGCCTTTACGCCGAGGCTTCATCGCCCATGGCGGGACTGATATAGGGTCACGAATCGCTCTCCGGCGCCCACGGTCGATCCCCCGTGAATCGCCGGTTTTTTGTTGACATCCAACAGCCGCCGTGCGCGACAGGCGGCTCAAACCACAGAAGGCCACCATCATGAATGAAACCAAAACGCCGTTGACCGCCGAGCAGCGCGCCGCCAAGAAGGCTAGCAGGCAAGGAGCGGACAAAAAGGGACCAGCCAACAAGGAAGGGCGGGCCCAGAAGATGCGCATGCGCGAGATCAAGGTGGAGCGCCAAGCCATCGCGAAGACGATCCAGGACGCCAAGGCTCGCAAGGCCGAGCTGGACACCGAATTGAAGACTCTTCGACCGGTGGCGCCCCCGAAGGCGACGTGACCGGACGCCCTTGAGCGTTTTCCGGCGGCTAGAGCCTGTCCCGATCGGGCTCCGATCAGGATAAACAGGCTCTTACTCAAACAATCGAGCGCTTTCCGGTCGCAAAACCCGTTACCATTTTTTGCGAAAAAGCGCTCTAGCGCCGAGGCCCCGGGGATCGGGCGGCTGAAGGGCCGGGATTCCCGGGCGCCGGTTTGGAGCGGCGGCCAAAGGACGCCGGGCCTCGCTTCCCAATCTGCGGTCCGGCCAATCTCCCGTCCGGGCTGTTTGGACCGAGGCAGAGCATGGCTTCGCGATTTGACCGGCTGTTTATCATCACCTACGGCCGATCCGGCTCGACCCTTCTTCAAGGTCTGCTGAACGCGATCGACGGATACCGCGTCTACGGTGAAAACGGGGGGTTTCTCGCCAAACTTCACGACGCCTATGAAGCGCTCGCCGACGCGCACGCCCATTTGCTCAATCCGGTCCACGACCGGCCCAGCAATCCGTGGTTCGGCGGCTCCCGCTACGACCCCGAGAGTCTGAACGCCGGATTCCGCCGGTTCGTGGACGAAATGCTGTTCTGGCCGAGCGCCGATCCGGCGGTGCGGGTGTACGGATTCAAGGAAATCCGCCACCTCGACATGGGTGAGGGTAAGCTTTCCAGATTGCTGGCGTTCATAAGACAGATCTATCCCCGGTCGGCCGTCGTCTTCAACACCCGCGATATCGACGATGTGCTCAAGAGCGGCTGGTGGCGCAACGAATCCCGGCCGGGACTGCCCAGGCAGCTTGCCGATTTCGAGGCATTCTGCGGGGTCTACGCGCGGGCCAACCGCGATCACGCCATTCATATGCGCTACGATCGGCTCATCGATCCTGATCGCCGGGAGGCCGGCCGGCTTCTGGCCTTTCTCGGCGAGGCGCTGACCGACGCCGCGATCGACGCGGTCTTCGCGGGAAGTCACAGCTACCAGAACCGGGCGCTCACCGGATATCTCTCCGGACGCTCCCGACATGTCGAACTTCACGAGCCGGACTGGTGGCGGGCCAACGTCGATGAATTCCGTATCGACATCGAAAGCCGGCCGGAGATCTGTATCGCCACGGGCATATTCCTGCCGTCGGTGGGTTCCACCGCCAGGATACGACTGAAATGTGGCGGGGCGATCGTCGAGATCGTCGGCTCCGCGCCGACACCCAGGATCGGCGAACTCCACGCCGACAATCCCGGAAGCGCCAACGCCGGCTACACAATAGAATATCCGCCGGCGGAAGAGCTGTATCTGTTCGGCGACAGCGCGGAGTTCGACAATAGATTGATCGGGGTTGTACGGCCTCACCGGGCCGCGGCGGGCAAAAAGAAGCCGGCGCGATAGCCTCGGAGGCTTCCTTCGCCGCGTCCGGATGCGCTAAAGGCGTGGGGCGGGTGGGGGGTGGCGCGGCGCGGGTGGAAGGGGAGGAGATGGGGCAGTCATCGGCCGGAACGCCGTTAGCGGGCGCCGCGCCTCGGATCACCGTGGCGGCGGTGCGCTCCCAGATCGCCTCGGGTGACCTGGCTTTGGCGCGGGAGATGTACCGCGCCCTGCTCGACCAGTCGGGGCCGATCGTCGATGTTCTGCTCACCGAGGCCCTTCTCGACGAGGCGGAAGGAAATCTGGACGCCGCCCTGGCGAGGCTTGGGCGAATCGTGGCGACCGCTCGCCGATCGGTCCACGCCAAGGCCCAATCGGCGCGCGTCCTGTGGCGGCTGGGTCGCGCGGGCGAAGCCGAGGCCGCCGCCCTGGCGGCGTTGGGGCTGGATGCCGTCAATCTGGGCGGCCTGACGGTTCTGGCCGACATCTACGCCAAGGCGGGCCGGACCGGCGATCGGTTGGACGCCGTTTGTCGGTTGGCGCTGTGCGCGGGCGCACCGGGCTCGGCGGTGTGGAGCGCCATCGCCGAATTGTCCGGCGCCGGGCGGTGGGAAGACACCCTCCAGGTGCTGGATCGGCGCGGCGACCTGCTCGCCGAGCAGCGGGTGACGATCGTGCGCGCCGAGGCCCTGCTCGCCTTGGGCCGGCAGAGAGAGGCCGTGGCCGGCCTGCTGGAGGCGCTCGCCAAGGGACAGGGCCGCCCCCAGGATACGGTTGATCGGCTGATCGCCCGGCCTGCCCTGACGGCCGCCGCCCTGTTCCTCGCCGCGGCTATCGAAGAGGGCCATCTGGGGCCGGCGGCGCGGGCGCCGGCGATCACCGCGGCGCGGCAGGCCCACGAGGGCGCGATCCTCGAGGACTCGCCGTTCGTCTACGCCGACGCGGCCAGGGCGCTCGAAATCCTTTGCCCCGATGAGGGCTCGCCCCCCAAGGCGGTGGCGCGGGCCGCCGCGTTCCTGCTCGAACGGGCGCACGGCCATCTGGCGCGGGATGAGTTTTCCGCCGCCGCCGACCACCTGATCCAGGCCGGCCGGCTGCGACCGGAAGATCCCGGCATCCTGCGGCTGCTGGCCGATGCGGCGGCCAAGGCGGGCCGGCCGGATCGCCATCTGGACACCCTGCTGCGGATTCACCGCCTGTCGGCGAGCGCCGGCAGTCTGCTGGCCGCCGCCGATGGCGCCTATGCGGCCGGACGCTGGGGCGTCCTGGCGGCCTTGATGACCGAGACTCCGGCGGTCGATCCTTCTCGTGCGCTGACGGATGCGGCGGATCGCATGCTCGCGGGCCTGCGCGCGCGCCTGGAAGGCCTGGCGCGGGAGGGCAATGGCGAGGAGGGCGTGGCCATGGTCGCGGCGCTGGCCCCGTGGATCGATGTTTCCAAGTGGCCGGAAGGCGCGATTTCCCGCCTTCTGGCCGCCGCGAAGCGACGGATGCGCGGCCCGAGGATATCGGTCGATCCGACAGCCCTCGGCCGCCTTGCCGCCGCCTTTCTGGTGGTGGACCCCGCGGACTTGGACGTCGGCCGGCTAGCGGCTCGTTTGCATTTGCGATTTCGGCGTTTCGGCGAGGCGACCGCGCTGCTCGCGGGCGTCCTCGAGGCCGATCCGCATGTGGCGCGGGACTGGGTCGATCTGGCCCTGGCCCATCACCAACTGGGCGACAGCGGGCGGCGGGACGCCTGCGCCCGCCGAGCGCTCGTCATTGCACCGACGATAATGCTTCCCCCTCCCCTTGACGCCGTCAGGGTACGGATGGAGCCCCCATGAGATCCCTGGCGATGGTCGCCAATTTTCACCACGAGCGGCGCATCGGCCGCAAGACCGCGAACTTCATCGGCGCCGTCCACGCTCATCTCAGGGGCCGCGGCATTCGGCTCAACGTCGAATTCGTGCTGGACCGTCCCGACGAAACCACCCACCGGCAGATCGAGGCGGCGGCCGGATCCATCGACGGCGCGCGCTTGCACGCGGTCGATTTTGGCGATCTCGGCATGGCGCGAACCCATGGGGTCGCCGCGGCGCGCGGCGATGTCGTCTGCTTCGTGGACGGCGACGACTTCTTCTCGATGAACTGGTTCGAGGGCGCCTTGGACCACTTCTCGTCCGGCCGCCGGGACGAGGTGCTCCACACTCAATACATGGTCGGCTTCGGCGACCAGGAATTCGTCCGCGAGACGATGGAATCGGGCCACCCGGCCTTCGACCCCCTGTCATTGGCGGTGGATTGGTACTGGAGCGCCAATCTGGCCGTCCAGACCGAGGTGTTCGCGGCCATGCCCATCCAGCCCTACGACCACGCACACGGCTTCGGCTCGGAGGATTGGCTTTGGGCGTGTGATAGCCTGGCCGCCGGCATCGGCCGTGTTTCGTTGCCGGGCACGGCCTATTATTATCGGGTCAAGCCCCGTCGGTTCAGCCTCGGGCGGGTGGGGGACGTCATTCATATGGCCTCGCCCCTGTTTACCCGCGAGGCGCTTCCTCCGCCGCCGGCCGCGCCGTCCATCGATCCGATCCCGGTCGGCGAGCTGACTCCGGCGTTTTTCGAACAGGCCCGCCAGATCGAGGCCTTCGAGGTCGGCCTGTCCTATCTGCGGGCGGTGGAAGCGGGGGGCCGGGCGGTTCGGCATTTCACCCCCCACACGCCGCCCCTGGTCGGAACGCTCGTGCGGGAGGTGCTGGCGAGCGGCTTTGGCGACGGCTCGACGATCGTGTTCGCCGATCTGCGGCGGCTGGCCGGCGGCATCCCAGCCGCCGAGGCCCTAACGACGACGCTCACCGGGGCGGGCGCCGCGCCGCGCCTCTACATCGTCGATGGCGACGGCCTCGAAAGCCGGCGCCGCGCCGACGGCTATCTGCTGGCGGTGAACGAGCTCAGGGCCGCCGGCCTTCGCGAGGCCAAGATCGAGCGCCTCGTCGCCCGCTTCATGATCCAGGCCAAGGACCTAACCGTGGTCAACCTGCTCTCACCCAGGGTCCCGTCCGCCGCCCTGGCCTACTCGCGGGCCACGCGCGACTGTGTCGGCCGATGGATCAACGTGGTGACCGAATACGGTTTCGACCCTCTGTCGCGGGCGTTCGACGAGCTGGATCGGTTCAGGGCGGCGGGACTGGAGAGCGAAAACATCGCGGTGTTTGAAAAGACCGCGCGCGAGGCCTGGCAAAAGCGGGGCGTCGCCTTGCGATACGACGAGGCGCTGGAAGCCGACTATGTGGCCGGGTCCCTGGGCTCGCGCGTGGTCGCGCCCAGGCCCTGGCCGGCCCCGGCCCCGGCCCCGCCGTCCCCGGCGGAGGCGAGAGTCTTCCGACTAACCCGCGAGCCTCTCGCGGCCGGCTTGGCCGCCGGGATGGAGGCGACGATCGCCGTGACGCAGCCGTTGCGGCTTCTGGCGGCGCGCGAAGACGAGTGCGTCTTCGTCCGCGGCGAGGCGTTTCTGGGCATGGAGTTCGGCCAGGCGGGCGCGGCCCGGCCCCCGGGGCTGCGTATTCCCGCCCTGACCGTCATCGATCAGGAAGGCGCGGCGACGCTTTATCTGCGCCATGCCGTGGAGTTCTACGAGCGCGAACTGCGGGCGGGCCGGTTTCCCCCCGATCTGGCCACGGCGGGGGCGATCGGCGTCGATTGCGCCTGCCTGCGCGCGGTGCTGGCGCGCTTTCCCGCCGGGTTCGCCTTTTCGACCCTGATCGCGGCGTCGGTGCGAAGGGCGCTGGCGGCCGGCGAGGCCTGCGTCGCCCTGTTCGCCCCCACCTCGATCGTGTCGGTGAGCGCGGCGGATATCGGGCTCATGGACAAGGCGCGCCTGGCGCGAAGCTGGCCGGCGGCGTGGAGGGCCTCCGATGCGTAAGGGCGCCGACTATTTTCTCGCCGAACGCTATCGCGGCCTGGGCCTCCTCCCGCGCCTCCCCCCGCCGACCCGCGACGAGGCGGCGGCGGCGATCGAGGCCTGCCGGGAACGCGGCGATCACCCCGAGTCGAGTCCGGACGATTTCTCGCAGGAACTGTTGATGGGTTTCGACGACGACGCCCGCCTCGCCTACCTAGATGGCCAGATCAAATTCCCCTTCTACAACCGGGCCGGCGGCGACGGGTTCTGGCGTTGCCAAAGATCCCAGACGCCCTACCTCGAGCGGCTCGCCGAATTCCTGCCGCACCTGGATATGGGAGTGCTCGAACAGCTGTGGCTCGAGCGCGGGCGGGGGATGCCCCGCGCCCTGCCCACCCCGAACGAGGGAAAGGGCGGATGGCGATCGGTCGATGGGCTGGCCCCGCGCCCCGCTCCCGATGCGCCGCCGTGGCCCTATTCGGGGCCCTATGCGGCGGCGATCGTCGCGCCGCGCTGCGGCATCGGCGGCGCCGAAAAAGTCACGCGGGAGATGGCGGCGTCGATCGAGCGGCTGACCGGCCAGCCGTGCCTGATCGTGATCGCCGACAGAGCGGTCGATCCGGCGGCGCTGCCGCCCGGCGCCATCTGCCTGCCCAACACCACCCTGCGCGGCGAGCCCTTCCTACGCCAGCCCAGGGAGGTCCGTGTCGCCGCTCTGCGCGACCTGCTGGTCCAGACGGGCGCGCCTAGGGTCATTTCCATGAACAGTTCACTCGGCAACGCCCTGCTCCTGGACGGCGGCTTGCAAGCCGAGGCGATCGCCGCCGCCTCGGCGCTGTTCTTCGTCTCGGTGGGGGCCGGCGGGGCCAGCGAGGGCCGCATCCACGTCGCCGACTGGCTGATCGACGCCGGCGTCACCCTGTTCACCGATAACGACGCCATCGCCGAGCGGCTGGCCCGCCAATCCTTCTATGACCAGGCGGTGGTCCTCGCCGTACCCGAGGCGGTAGGCGACGCACCGGCGCCCGGCGGGGCCAATGTGCTGTGGGCCGGGCGGCTCGACATCCAGAAACGGCCCGATCTCCTCCTCGAAATCGCCAGAGCGAGCCCGCACCTGGTCTACGAGGCGTGGGGAACGCCGGTGCTTTCCGACGGCGCGATGGTGGAGGCCTTCGCCGCCCAGCCCAACATCGTCTATCGCGGCGCCTTCGAGGGTTTCGCGGCCATCGACACCGCCGCCGTCGGCGCCCTGCTCTACACCAGCGCCTACGACGGCGCGCCCAATCTGCTCATCGAGGCCATGGCCCGCGGCCTGCCGTGTGTGTGCAGCGCCGTGGGCGGCATCCCGGCGCTGATGGCCGACGGCCGAGGCGTGCTGGTGGAGGCGCTGGCCCCGGCGGCCGACTATGTCGCGGCCCTGGACCGATTGCTCGGCGATGCCTCGGCCCGGCAAGCCTTGTCGCGGGCCGGTCGCGATTATGTCGCCCGCGCCCACACCACCCAGGCGTTCGACCGAACCGTGGCGCGGTTGCTGGAAACCATGCGGGCGGCGGTGGACGGGTAGGGGCGTGAGCGTTCGCCAGGATCTGTACCGCGAGCGCTTGGCCGCGATCGGCGGGCAGATCGCCGCCCGCCTGAAGGTCGATCCGCGAGACAATTCCTTTCAGGGCCTCGAGCGGCGGTTTGTCATTGCCCACGCCCCGCGGGTCGGCAGCCACCTCCTCTGCGAGGGACTGCTTAGCCATGGCGCGGTGGTGGAGGAATTCTTCGAGGTCGCCCGCATCCACGCCGTGTCGGCGAGGATGGGATTTTCGACCCTGGGCCAATACTGCGAATGGCTGCTCGGCGCCTACGCCGCCGCCGGCGTGTTCGGGGTCAGCGGCGGGGTCAAGGCCCTGGTCCCGCTGGCAATGACCGGCGAGATTCCGGCCAACGTCTCGCGGTGGCGTTTCGTGCATTTGACCCGCCGCGATTTCGTGCGCCAGGCGGTCTCCGAACTGATCGCCCGGCGGACCGGCGCCTACAAGTCCTCGCGCGCCCCCTCCAGGGTGCTGACCGCCGACGACTACGACCCCCAACGGCTCAGGCGGCTCATCGACGCCAGCCAGACAGTCAACGCCGCCTGGGAGGGCGCCTTCGAAATCCACCGGATCGAGCCGCTGCGATTGACCTACGAGGCGCTGGCCGCCGACCCGCCGGCCGTCGCCGCCCAGGCCGCCGCCTTTCTGGAGCTTGACGGTCCGCCGGTGACCGACGACCGGTTTCTCGCCGCGCCGCTGAAACAGCAGGCGACCGGCCTCAATGAAGCCTGGGCGTCCCGCTTCCGCGTCGAAAACCCCGCCTTCTGCGCGGCGCGCGAAGCCGGCGATTTCCAACCCCAGAAGGCGCGGGCGGCGAAGGCGTAGCGATCACGCCCAACGGGGATGAGCGCATCATCGATCGGCGAACCGCCAAGGCGCCAAGACGCCAAGACGCCAAGATCACCGAGCTGAGGGGGCGACGCCTTGGCTGCCGATCAAATTCAATGTTTCTCTCCGCGATGGTATCAAGCGCAGGGTGCGCTCGGCATGACCTGGCGCCTTGGCGGCTTGGCGGTTCGTGTCGCTTACGCGACTGGGGTGGCTGTAGGGAAATTGTAGTAAACGTCAGGCATGGAAAATGGCGGGATGTCCACGGGGATGAGCGGACCATCGATCGAGGTTCGCGCTCCTTCCACGACCGGGGTGGACCTTGGCGAGACGCCGGCGCGGATCAATCCGCGGATGATCTTCGCGCCCGACCGGTCGGCCCTCTACGTGGCGGTTCCCAAGACCGGCTGCACCACCGTCAAGACGATCGTCGCCGCCGCCGTGGGCATGCTGGGCGCCAGGGCGCTGACGCGCCGATCCCGCCCCGCCATCCACGACGCCTGGCGCGACCGGGAGGCGAACTGGAGCCAGCTGCCGGAGGCCGAGCGTCAGGCCCTGCTGACCGGCGCGGCGACCTTCCGCTTCACCTCGGTGCGCAATCCCTTCGAGCGCGCCGTGTCGTGCTATCTCAACAAGATCGTGGGCCGGGGCGCGGGCGAGTATCTGGGCCGGCGGATGAGGGACCTGGGCGTCGATTCCGTGCTCTCCTTTCTCGAGGTGGTGGCGGGCCAGCCGCCATTGCTTCGCGACGTCCATTGCCGCGCCATGACCGACCTCACCCACATCGGCGCCATCGCCTACGACGATATCGTCCGCTACGAGACCTTCGAGGCGGATCTTGCGCGGATCATGGTCCGCTTGAACGTGCCGGACCTCGCCATTCCCAGGCCGGCCCGCCGCAACCGCACCGACGCCGGCTCGCACCTGCACGAGCTGCTGGGACCCGCCGAATGCGACCTGATCCACGAAATCTATCGCCGCGATTTTGAGACTTTCGGCTATTCGATGGATTTGCCAGTTCCATGATCTCCGCGTGAAGGCTTGGCGTTTCAATCGGCCCTACCCGCCTTCGTATGGACAAGGCCAGGGTTCACTCACTATGACGAGCGGCGGGCCTTGGGCCGGCGGGATCGGGATGGGGTCTTGACGAATCCATGAAACTGCTGGTGGTCGGATCGGGGTATGTCGGCCTGGTGTCGGGAGCCTGTTTCGCCGAACTCGGCCACGAGGTGACGTGCATCGACCGCGACCTCGCCAAGATCGAGGGCCTGCGGGCCGGCGTCGTCCCGATCTACGAGCCCGGCCTCGAGGCCGTGGTCGAGCGGAACGTGGCGGCCGGGCGGCTGCGCTTCGACACCGACCTGGCCGCCCTGGCCGGCGAGGGGGCGGACGCGGTGTTCATCGCCGTCGGCACGCCGCCGCGGGCCGGCGACCAGGGGGCCGATCTTTCCAGCGTCTTCGCGGTGGCCGCGCAGGTGGCCGAGCACGCCCGCGGGCCCCTGGTCGTGGTCACCAAGTCCACCGTCCCGGTGGGCACGGGCGACGCGGTGGAGCAGATCATCCGCGCCCGCGCGCCCGCGCTTCGCGTCTCGGTGGTCTCCAACCCCGAATTCCTGCGCGAGGGCGAGGCGATCATCGACTTCATGGCCCCCGACCGGATCGTGGTCGGGGCCGAGGACGACCTGGGGCGCGAAACGATGGAGCGGCTCTACGCGCCTCTGCGCGCGCGCGGCGCCACCCTACTCATCATGCGCCGGCGGGGGGCGGAGCTGGTGAAATACGCCTCCAACGCCTTCCTGGTCACCAAGATCTCCTTCATCAACGAGATCGCCGACCTGTGCGAGGCGGTGGACGCCGACATCGGCGAGGTCGCGCGAGGGGTGGGGCTGGACCGGCGCATCGGGGCCGCCTTTCTGACCGCCGGGCCGGGCTACGGCGGTTCGTGCTTTCCCAAGGACTGCGCGGCCCTGCTGACCACCGCCCAGGATCACGCCGTCGATCTGCGCATCGTCGAAAGCGCCATCAACGCCAATCACGCCCGCAAGCGGGTCATGGGCCGGCG